>JANXRY010000099.1 GCA_025356635.1 Gammaproteobacteria bacterium
CGCCCCGCAATCCCTGGACCAACCCCTGCAGATGGGCCTGTTCGTTCCGGCGACGCCGCCGGTGGTCGAGGCCCTGGCCGGGATCGACCCGGACGAACTGACGCCCAAACAGGCGCTGGAAGCGCTCTATCGGCTCAAGTCTCTCGGATGATCCGGCCTCTGACGTGAAGAGGCCGCCCGGATTGCGCCGGGCGGCCCCTGGGAAACGCTATCGATGGATCAGTTGCAGGTGGCGAACTTGATGCTGTTGATCGCCGTATGCCAGTTGAAGGTACCGTTCGCAGCGATGTATTCCGTCGTGTACCACATCGTGCAATCGTCGACCGGATCGATGCTCAAGCTGGAATAGTCACCCCAGCGCGAGAGGCCGGTCGACTGCGAACCAGTGCCGAGCTTGAGCTGGGCTTCGGCCTGCATGGTGCCGAGCGCGTCGCCGGGAGCCCGGCCGGTGAAGAAAATAGACGGGTTCAAAGTGCTGGACGACCGGCTGTAGCCGAGTCCGATGTTGCCGACTTTGTCCATCGCGATGCTGCCCATCCAGCGGTGGCTGGCGTCGGGCGCGAACGTGCCCTGCTGGTAGACGCTGAAATTGCCACCGGTACCGCGCAGTTCGTACCAGCGGACGGCAGCTTGGGACGGAGGCTTGCCCTTGCCCGACGAAGCAACCGCTACCGAGTGGTTCACCAGCAAGGTGTCGTGGCCGCCGATATTGCGGTAGGCGAGCCGGTACATCAGGCGATCGCTCAGAGCATCCAGCTTTTGCGACGTGCCTGCCTGCGGCACCGTGCTGGCGGTCGTGAAGGCAGCCACGGCAATCGCGGTGGGACCAGTGAACGTGGAGTTCGCGGTATTCGCCCAATCGACGTGGAACTTCCAAAGATTCAACTTGCTCGAGCCGAAATTCAGGAAGTAGTTCGGCGAACCAGCGGCCGGGGCCGTGGAACCGTCGAGATCGGACGGCAGCATACCGCCGTAAGCAGTGCCGGCGTTGAAGCAGACCTGGGTCGGTGCCGCCGCCCCCGCCATCATCGCGGTACGGTTGTAGGCGCAGGCCATTGCGCCGCCAAACGAATTGCCGTTGAAGATGTTGTAGGTCGCGTAATAGGCATCCGGCCAGACGCCGAACTTCGGATAGTCATTGAAACCGGTGCCGAAGGAGTAGGCGTAACGGTTCCAGGCGCCGGTCGCGTCGGCCGTCTGGGAGACAGCGATGCATTGCAGGTAGGGCGTCGTGGAGACGGAGAACTGGGTCATGATCCAGCGATGGGCGGCCTTGTCCCAAAGCACGATGGGGTCACCGTCGTTGTTGCTCTGGCACGCGCCGCCGAAGCCGGAGAACAAGGTGTTGCCGGCGGCACCACCGGTGGCGGGATAGATCTGGGCGCCGGTGGTCTTGTTGAAGACGGCAAAGGCTTCATTGACCCACTGCACGTACTGGGTGTCGCCGACCGAGCCGTTGGTGTCCGGCGGGGCGGCGTTGACGCCGTAACCGTTACCGAGACCGACGCCTTCCATGCCCACTCCGGCAGTCGCGGCGACTTGCTGGGTGACCATGCGCTGGACGACGGAATCAGGGCCGTTGACGAAATTGATGTTTGGCAGCTTGATCGGCTTTTCGAACCGCCCGCGGCGCGGCGGAATCGGCTTGATGTCGCGAAGCGGAATCGAGACGTCATGCAGCACCGGCAGCGAAACGACCGGGCGACGCGCGACATCCGGAACACGGACCTGTGCCGCGGCGGGTGCCGGGGCAAAAGTCGCGGCAGCCGCGACAACGGCCGCGAGCGCGAAGGTCTGGCGGATAAAATTCATCTAGGAATCTCCCCTGAAAGTTGGTCCAAATAGGTCAAGCGGCGCACTAACTTGACTTTTATACGCCTGCCCGGAGGGAAATGATATGAATTACCAGAACTTCGTCACACTTTGACCCATCGAGCGCCCCGGGCTAGCTGACGTCAACACAGCCACTGGCGAACTTGTACCGTCCCACCGGCAAGGGTTGGGGCGAGGCCGTCAGCGGCCGCGTCGACGAAGGCAACAAGCCGGGCGGTCAGGCCGGTGGTGGCGGCAAGCCGACCACCAACATCACCCTGCATGGTGGTCCGGTGATTACCGCGACCAACAACATTTACATCATCTGGTATGGCAGCTGGGCTAGCGGCACCCAGAGCATCCTGACCGACTTCGCCTCCTCGATCGGCGGCTCGCCCTACTTCAACATCAATCAGAGCTACTACAACAGCGCCAACGTCCACGTGCCCGGCACGGTCAGCTACATGGGTTCCACTACTGACGCTTACTCGCAAGGCCCGGCATCCACCTCGCTCAGCGATACGCAGATTCAGAACATCGTGCAGATTGCCCTGAACAACCACGCGTTTGGCGCCAACCCCGACCCGAACGGCATCTATTTCGTGCTGACCTCGGCCGACGTGCACAAGTCCGGCTTCGGTACCAGCTATTGCGGCTGGCACACCGCTGCGACGATGAATGGTGTGGACGTCAAGTACTCCTTCGTCGGCGACCCGGCGGTCCAGTATCCGGGCAATTGTGGCCAACAAGTGACCGGCCCGAACGGCAACAGCGGCGCCGATGCCATGGCCAGCGTCTTTGCCCATGAACTGGAAGAAGAAACCACCGATCCGGACCTGAACGCCTGGTACGACCGGAGCGGCGCGGAGAACGGCGACAAGTGCGCATGGAACTTCGGAACCACGTACAAGGCTGCCAATGGTGCGTTGGCCAACATGAAGCTCGGCACGCGCGATTACCTGATCCAGCAGAACTGGTCGGCGCTGACCCAGGCCTGCCGACTGGCCAAGTAATCTCGACGCTTAGCTCCACTTGAACAACCGCGTGCGCGCGAGTGCATGCGGTTTTTCTTTGCCTGCTTTCCATGCAAGGATGGGAAATGCAAACCGGAGAACTGCCATGAATCCGCTACGACATCTCCCCGCTCCGCTCCTGATCGCGCTTGCCATTGCATCGTTCGCCGGACCGCCGGCACGAGCTGATGACCTGATCAAGAACGTGTCTATGACCCGTTTCATGCTGGTCTTTTCCGACCTCGAGAAGATCCTTGCGAAGGCTATTTCAGGGCATGACCAGACCGCCATCGACGGACTGCTGTCACCCGACTTCGAACTGCGGCCGGGCGAACATCCCGGCGAACCGACCACGCGCTCCAACTGGCTCGCCGCAGCCGCATCGGGCCATGCGGGCGACATGGAGCAATTGAGCGTGCATGAGCTCGGCGACGTGGCCGTCGCCAGTTTCGTCCGGTCCGTTCCTGCCAGCGGCGACACCGCGGAGCTGTCACGCAGCTACATCGTCGATGTCTGGAAGAAGCAGGGCAATGATTGGCAGTTGGTCACGCGCTACCAGTCGGCGCTGCCGGCGGCCGATGCGCCGACGGAGGACATCGCCCCGACCGGTAAGGGCTGATCCCTACTGGTTCGGCATCGCCTGCAGGTAGGCCGCCACGTTGTCGATGTTCTCTTTGGTCAACTCGTGGGCGACGGTCTTCATGATGGCGCCATTGGGCCGGTCATTGGTCCGCTGGAACACCGTCAGTTGCTTGATCAGGTAGTCGACGTGTTGCCCAGCGATGCGTGGAAACGTTGCCATGCCTTCGCCTTTGGGGCCGTGACAGGTGTTGCAGGCCGGAATGCCCTTGCCGGGCACGCCATCGGTGAAGATAGCTTTGCCTGCGGCGATCTGTTCCGGCTCGCCTTCAACGGGCTGCCGCTCCAGTGCGAGCCCAGAAAAATGCACGGCCAACTCCTGGATCTGCTTGTCGCTCAGGTTGTGGCTCAATCCCCACATGTATTCAAAACCGGCAGGATCCTGGCGGCTGTGCCCCTTGAATTCATTGAGCTGTGAGGTGATGTAAGCCTCCTGCTGCCCGGCGAGATTGGGGAAATTAGGTGACACGGAATTGCCGGCCTGCCCATGGCAATTCGAACAAACCTGTTGTGCCAAAGTATCGCCAGACACATTCGGGTTCGCGGTATCGCGCGAACGTTGCAGATTCGCGCAACCAACCGCCACGCCGACCATGCCCGCCACAAACAGTATGCGTTTCGTGTCCATCAGTACGCTCCCCAGACATAGAAGAACAACGAATTGTTGTCGCTCGCGTTGCGGCCCTGGCCATCGTAGTTGTGCGATGCACCGTTGTACTTTTCGTACATTGTGTACTGGACGCCGACGCGCATGTATTGGATGGGCGTCCAGAATGCTTCCCAGGTCCAGCCACTGATGGCGGGGCTACCTGAGACATTGCCGTAGACGCGGGTCGGGTCGTACAGCGCCGAATTGGTGCTGCCGCTCTGGTTGAAATGCGCCAGGCTGCCGCCGTACTTGGCCATGTACACGTAACTCACCTTCGCCCGGAACACATTGGTGGTGTCGCTGGCATTGGTGTCGGGCAGCGGGTCGCCATTGGCATCCTCGACCGGCTGGTTGGCCAGAAACGCCGGATAACGGTGGTGATCCCGCGTGTAGGCGAGCTGCGCCGTGATCGTGTGCGGATCGAGCAGATACTGGTACTGGGAATCGAAGCCGATATCGCGGAAATGATGGACGCTGTTCGGGTCCGAGGTGTCGAGCGGATCGTCGTAGACGTCAGCAACCATGCCGGATGTCCCAATCATGATGTTGCTCGCCCCCCATGCATGAGACCAAGCCAAGCGCCAGTATGGGTTGGTGCCCTGAAGCATGGTCTTCTCGTCTTTCGGTACGCCCGCGCTCATGAACGCCGCCAAGCCGTTTGCGGTACGGTAACCGCCCAACTCGGCGTAGATGGTCTGGTTCCAATAGGCGTAGGCGCTTATCCCGGCAATATTGCCGCCGGCGGCGATCCCCGGATAAGGCGTATTGCCGTCGATGAAGCTGCTGCTCGTCGGACTGGGAACGGGAACGTACTGCATCCACGCGGCGGCGGAATTCCACGGGTCCGCGAAGGAAGGGTTGTTGTTCGCCGAGATACCCCAGATGAAATCATTGTGTGCGTCCACATGGCGATCGGCGTAGCGAATTTCCATGTTGTCAGCGCCGCTATGGCCGATGTAACCGCCATCGTCGGACTGCCCGGCGTAGTTGTCGTAGGTGATCTGGAGGAAGGCACCGATGTTATCGGTCACCTTGCCGGCAACGAACACACTGCCCGTCGGAACGATCAACGATCCGTTCTTCTGGAAATCGCTCGAAGGGTCATCACTCTTGCTGGTGTTGGCGACTTTCGATGCGCTGGCAACGACCATCGCCGACAGCGGAATCGTCCGCTGGCCGATGGTATAGCCGGTCAGTTTGAACAGGCGCCCGTACGGGGTCAGCTCCGGAAACTGCCCGCCAGCGTGGCAGGCCACGCAGTTCTGCCCGGTCTGTCGGGCAAACAGCGGTAACGCCGTCGTATTGGCGGGCCACACTGTCGTGACCGCGACGGCAAAGCCCACCGCTGCTGAAATCGAGATCCAGCCGGTAGCCCGGCCTGGGATGCATTCGAAGATTGACCGTGGCATGTTGTTCTCCCTGTTTGCCCGAAACTCGGAACTTGTAGGGAGTGTGGAACCGACCCCAATGGGGCACCTTGACATTGGTCAATTGCGCTGTCGGTGTGTTGCCACACAGTGGGAACCACTAACTCGAGTCGATATCGCCCAGCGCCTGGATCAGGCGGCGGGCGCGCTTGTCGGGTTTGCCCGAGGGCGGCCGATAGCCGGCGTTGGCGGCACGTCGTTCAGCAGCTTCGCGCAGGCGGCGTTCGCGCGATTCTTCGGTTTCGCTGTACAGGGTCTGCGCGATCGTCGCCGAGCCGCGCTTGTCGCTCAAAGCCAACACGGTGACTTCGAAGCGCTCCTCGCCCCGGCGAACGTGCAACTCTTCGCCACCGCGTAGCGGGCGTGCGGGCTTGGCCGACTGGCCTTCGATCTCGACCTTGCCGGACTCGATCGCCTGCTTGGCCAGCGAGCGCGTCTTGTAGAAACGCGCAGCCCAGAGCCAAAGATCGAGTCGAACGGTAGTGAGTGGTTCTTTCATGGCCTGGAAAAGCAAAACGGCCGCTGTTGCGGCCGTCTTGATGAGCGGTGGGAAGCGATCAGTCGGCCAAACGGGCGGACAGGTCTTCCTTGATGCGGGCCTTCTTGCCCTGCAGGTCGCGCAGATAATAGAGCTTGCCGGCGCGGACATGACCGCGGCGCTTCACCGACACCGAGTCAATGACCAAGCTGTGAGTCTGGAACACACGCTCAACGCCAAAACCGTGCGAGATCTTGCGGACAGTGAAGGCTGAGTTCAGGCCAGCGTTCTTGATCGCGATAACCACGCCTTCATAGGCCTGGACGCGCTCGCGATTGCCTTCTTTGACCTTGACGTTGACCACAACGGTATCGCCCGGGCCAAAACTTGGCAGCTTGCGAGTGATCTGGTCGGCTTCAAATTGCTGGAGGAGCTTGTTCATGGTTGCACCGGTGGGATCTTGCGATCGGTCGAATCTGGACTGCCGGTCGGCAGCAGTAAGCTGATAATTATAACGGGCGAAACGACTGATTGGCTAGGGGTTTTCAGGCTTTCCAGCCAGGGCCCGCCATTCCGCCTGGAATTCCGCCAACAGGGCCGCATCGGTCTTGTCCAGGACCAGCCGGGCCAGCAGGTCCGGGCGACGTAGCCAGGTCCGGCCCAGGCTTTGCTGGCGGCGCCAGCGGGCGATTTTGGCGTGGTCGCCCGAGAGCAGGACCGGGGGGACGCCTTCGGTGCCCCAGGCCTCGGACCGGGTGTAATGCGGGCAGTCGAGCAGGCCGTCCTCGAAGCTGTCCTGGGCGGCGGATCCAGCGTCGTTCAAGGCGCCTTCCTGCAAGCGGCCGACCGCGTCGATCACCACCGCAGCGGCAAGCTCGCCACCGGACAGCACGTAATCGCCGATCGATAGTTCTTCGTCGACTTCACGTTCGAGAAAGCGCTCGTCCAGCCCCTCGTAACGACCGCAAACCAGGATTAGCCGGGGCATCGCAGCCAATTCACGCGCCTTGGCCTGGGTCAGCGGCGTCCCCTGCGGGCTCAGGCAGATGACCTTGGCTGGCTCGGGCGAAGCGGCACGCGCCGCATCGAGACAGGCCTTCAAAGGCTCTGGCAGCATGACCATGCCAGGGCCGCCGCCAAAGGGGCGGTCATCGACGCGGCGGTAGTTGTCGGTGGCGAAATCACGCGGATTCCAGGCCTCGACTTGCAACAGGCCGCGCTCCAGCGCACGCCCGACCACGCCGACCTGGGCGGCCTGGCGGATGAAGTCCGGAAACAGGCTGAGCACGTCGATCCGCAGCATCAGAAGTCCGCGTCCCAATCGACGGTGATGGTTTTTGCTTCGAAATCGATGGCGAACACAAATCGATCCGGCAGGAACGGGATCAATCGTTCACGATCACCAGTTACCACGATAACGTCGTTGGCAGCGGTTTCGAACAGATGCGAGACGGTGCCGAGGACGACGCCCTCGCGATTGACGACGCTCAACCCTTCGAGATCGATCCAGTAATATTCGCCCGACTTCGGCGCTGGCAAACGACTGCGCTCCACCCAGACTTCGGCGCCACGCAGAGCCTCGGCGGCGTCGCGATCCTCGACGCCAGGAAAGCGCGCGACCACGCCTTTGGCGGTATCGCGACCGGATGCGCCGGACAACTCGGATTCCGCTCCGGCATGCAGCAATCGCCAGGGCTGGTACTTGAGCAGTGCCATCGGCGGATCGGTGAAGCTCTGCAGCTTTATTTCGCCGCGAACGCCAAAAGCGCCGAGGACCCTGCCCAGCAGGATTCGGCGCTCTTGAGTCATGACGGAGTCCCCGCGAGATGCCGCAGGGGAAAAGCTCAGGCCGCAGCCTTCGCAGCTTCCTTGAACAGCACGCCGACCTTGTCGGTCAGCTGCGCACCCTGAGAAACCCAGTGCTTCACGCGCTCGACGTTGAGTTCAACGCGCTTCTCGTTGCCCTTGGCAACCGGGTTGTAGAAACCCACGCGCTCCAACGAGCGACCATCGCGCTTGTTGCGATGGTCGGTGACGACGATATGGTAGAAGGGACGCTTCTTGGCGCCACCACGGGTCAGGCGAATCTTGACCATGTTCGGTTTGCTCTCTAAGTCTGCTGAAAGCCAGCGGGCATCGGTCAATCCGGGCCGCCGGGTAGCCGGAGAGTATAACCGCTTGGCCGGCCTGAGAAAACCCGGTCTTGGGCACTCAGCGCCGGAAGCCCCCTGGAAAGCCACCACCGGGCATCCCGCCGCCCATCAGGCCTTTCATGCCCCGCAGCATGCCCTTCATCCCGCCCTGGGACAGCTTTCGCATCATCGATTCCATCTGCTCGTACTGCTTGAGCAGCTTGTTGACCTCGGCCGGGGTGGTGCCGGCGCCCTTGGCAATGCGGGCCCGGCGCGAACCGTTCAGGACCGCCGGATTGCGCCGCTCTTTCTTGGTCATCGAATTGATGATCGCCACCATCCGTGGCACTTCCTTGCCAGTGACCTTGTTCTTGACGTGGTCCGGGACCTGGCCCATGCCCGGCAACTTGTCCATCAAGCCGGCCAGCCCGCCCATGTTCTGCATCTGTTCGAGCTGGTCGCGCATGTCGGTCAGGTCGAAGCGCTTGCCCTTGGCGACCTTCTCGGCGAATTTTGCCGCCTTGTCCTGGTCGACGCCGGACTGCACCTGCTCGACCAGCGACAAGACATCGCCCATATCAAGAATTCGGCTGGCGGCGCGCTCCGGGTGGAAGACATCGAGGCCATCAGGTTTTTCGCCGACGCCAACGAACTTGATCGGCTGACCGGTGATGTAACGCACCGACAGTGCGGCGCCGCCGCGGGCATCGCCATCGGTCTTGGTCAGCACCACACCAGTCAGCGGCAAGGCAGTGCTGAAGGCCTTGGCGGTGTTGGCGGCGTCCTGGCCGGTCATGGCATCGACCACGAACAGGGTCTCGACCGGATGGATCGCGGCGTGCAAGGCCTTGATCTCGGCCATCATCGCTTCGTCGATGGCGAGCCGGCCGGCGGTGTCCACCAGCAGCACGTCGACAAAACTCTTCTTCGCGTCGGAAATGGCCGCACGAGCAATATCGACCGGGCTCTGGCCGACTTCGCTCGGGAAGAACAGCACGTCCACCTGCTTGGCCAGGGTTTCGAGCTGCTGGATGGCGGCCGGACGGTAGACGTCGCAGCTGACCACCATCACCTTCTTCTTGCGCTTTTCCTTCAGGTGCTTGGCCAGCTTGCCGACCGTGGTGGTCTTGCCCGCGCCCTGCAGGCCGGCCAGCAGGATGATCGCGGGCGCCGGCACGTTGAAATTCAGGTCGCTGGCCTGAGAACCCATGACCGCGGCCATTTCGTCGTGGACGATTTTGATCAGGGTCTGGCCGGGCGTCAGGCTGGTCAGCACTTCCTGGCCGACCGCGCGGACCTTGATCCGTTCGATCAGGGCCACGACCACCGGCAGCGCGACGTCCGCCTCAAGCAAGGCTACGCGCACTTCGCGCAGCGATTCGCGAATGTTGTCTTCGCTCAAGCGGCCGCGGCCGCGCAAGCGTTGCAAGGTGCCGGACAGGCGCTGGGTCAGCGACTCGAACATGGAATTCTTCAGTGAATCAATGGGCGCGAAGTATAACGCGGCACCGCCCCGGCCCTTGTGCGAAACTTTGCCGATGCCTGCCTTCCTGATCCCGACGCTTGCCGCCCTGGCCTATCTCGCTGCCGGCGGGCTGTTGCTGCGTTCGACCCGCCAGGACGGTCTCTCGTTGAATCGCACTGCACTGGCCTTGGCCATCCCAGCCATGCTCCTGCACGCCTGGATTCATGTCGAAGACTGGCACGCGCTGAACGGCCCGGACCTGCACTTTTTCGCAGCACTCTCGTTGGTGAGCCTGGGCATGGCAGCATTGACCACCTTTGCCTCGCTTGGGCAACGCGTGCAGGCGCTGGGCGTGGTGGTTTATCCGCTCGCAGCTGCTTTGCTGCTGCTATTCCACGGCTACGGCCATGGTCGCGCTGAGAATCTCGACTGGCGGCTCATGCTGCATGCCTGGCTGGCCCTGCTTGCCTACGCGACCCTGGCGATTGCGGCGCTTTTGGCGATGATGCTGTGGTTCCAGGAACGCGCGCTCCGGCAACGGCAGTTGCATGGCTGGTTACGCGCCTTGCCGCCGCTGACGCAACTGGAAACGCTGTTGTTTCGCAGCCTGACGGCCGGGTTCGCCTTGCTGACCATCGCCCTGGTCACCGGGGTGCTGTTCGTGCAGGACCTGCTCTCGCAACATCTCTGGCACAAGACCGCACTGTCGGTGGCGTCCTGGCTGGTGTTCGCCTGGCTGCTGTACGGGCGTTGGCGCTATGGCTGGCGCGGGTCGCGCGCGGTGAAGCTCACGCTGGTCGCCATGGCGCTGCTGGCGCTGGCGTTCTTCGGCAGCAAATACGTTCTCGAGCAAATCCTGCACCGTTCGTAATACTTCCTGTAGGAGCGGCGTAAGCCGCGACACGGAGCCCTTCGGTACCTCTCGGTCGCGGCTTACGCCGCTCCTACAGGTGCGCCAACCCCTCCGACAATCGCTCCACGCCGATCACTTCCATCTCGCCAACCCGGCCCTTCTTCGGCGCATTGGCCATGGGCACGATGGCGCGCTTGAATCCGTGCGTCGCCGCTTCCTTGAGGCGCTCCTCGCCGTTCGGCACCGGGCGAATCTCGCCGGACAGGCCGACCTCGCCGAAGACCACGGTTTTTTCCGCGAGCGGTCGATCGCGCAATGAACTGAGCACCGCCAACAGTACCGGCAAATCGGCAGCAGTTTCCTGCACGCGGATGCCGCCAACGACATTGACGAAAACGTCCTGGTCGTAGACGCCGACACCGCCGTGGCGGTGCAGCACCGCCAGCAACATCGCCAGGCGATTTTGTTCGAGGCCAAGCGTGACGCGACGCGGATTCGACAGCGGGCTTTGATCGACCAACGCCTGCACTTCCACCAGCAGCGGTCGGCTACCTTCGCGCGTGACCATCACCGCGCTGCCAGGCGTCGGGCCCGATGCGCCAGAGAGGAAGATCGCCGAAGGATTCGGTACTTCCTTCAGGCCTTTGTCGGTCATGGCGAATACGCCGAGTTCGTTGACCGCACCGAAGCGATTCTTGAACGCGCGCAAGATGCGGAAACGACTGCCGACTTCGCCTTCGAAATACAGCACCGCATCGACCATATGCTCGAGCACGCGTGGGCCGGCAATGCCGCCCTCCTTGGTCACATGCCCGACCAGGAACACCGACGTGCCGGTCTCCTTGGCGTAGCGCACCAGGCGCGCCGCACTCTCGCGCACCTGACTCACCGAGCCCGGTGCGGCGTTGAGTTGTTCGGACCACAACGTCTGGATGGAGTCGGCGACGATCAACCGATGCCGGGATCGCGCGGCCTGCGCCAGGATTTTTTCGACACCGGTTTCGGCCAGTGCGTCGAGACCATCGAGTGGAAGTCCCAGGCGCTGGGCACGACTTGCAACTTGCGCCAGGCTTTCTTCGCCAGTCACGTACAAAGCCGGCACCCGCGCAGCCATCGCCGCCAGCGCCTGCAGCAACAGGGTCGATTTGCCGATACCCGGATCGCCACCAACCAGCACCACCGAGCCCTCGACCATTCCGCCACCCAGCACACGGTCAAGTTCGCCGATGCCGGTGCTGCTGCGCACTTCGGCAACCTGGCTGACCTGCTTGAGCGGGGTGATCGCAGCAGCGTCCACGCGGCCCGAATAGCCGACATTCTTGATCACCGTCTTGGCCGTTCCCGCCGGCTCGACCACGAACTCCGACAGTGTGTTCCATGCGCCGCATTCGCCGCACTGGCCCTGCCACTTGTTGTGGTCGGCGCCACACTCGGAACACACGTAAGCAGTCTTGGCTTTGGCCATTGGGCGTCCCAAGAGAAAACCCGCCGCAGCGGGCCAGCTCTGTAACAATACACAGGAAGCAGATGGTGCCGGAAATAGGAATCGAACCTACGACCTACGCATTACGAATGCGCCGCTCTACCGACTGAGCTATTCCGGCGGAATCTTCTTGGAAGAACCGTGAATTCTAGGGGTCCAGGCAAGGCCGGTCAATTTTGGCTCAGTCGACGAGCGTCAGCCGCAGCTCCTTGGGCAGGGCGAAGACCATGTCCTCGGGCTCGCCACGCAGCTCGCTGACATCGCCTGCACCGAGCTCCTGCAGGCGCGCGATCACGCCCTGGACCAGCACTTCCGGGGCCGAGGCGCCGGCGCTGACACCGATGCTGTGCTTGCCCGGCAACCAGGCCGGATCGATGTGCTCGGCACCATCGATCAAGTAGGCAGTGGCGCCCTGCTTTTCCGCCAATTCGCGCAGACGGTTGGAATTGGAACTGTTGACCGAACCGACCACCAGAACCAAATCGCAGCGGGTGGCCATTTCGCGTACCGCGTCCTGCCGGTTCTGGGTGGCATAGCAAATGTCGTCGTGGCGCGGACCCTGGACTGCTGGATATTTCACGCGCAAGGCTGCGATCACGTCGCGGGTTTCATCCACAGACAACGTGGTCTGGGTGGTGTAAGCCAGATTGTCAGGTTGCGAGATCGCCAGCGTGGCGACATCCACGACGTTCTCGGCCAGGTAGATGTTCCCGAGCCCTGCCTCGGCCTGCCACTGCCCCATCGTGCCTTCGACTTCGGGATGACCTTCGTGGCCGATCAGCACGACATCGCGGCCGGCACGGCAATGCCGCGCCACTTCCATGTGCACCTTGGTCACCAGTGGACAGGTGGCATCGAAAATCTTGAGCCCGCGGCTTGCGGCTTCCTGGCGCACCGCTTGCGACACGCCGTGGGCGCTGAAGATCACCGTCGCACCGGTCGGGACTTCATCGAGTTCCTCGACGAACACCGCGCCACGCTGGCGCAGATCCTCGACCACGAAACGGTTGTGCACAACTTCGTGTCGCACGTAGATCGGCGCGCCCAAGGTTTCAATGGCACGCTTGACGATCTCGATGGCGCGATCAACACCGGCGCAGAAACCACGGGGATTGGCCAAAACGATATCTACCATGCCGGCATTATCCCCGTTTGCCGGGAAACATGCTGAACAGGACTATCAAGACCGCGCCGACCACGATGCAGGAATCCGCAACGTTGAACACTGGCCAATAAAATTCTTTCCAGTACCACTGGATGAAGTCGATGACGTAGCCGAAGCGCAGGCGGTCGACCACGTTGCCGAGCGCGCCGGCGATCACCAGCGCGAACGGCACGGCGTTGCGCCAGTCGGCGCGGGCGGTCCGGGCGAGCGCCAGCACCAGCGCGCCGCTGATAAGGAACGCCAGTGTGATGAAAAATGCATGCTGCCAGCCGCCAGCCTTGGCCAGCAGGCTGAAGGCGGCACCGGTATTGTGGGTCAGCGTCCAGTTCCAGAATCCCGGGATCAGTGGCACGGGATTTTGGTAACCGAGATTAGCTACCGCAACGGACTTCGTCCACTGATCCAGCGCGATCAACAGCACGGAGAGCCCGAGCCAGGGCAAGGCATTACGCTTGGCCGCGAACGCCATCAGAAATACCTCCGCGTTTCGCCGGCGCCGTTGACGTTCTCGACGCAGCGACCGCACAGCTCGGGATCGTCGGGATGGCTACCGACATCAGCGCGGTAGTGCCAGCAGCGGATGCACTTGGCGTGTTCCGAGGCCTGCGCCTCGACGCGCATCGGTCCCGCGCCCGGATGCATATCCAGCCGCGATGTGATGAACAGGAACCTGGCTTCTTCGGCCATACCAGCCAACGATCCGGACAGCCAGGGCAACTCGGCATGCACCGTCACTTCTGCTGCCAATGACGCGCCAATTATCCCTTCCGCGCGCATCGGCTCAAGTACCTTGGTAACCGCCTCGCGAATCGCCAGCAATTGCGCCAGCGCGGCCGCTTCGCCGTCGCGTGCAGCCGGCATTGGCGCCAGGCCCTCGAAGAAGGTCGCAAACATCACATTGTCGACGCGCTCACCCGGCAACTTCCGCCAGATTTCATCAGCGGTAAAGCTCAGGATCGGCGCGATCCAGCGCACAAAGGCCTCAGCGATCAGGAACATCGCCGTCTGCGCCGAGCGCCGGCCGCAGCTGTCGGCCTGCATCGTGTATAGCCGGTCCTTGGTCACGTCGAGGTAGAGCGCGCCGAGGTCGCCGGTGCAGAAGTTCTGCACCTTCGACACCACCGCGGCGAAATCGTAGCGGTCGTAGGCGGCGACGATCTCCGCCTGCAATTCGTGCGCGCGCTGCACCGCCCACTGGTCGAGCAGGAGCATGTCGGCGTGCGCGACCGAATGCGTCGCCGGATCGAAACCGTGCAGGTTGCCGAGCAGGAAGCGCGCGGTATTGCGGATGCGCCGGTAACCGTCGGCGGTACGCTTGAGGATCTCCTCCGACAGCGACATCTCGTTGCGGTAATCGGTCGACAGGATCCACAGGCGCAGGATGTCGGCGCCGAGGTTCTTGATGATGTCCTGGGGCTCGATGCCGTTGCCGAGCGACTTCGACATCTTCCTGCCCTGCGCGTCGACGGTAAAGCCGTGCGTCAGGCACTGCTTGTAGGGCGCGGCGCCGTCCATCGCGACAGCGGTGAGCAGCGAGCTCTGGAACCAGCCGCGATGCTGGTCCGAGCCTTCGAGGTAGATGTCGGCCGGCTTGCCGATGCCGCGCGCGGCGAGCACGCCTTCATGGGTGACGCCGGAATCGAACCAGACGTCGAGGATGTCGGTGACCTTGAAGTAGTCGTCGGCTTCAGCGCCGAGCAGCTCGGCGGCATCGAGCGCGACCCATGCGTCGGCACCGATCTTCTGCACGCGATCGGCGATCGCATGCATCAGCTCGACGCTGCGCGGATGCGGCTCGCCGCTGATCTTGTGCACGAACAGCGCGATCGGCACACCCCAGGTGCGCTGGCGGCTGATGCACCAGTCCGGGCGGCCTTCGATCATCGAGGCGATGCGCGCCTCGCCCCACTCCGGGAACCAGCCGCGATGGCGGCCGATGTCGGCAATCGCCGCCAGCGCATCGGTGCGCAGCCCGGCCTGGTCCATGGCGATGAACCATTGCGGCGTGGCGCGGAACGCCACCGGCGTGCGGTGTCGCCAGCAATGCGGATAACTGTGGGTCAGCTTGGCGAACGCGAGCAAGGAACCATTGCCGCGCAGCAGCTCGACCATGCTCTCGTTCGCTTTCCAGATGTGCTGGCCTTCGAACATCGGCGTGCCGGGCAAATACAAGCCCTTGCCGTCGACCGGATTGAGTTCGGCCGACGAATACTTCGCCACCAAGCCGTATTGCTGGCCAACGACGAAATCCTCCTGGCCGTGACCGGGCGCGGTATGCACGGCACCGGTACCGGCATCGGTGGTGACGTGTTCGCCGAGCAGGATCGGGATCACCCGCTCGTAGAACGGATGCGCCAGCACTTCGCCTTCGAGCGCCGCGCCCTTGGCGCGACCACGTATCTTTAGCAGGATCTCGCCGTAACGCTTCAATGCGGATTCAGCCAGGGCCTCTGCAAGCACGAGCAGCTGCTGCTTGCCCCCACGATCCGGGCCTTCGACCAGCACGTAATCGAGCTCGGCGCCCAATGTGATTGCCAGCGACGCCGGCAGCGTCCACGGCGTGGTGGTCCAGATCGGCACGGCAACGAAAGCGTCGCGCGCATCGACGCCGAAATGCGCCGCCAGCTTGTGCGGATCGCGCGCCTCGTAGGCGACATCGATCGCTGGCGAGGTTTTGTCCGCGTACTCGATCTCGGCCTCGGCCAGCGCCGAACCGCAATCGAAACACCAGTGCACCGGCTTGACGCCGCGTGCAAGATGCCCGCGCTCGATGATCTTGGCCAGCGAACGCAGCATGTCGGCTTCGAAAGCGAAATCCATGGTGCGATAGGGATTGTCCCACTCGCCGAGCACGCCCAGGCGCTGGAAATCCTTCGATTGCAACGCGATTTGCTCGGTGGCGAATTCGCGGCATTTCTGCCGGAACGCAGCGGCGTCGAGTTTGTCGCCAACCTTGCCGAATTTCTTCTCGACCGCCAGTTCAATCGGTAGGCCGTGGCAATCCCAGACGGGAACGTAGGGTGCATCGAAACCAGCCATGAGCCGCGACTTCACCACCGCATCCTTGAGGATCTTGTTGACCGCGTGACCAAGATGGATAGCGCCATTCGCATACGGCGGGCCATCGTGCAGAACGAACATCGGGCGGCCCTTGGCCTTCTCGCGAATGCGTGCATACAGGCTCTCGCCCTGCCAGCGCGCCAGCGTTTCCGGTTCGCGCTTGGGTAAATCGCCGCGCATCGGGAAATCCGTTTCCGGAAGATTGATGCTGCTCTTGTAATCTTTGCTTGCGTCAATTGCAGTCACGCCAACGCTCCACTGTCTTGGGTATCCAGACGCAGGGCGCGCCGGGCTTGCTGGGAATCGATATCCATCTGCACGACCAACGTGTTCAGATCATTGAATTTTTCCTCATCACGCAACTTCGCGACGAACTCTACTTCGATGCGTTGGCCGTACAAGTCACCGCTGAAGTCGAACAGATGCGCTTCGAGCAAAGGCTCAGTGCCCGCCACGGTCGGTCGCGTGCCCAGGCTCGATACCGACGGCCAGGGCGCATCGCCGACACCGTGCACCCAAGTGGCGAATATGCCGGTCATCGCCGGACGTTTCCTGCCCAGGCGAAGGTTGGCCGTCGGGTAGCCCAGCGTCCTGCCTAGCTGCCGGCCGCGTACTACTTTCCCGCCGATTGCATAGCGCCAACCCAGAGCATGCGCTGCCGCCGCAAGTTCGCCTGCGGCCAGGTGCTCGCGCAGGTTCGAACTCGACACGCGCTCGCCATCGACCTGCACCGGGGCTATTTCACGAACCTCAAAACCGCGTTCTGCGCCGACCCGTCGCAACATCGCGACATCGCCTGTACGGCCCTTGCCGAAACGAAACCCCGGACCCACCCAGATTTCCCGTGCCGACACCCTCTTCAACAGCACATGCTCGATGAACTCTTCCGCGCTCATCGCCACCAGGGCGGCGTTGAAGCGCAGCAATCCGACGATATCCATCTCCAGCGCGCGCAGACCTTCGAACTTGGCGCGCGGCAAGAGCAGTCGTGCTGGCGGCTGCCGCGGCGAGAAAAATTCGCGCGGCAAGGGCTCGAAGCTCAGCGCCACCGCCGGCAGCGACAACTCGCGGGCACGGTCGCGCGCGTGGCCGACCAGCGCCTGATGCCCGCGATGCAGGCCATCGAAGGCGCCGATGCAAACCACGCTACCACCCGGGCAAAGCGGCTTGCCCTGGACGTCACGGAACAGCTGAGTCATGGCGAAAGTATAGCGGCTGCGAGCGCTCAGACGCCGCGCAGGTCCTTGATCCGGAAGCCCATCGCGAACATCGCCGCAACGTAGGCGCCGCCACCGGCACCGACCAGCAGCGCCAACCGCAATACCCGCAGCCAGATACCGACGCTCCAGTCGGTCCAGAGCCAGCGTCCGGCCGCGAGCACCATGAGCATCACCGCGCATGCCAGGACCAGACGCAGGATGAAACGCCGCCAGCCCGGCTGCGGGTCGTAAACCTGGTCACGACGGAGCGCCCGCCACAGCATCGCCAGGTTCAGGTAGCTGGCCAGCGCGCTGGCCAGGGCCAGCGCCATGTGCAGGCCGGGGACTTTCGACAGCCCCTGCAGCCAGCCATGGTCGAGGTCCTCCGGGCGATGCCAAAGTGCAAAAAGCAAAGCCAGGAACAGCGCGTTGAGCCCCATATTGGCGATCATTGCGCTGACGCCGGCGCGCACCGGCGTGCGCGTGTCCTGGCGGGCGAAGAAAGCCGGCGCCAAGACCTTCACCAGTGCGAAGGCTGGCAAACCGAAGCTCAAGGCCGACAGCGACAGTGCTGCCATGTGCGAGTCGTGCGCGGTGAACGCGCCTCGTTGCAGCAAGGTCGCGATCAGCGGTTCGGCCAGCAGCACTAGGCCAAGCATCGCCGGCACCGAAATCAACAACGTGCTGCGCAAACCCCAGTCGAGTGCCTTGGAGAAGCCGACGTGATCGGTGTTGACGTGGTGGCGCGACAGCGAGGGCAGGATCACCGTGCCCAGCGCGACGCCGAACATGCCGAGCGGAAATTCAAGCAAGCGATCGCTCTGCGCCAACCAGGATTGCGAGCCAGTCACCAGGAAGGTCGCGATCAGCGTGTCGAACAGCAGGTTGACCTGCGCGACCGAGGAACCGAACAGGGTCGGCACCATGAGCTTCATCACCTTCCGCACTTCTGGTGCTGCCCAGCCCCAGCGCGGCCAGGACAGCAGGCCCAGCCGCGCCAGCACCGGCAATTGCACCAGCAACTGCAAAATGCCAGCGATCAGGATTGCCCAAGCCATCGAAGTCACCGGCACGGCAAAATGCGGAGCCCACCACAGCGCGGCCGCAATCATGCACAGGTTCATGATCACCGGGGTCAGCGCCGGCAGCGCGAAGCGATGGAAGGTGTTGAGCACCGCGCCGGCCATGGCGGTCAGCGAAATGAACAGCAGGAAGGGGAAGGTGATCCGCAGCAGGTCGCTGGTCAGTGCGAATTTGGCCGGTTCGTCAACGGAACCGAGCGCGAACAGCGTCGTTACCTGCGGCGCGAAAAAGACGCCCAAACCGGTGATCACCAGCAACACCGCGCCGAGCGTGCCCGAGACCCGGGCAATCATCAGACGCAGGTCCTCGTGGCTGCCCTTCTCCTTCATCTCGGACAGGGCCGGGACGAAGGCCGTCGAAAAGGAGCCCTCGGCGAACAGCCGGCGCATGAAATTCGGGATCCGGAAGGCCACCCAGAACGCATCGGTGGCGGCGCTGACACCGAAAACCGCCGAAAACACCTGCTCCCGAACCAGCCCCAGGATTCGCGAGACAAAGGTGCCGCCGCTGAAGCTCAGCGTGGAACGCAGCAGGCTGGGGCGGCTCACGCCCCCACCTCGAAGTGACTGACTACCCGGAGCGATTGACTCAAGCCCTTGAATCCACCATAATTTCGAGTCTTCTGCACCCCATCCAACCCTTTCATACCGATTTTCAGGAAACCGCCGTGGCCAACATCAAGTCCGCCAAGAAGCGCGCCAAGCAGACCGTGGTCCGCAACGCTCGCAATACCAGCCAGCGTTCCATGCTGCGTACCGCCGTCAAGCGCGTGCTCAAGGCCATCGAAGCCAGCGACCACGCCGGCGCCGAATCTGCATTCAAGACGGCCGTGCCGATCCTCGATCGTTATGCCGCCCGTGGCCTGATCCATCGCAACAAGGCCGCCCGCCACAAGAGCCGCATCAACGCCCGTATCAAGGCGCTCAAGGTCGCCTGATCGCCGTGTCGATACGTTAGCTAAAAAGCCGGCTGACGCCGGCTTTTTTGTTGCCTGCGCTTCAAACATTCCCGGCCATCCCGGCGCGGGCGGCGGCGTCTTCGGCCGCTTCCTGCGCAGCATGCTTCTGGTCGTCGAAGAATTGCTGGATCTTGAGCATGATCGGCCAAGTGCCTTCGCGGCTGATCGCCGAGGCAATGAACCACGGCTCCTGCCAATCCAGCGCCTTGACGATTTCCTCGGCGCGCTGCTGGCGCTCTTCGTCGGACAGCAGGTCGCCCTTGTTGAGCACCAGCCAGCGCGGTTTCTCGAGCATGCCCGGATCGTACTTGCGCAGTTCGTTCTCGATCGCGCGTACTTGCTCGGCCGGGGACATTGCTTCCTCGAATGGCGCCATGTCGACCAGGTGCAATAACACTCGGGTGCGTTGCACGTGGCGCAGGAACAGCGCGCCCAAGCCCGCGCCTTCGGCCGCGCCTTCGATGATCCCGGGGATATCGGCGATCACGAAGCTGCGGTAGGCCTCGACGCTGACCACGCCGAGGTTCGGGTACAAAGTAGTGAACGGATAGTCTGCGACTTTCGGCGTCGCCGCCGATACCGCACGCACGAAGGTGGATTTGCCAGCGTTCGGGAAGCCAAGCAGGCCGACGTCGGCCAACAATTTCAACTCCATCCGGATGTCGCGCTCTTCACCGGACGAGCCGTTGGTGACCTTGCGCGGCGCGCGATTGACCGAACTCTTGAAGTGCACGTTGCCCCGGCCGCCCTCGCCGCCCTGCGCAACTTTCAGTCGTTGTCCGTGCTCGGTGAGATCACCGATGATTTCGTCGGTGGCGACGTTGATGATTTCGGTGCCGATCGGCACGCGGATGGTGACGTCCTCGCCGGCTTTTCCATATTTTTGCTGGCCCATTCCGTTCTCGCCGCGCTGGGCGCGGAACTGGCGCTGGTGGCGGAAGTCGATCAGGGTGTTGAGGTTCTCGTCGGCCTCGACCCAGACGCTGCCGCCGTCGCCGCCGTCGCCACCATCGGGGCCACCGAGCGGAATGAACTTCTCGCGCCGGAAACTGACGCAGCCGTTGCCGCCGGTGCCCGCGGAAACGGTGATAACAGCTTCGTCGACGAATTTCATGCAGGTGCCTGTGCTTTTGTAGGAGCGCTCATGAGCGCGACCGGGCGTGGAGAACATTCTAGCCGTGAAACGAAAAGCCCCGCCGAAGCGGGGCCTTTCGACTGCGCGGAGCCGACGATTACTCGGCCGGAACCACGCTGACGGTGCGGCGCTTGTTCGGACCCTTGACCGCGAATTCGACTTTGCCGTCGGCGAGCGCGAACAAGGTGTGATCACGACCCATGCCGACGTTGGTACCGCGATGGAACTCGGTGCCGCGCTGGCGGACGATGATGTTGCCGGCTTCGATCGCCTGGCCGCCGTAGATCTTGACGCCGAGGTATTTCGGGTTGGAATCGCGGCCGTTGCGGGTCGAGCCTACGCCCTTTTTACTTGCCATGACGTTATCTCCCTTCGCTTAGCCGGCGATGCCGGTGATTTCGATTTCGGTGAAGTACTGGCGGTGGCCCATCTGCTTGCGATGGTGCTTGCGGCGCCGGAACTTGACGATGCGGATCTTCTCCAAGCGACCGTGCGACTTGACGGTGGCCGTGACTTTCGCGCCCGCGACGTTGGGGGTGCCGACGGTGATGTTCTCGCCGTCGCCGACCAGCAGCACGTCGTTGATCTCGACGTTGTTGCCGGCTTCGACATCGAGCTTCTCGACGCGGAGCACTTCGCCCTTCATCACGCGGTATTGCTTACCGCCGGTGACAATGACTGCGTACATGACCGGAATTCCTCTGTAGTTATTTTGGACAATGACTGCCCGCGGTCACGGGACAGAAGCGGAATTGTAGGGGGAAATCCCTTTACGGTCAATTGCTTCCACCCCGCCCCGAGGCCGGGCCAGGTTTATGCACGGCGCAGTCACACCGCCCTGCTAAGCTATTCGGTTCCGACGACCCAGGCCGCCCCCACGCATGGACACGATCCGCATTCGCGGCGCGCGTACCCACAACCTCAAGAACATCGATCTCGACCTGCCGCGAGACCGGCTGATCGTGATCACCGGCCTGTCCGGCTCCGGCAAGAGCTCCCTGGCCTTCGACACCATCTACGCCGAGGGCCAGCGCCGCTACGTGGAGTCCTTGTCGGCCTACGCCCGGCAGTTCCTGTCGGTCATGGAAAAACCGGACGTCGATCACATCGAGGGCCTGTCCCCGGCGATCTCGATCGAGCAGAAGTCGACCTCGCACAACCCCCGTTCGACCGTCGGCACCATCACCGAGGTTTACGACTACCTGCGCCTGCTGTACGCCCGGGTCGGCACCCCGCGCTGCCCCGACCACGGCTTTCCGCTCGAAGCCCAGACCGTCAGCCAGATGGTCGACCAGGTCCTGGCCCAGCCCGAGGACCGCCGCCTGATGTTGCTCGCGCCCGTCGTGCGCGAACGCAAGGGCGAGCACGTGCAGGTGTTCGAGCAGTTGCGCGCCCAAGGCTTCGTCCGGGTCCGGGTCAACGGCATGCTGATGGAACTCGATGCCGTGCCGGCCTTGGCCCTACGCCAGAAACACACCATCGAAGCGGTGATCGATCGCTTCAAGCCGCGCGCCGACCACAAGCAGCGCCTGGCCGAAAGTTTCGAAACCGCGCTCAAGCTCGGCGACGGGCTGGCCTCGGTCATGGCCATCGACGACGCCACGGTAGCGCCGATGGTGTTTTCCTCGAAATTCAGCTGCCCGGTCTGCGACTACTCGCTGCCGGAACTGGAGCCGCGCCTGTTTTCGTTCAACTCGCCGGTCGGCGCCTGCCCGGGCTGCGACGGCCTGGGCATCACCGATTTCTTCGACCCGACCCGGGTCGTGGTCCATCCCGAACTCAGTCTCGCTGCCGGCGCGGTGCGCGGCTGGGACCGGCGCAACGCCTACTACTTCCAGTTGATCGCCTCGCTGGCCAAGCACTACGGATTCAATGTCGACACGCCCTGGAGCGAGTTGGGCGACAAGGTCCGCCAGGCCGTGCTCTACGGCAGCGGCAGCGAAATCATCACCTTCACGTATCTCACCGAATCCGGCGGCCGCACCCAACGCAAGCACAAGTTCGAGGGCATCGTGCCCAACCTCGAACGCCGCTACCGCGAAACCGAATCGCAAGCGGTGAAGGAAGAACTGTCCAAGTTCATCAGCGTGCGGCCTTGCCCCGACTGCAGCGGCGCGCGCCTGAACAAATCGGCGCGCAATGTTTTCGTCGCCGACCAGAGCTTGTCGCAGATCACCCAGCGACCGGTCGATGAAGCACTCGCCTTTTTCGCCCAACTCACACTCGCCGGCTGGCGCGGCGAGATCGCCGCCAAGATCGTCAAGGAAATCCGTGAACGGCTGAAATTCCTGGTTGATGTCGGTCTCGATTACCTCACGCTCGAGCGCAAGGCCGACACGCTGTCCGGCGGCGAAGCCCAACGCATCCGCCTCGCCTCGCAAATTGGTGCCGGGCTGGTCGGCGTGATGTACGTGCTCGATGAGCCTTCGATCGGCCTGCACCAGCGCGACAACGAACGCCTGCTCGGCACGCTCACTCGATTGCGCGACATGGGCAACACCGTGATTGTGGTCGAGCACGACGAAGACGCCATCCGCCACGCTGACCACATCGTCGACATCGGTCCGGGCGCCGGCGTACACGGCGGCGAGATCATCGCCCAAGGCCAGCTCGCTGACATCCTGAAGGCGCCGCGTTCGCTGACCGGTGCCTACCTGTCGGGCAAGCGCGCTATCGAAATTCCGAAAAAGCGCCACATACCGAATCCAAAGCTGAGCTTCCGGTTGTTCGGCGCTAGCGGCAACAATCTCAAGAACGTTGATCTGACCATTCCGGCCGGCTTGTTGACCTGCATCACCGGCGTGTCCGGCTCCGGTAAATCGACGCTGATCAACGACACCCTGTATCACCTCGCCGCCAACGAGCTCAACGGCGCTTCGCACACCGTCGCGCCGTATCGCGAAGCGCAGGGCATGGAACTATTCGACAAGGTCGTGGACATCGACCAATCGCCGATCGGTCGTACGCCGCGTTCGAATCCGGCGACCTACACTGGCCTGTTTACGCCGCTGCGCGAATTGTTCGCGCAGGTGCCGGAGGCGCGTGCCCGCGGCTACTCGCCCGGACGATTCAGCTTCAACGTGCGCGGCGGTCGCTGCGAGGCCTGCCAGGGCGACGGTCTGATCAAGGTGGAGATGCACTTCCTGCCCGATGTCTACGTGCCTTGCGACGTCTGCCATGGCAAGCGCTACAACCGCGAGACGCTCGAGATCCATTACAAGGGCTACAGCATCCACGACGTGCTGGAAATAACTGTCGAAGACGCCCTGAAATTGTTCGACCCGGTGCCGACGCTGGCGCGCAAGCTCGAGACCCTGATGGATGTCGGCCTTTCCTACATCAAGCTCGGTCAGAGTGCGACGACGTTGTCCGGCGGCGAAGCGCAGCGGGTGAAGTTGTCCAAGGAATTGTCGCGCCGCGATACCGGCCAGACGCTTTACATCCTCGACGAGCCGACCACGGGCCTGCATTTCGCCGACATCGAGCACCTGCTTGCCGTGCTGCACAAGCTGCGCGACGACGGCAACACCGTCGTGGTGATCGAACACAACCTCGACGTGATCAAGACCGCCGACTGGGTGATCGACCTCGGCCCCGAAGGCGGCCACCGCGGCGGCCAGATCCTGGCCGAAGGCACGCCGGAAGACCTGGCGCGGACCGAGGCCTCGCACACCGGCCGCTTCTTGGCGCGCATGCTCGGGACAGCGACATCGGCGCGCCGGAAGAAGATCGCATGAGTTCGATCCTGTACGCCATCGAGCAGGAAGTCCGCTGGCGCGACCTCGACGCCTTCAACCACGTCAACAACGCCAGTTACCTTGGCTACGTCGAGGAAGCGCGGGTGCGCTGGTTCAAATCGCTGAGCACGGATTGGGCTGGCGAAGCCTCTGCGCCAATCCTGGCGGCGATCACCATGAACTATCGGCGGCCAGTCGGCTGGCCGGAGTCGTTGCGGATCGAATTGTTCACCGAACGCCTGGGCAACAAGAGCGTCACCGTCGGCCACCGCATTTTCTCGACAACGCAACCGGACGTTCTCTACGCGGACGGCCACGCGGTGATGGTCTGGATGAATAGAGATGGGCAGACCGTGCCGCTTCCCGACGCCATTCGTCGCGCCTGCGAGTAGCGTGAGGGGCACTGGCCCCGACGTCGTTGGCGGCGCTAAGTCGGGGCCAGTGCCCCTCACGCGATTACTCGCGGCGCACAACGAAATCCGCGGACAACATTCGACCATCCGAGAGTTTCAGCGCGAGTCGGACTTTGTCGCCCACGTGTAGCTCGCGTTTCGGATCCATCAGCATGATGTGCGACCCGCCCGGCGCCAGCACCGCCTCGCCCTTGGCCGGAATCGTCAATGCACCCATCGCACGCATCCGGCTCATGCCATTCTCGACCGTGGTCGCATGAATCATGGCCATGCCGAAATCGGCGCCGGAAACCTCCGCGACCTCGACCGCTTGCGTACAGGGATTGCGCAAGGTCGCGTACCCCGCCAACACGGTGCTCCCAGGCGGGGCAGCACGAATCCACGCGTGCTCGATGCGCGGCTGGCAGGCAGGCGTTGCCGCAACGGCAGCTGAAGCAAGAGAGCAAAGCAGCAGCCCCAGAATGAGTCGTTTCACGTTCATGGCCTATGATAACCCGCCACCAGGAGCTCCCATGAACCGCAACGTCCTCGCCGCCGCCCTTGCCACCGTACTCGCTACCACCCAGCCTGTTTCGGCCGCCCCTTCGACTCTGACGATCTACAGCGGCGACTTCGACGCCGTCGCGCAATCCGAAGGCCAGGCCGGCAGCCCCGGCTTCGCTCTGGTCGAGCGCAAACTCGGTTTTGATCTCAAGGCCGGCGACAACCTGGTCAGCCTCGGCGGCCTGCCGCGCGCACTCGACGCAAGTTCGGTGCTGTTCAAGCCTGCCGGCAGCGCCAGTGTGCGTGGCCAGCGTTTCGACTTCGCCCTCGCTGGGCAGGACGAACTCCTGCGCCGCGCCGTCGGCCAATCAGTGACCGTCGAACAAGCCGTCGGCAACGAGCGCCAGACTTACACTGGCACGTTGATTTCCGCCGGTAACGGCCTGACGCTACGCCTGGCTGACGGCCGCATCAAGGTCTTGTCGGGCTACTCCAGTTTCGAATTGCCGCGGATGCCCGAGGGCGTCGTCAACGAGCCGACGATGAACTGGTCGCTGGCTAGCGATCATGCCGGACATCAGGATTTCGGCCTCAGTTACGCCACCGCCGGCCTGGCATGGCGTGCCGAGTACAACGTCAACGCACAAGGCCAAGGCAAGGACTGCAGGATGTCGCTGGAAGGCGCAGCGATGGTGGTCAATCGTTCCGGCGCCGATTTCAATGATGTGATGCTGACACTCGTTGCAGGCGAACCCAATCGCCAGCCTGAGGCCGGCCCACAAGTAATGATGGCCCGGGCGGCGCCGTCGCCAAAGATGGTTCTGGCCGATTCCGCGCCCGAAGCGCAGGCCTCGGGCGAATACCAGGCCTACAAGTTGCCCAATGCCGGCACGCTTCCGCAAGGCAGTGTGCAGCGCCTGCCACTGGTGAATTCAGCGAGTAATATTTCCTGCGAACGCCGCTACGAAACCAGCGCGCAAATCGGCGACTGGATGCCGCCCTACCCGATCATCGATGCCAACTACGGCGCCGGCGACGGCCAGCAGCAACCGGTTATTGCCACGTTGCGTTTCAAGAACAGCAAGGCCACCGGCTTGGGCGTTCCGCTGCCGGCCGGGCGCGTAAGGATGTTCGACGGCAGCGATTTCCTCGGCGAGGCCAGCCTCGACCACACCGCCGTGAACGAAGACGTGGCGCTGGCGATCGGCAATGTTTTCGATCTTTCTGCCGAACGCACGCGCGAAGATTTCCAGCTCGATCGCGACGGCCGCACCATGACCGAGACAGTGCTGGTCACGCTCAAGAACGCCAAGGCCACCGCCGCCACCGTGCGCGTGACCGAACGCCTGCCGCGCTGGACCGGCTGGGAGATGGTGTCGAGCAGCGTCGCGTTCGACAAACGCAATGCCCAGACCGTGAGCTTCGATGTCCCCGTCGTTGCTGGCGGCGAAGCGAAGTTGCGCTATACCGTGCGCTATCGTTGGGCCGCCAACGTCAAGATTCCCTGAGGACTGCACGATGATCGAACACAGCCGCCATGGCGACATCCATGAATTGCGCTTTGCCCGCCTGCCGGTCAATGCGCTCCACGACGAACTGCTGGATGCGTTACTGACCGCGCACGCAAGGGCGATTGCCGAAGGCGCGCGCGGCATTGTGTTGTCCGGCAACGAGAAAGTTTTTTCCGGCGGCATGGACGTGCCCTACCTGATGTCGCTCGATCGCCCGGCGATGAAGGCTTGTTGGTCACGTTTCTTCGCGGCCGCGCGCACGCTGGCCGGCTCGCCGATTCCGGTCGCCGCGGCCATCACCGGGCACAACCCGGCCGGCGGCTGCGTGCTCGCCCTGTGTTGCGACTACCGGGTGATGGCGCGCAGCGCGGATCCGGCCAAGCCCTTCCGGATCGGATTGAATGAAACCCAAGTCGGGCTGGCGGTGCCGGAGGCGATCCAGTACCTGATGCGCCGGGTCGTGGGGGCGCAGCGTGCCGAGCGTTTGATTGTCGCTGGCGCGATGGTGGACTCGGAACGCGCGCATGCGCTTGGTATCGTCGATGAACTCACCGAATCGGGCGAAGTCGTCGCGCGCTGCGTCGTCTGGCTGCAGTCGATACTGATCCTGCCCTCCGCGCCGATGCTGGCCACGCGCGAGATCGCTCGTGCCGACGTCGTTGCCGCACTGGCAGCGTTCGGCGATCGCGAACTTGACGGTTTCCTCGACCAATGGGATACGCCCGATACTCAGGCCGCCCTGCAAATGGTTATGGCGCGTTTGAAGAAGTAATCGTCGCTCAGCGGACCCAGATTTCCACGCGCTCGTCGCGGGAGCCGCCGAAGCCACCGCGCGACGCCGCGCCGACCAGCGGCAAGGCGCCACCAAAGCCGCGGACCCGCTTGGCCGTCAACCCAGCCACCTGCAACTGCGACGCGACGAAATCAGCGCGCTCCTGGCTGGTCACCAACGCCCGGTACGGCAATTCGGGATCGGGGGCGACAAATCCGACCAGGATGATTTCCCTGAAATGGGACAGCGTAGTGGCTAGCCGCGGCAAGTCCTGCACGGTGCGCGAATCGAGCAGGCTCGTGTTTTCGGCAAAGCGCAAATTGGTCGATACGCGCGTCGCTCCCTGCAGCAACTGCCGATATTCCTCGGGTGCGTTGCTCGGGATCGACGCGACGAACAACCTGGGCATGACCGAAATGAAACCGTGGCCTTCGACGATCGCCTGGCCTTCCGGCGATATCGCGTAGTTCGCGAGGGCGCGTCCCAGTGCGCCCATCAATGGTCCGCCAACCAGGTACAGGCGACGAACCAGCGGATACTCCTCGGCGCGCAAGTTCACGCTGGTGGGCGCGACCGCGCGACCGCCCGCACTGATCGCCAACACCCGTACATTGCCGGGAACGGCGCCGGGCATCCTGATCAGGCCGATGCCATTGGTGTCGGCGACGAGCGCCGCGATCAGAGCATCGCGATCGCGGTGATGCCGAGCGTCGCTGCGCACGCTGGTTCCTGCGCGGAGGACCTGGCGGAGAAAATCCGATTCCGCGCCATCGACCACGTGCAAATGGATCTCGCCGGGCTTGCCGCCAAGTTCCTTCCAATCCCGTACCCGGCCGGACACGATTCGGCCGAGATCGGCGACGCTCAATCGATCGACGGCATTGCTCCGGCTGGTCACCGCCGCGAGCGCATCGAGCGCGACCACGTATTGTTGTTCGGGCGCGTCCAGCTGTCCCAATTGCCAGGCCGCGTCTTTTTCCGCAGCGGTCGCCGGGCGCGCAGCCATCGTGATCTCGGCGTTGCCGTCGATAAGGTCGGTATAGCCTTGCGCCGTACTGCTGCTGGCGATCTCGAACACGATCGGTTCGCCGTCGCGGGTCGCGGCGATCTCCAGTGCTGGCCCGGCGCGACGATGCCGGATTCCGGAATAGCCCGCCTCTCCCAGCCAACCTTCGACGATGGCTGGGAGGACGCGGTCGCTCAGGGTTTGGCTGCCATGGATGCGAACGCGTTCGGCATCATCGGATTGCGCTGAGGCAATGCCAGGAAGCGCATAGGCAAGCATGAGGCTGGCAAGGAAGGTTCGCATCGTGGCGCGCTCGCGTTGGTAGCAAGCGAGTATCCGAATCCCAAATTGCACTCAAGTGACAAAATCGCGACTGTCGCGCGCTTTTCAGGCACCCGTCACAATTGGCCGGGCCGGATCGCTGCACCAGCCGCTGTAGGACGCAGCATAGACGCGGGCGCCATGCAGTCCCGCGTATTCCATCGCCAGCAGGCTCTGGCAGGCAGTGACACCGGAGCCACACTGCAGCACGACCTTTCCTGGCTCACGCGCCGCAAGCAGCGCGGTGAATTGATCGCGCAGTTCCCGCGCTGGCAGGAAAACTCCATCGCGCATGTTCTGGGAGAACGGACGATTGATCGCGCCAGGAATGTGCCCGGCAACGCGATCGAGCGGCTCGACGTCGCCGCGGAACCGTTCCGCCGCGCGGATGTCGACCAGCCAGCCGGGTAGTTCGCCGGCGCGCCGCTGGATCTCCGCGCTGTCCGCGATCATCGCGCGGTCGAATTCGCCGTGGTAATGGCCACGCGTGATCGTCGGTGGCGAGGATTCCAGCGGCAGGTCGAGTGTCGTCCAGCGCGCGAAGCCGCCGTCCAGCACCGCAACACGTTCGTGATCGAGCAATTTCAGCAGCCACCAGAAACGCGCCGCCGCCATCGCGCCGTCAGCGCCGTCGTACACAACCACTTGCGAGTCGGTCGAAATGCCCAGCCGTTCGAGCACGCGACAGAAATCCGCTGCTTCCGGCAGCGGATGTCGTCCGGACGAAGCCTGCTTGCGATGATCGGAAAGATCACGATCCAGATGCACGTAGCCGGCGCCAAACAGGTGCGAGGCGCGCCAGGCGCGTTCCCCGGCTTCCGGATCGGCACCAGCAAGCACGAAGCGAGCATCCACGATGCGCAATCCCGGCGCGCCAAGCTGCGTGGCGAGTTCTTGGGCCGAAACCAGGGTTGTCCAGTTCATGCGACGCGCTCCAAACGTTCGCGAAGGTTCACCAGCATCGCGGCGGTCGCGCCCCAGATTCGATAATCACCATAGAGGAACTCGACCAGCCGGCGCTTGCCGCCACGATAGTCCACTTCCAGATGGCGGACATGATCCGGATCAAGCAGGAAGTCGAGCGGCACCTCGAAGACCTCTTCGACTTCGCCCGGATCGCGTATGGCGGAAAAGTCGTTGGCGACCATTGCCACGACCGGGTAAACGTGAAAGCCGGTGATCGTGGCGAAAGGATCGAGGTAGCCGAGCGGGCGCGCCAGGGCAGACGGCAGGCCGACCTCTTCCCGGGCTTCGCGTAATGCCGCAGCAATCGGATCGGGATCATCGGATTCAATGCGCCCTCCGGGAAAGCTGATCTGACCGGCATGGTGACGCAGTGCTTCGGTACGTCGCGTCAACAGGACTTGCAGACCTTGCGACCGTTCGACCAGGCCAACCAGCACGGCAGCCGGACGCAGTTGCCGGCCCTGGTCGGGCAGCAAATCGATCCATTCGGCGTGATTCCAGGCCAACCCGGCAGGTGGCGCTGACAGTGAATGCAAGGCCTGTGGCAACCGTGCGAGTGCGCCAGGGCTCACGCCCGCTGCACTTCGCGCAGGGGCAGCACGATCTCGATCAGGTGCAGGCGCTGGTCGTCGTTCATCTGCGACCAACGGGAAATTTCGGCGGCGCTACGATGGCAACCGTCGCACAGGCCGTCATCGCCCAGACTGCAAATGCCCACGCATGGGCTGAGGACCGCGCGAAAAGAAGGGTTCATCGGTCTCGATACATCCACCCGCGCCGGACCAACCGACGCGGGCGCAGTGACTTACTTGACGCTGATCAGCTTGATGTCGAAGACCACCGCCTGGCCGGGGCCGATCGGCGAGCGCGGATCATTGGCGTAGGCCTTTTCCGGGGGCAGATAGACTTCCCAGCGCGAACCCGCGGGCATCATCAACAACGCCTCACGGACACCGGGGAGCGGGAAGTCACTGACCTTGAACGAGGCTGGCTGGGCACCGGGAGTCGAATATGTATTGGCGAATTCCTGGCCGGTCGACAGGGAGCCGCGCAGGTGCACTTGAACTGTGTTGGTGCTGACTGGTTTCGCGCCAGTACCTGGCTCGATGATCCGGTACTGCAGGCCACCAGGCAGTGCATTGATGCCGGGCTTGGTCCGGTTGCTGGCCAGGAACACATCGGACTTGGCCTTGTTGTCGCGCGTCTGACGCTCGAATTCAGCACGTGCCTGATCAGCCATCGTGCGCTGGAACTGCTGCAAGGTGGCTTCGAGCTTGTCTGCCGGCATGGTCGGCGGGCGCTTCGCGTAGCCATCCTGTACGGCACGAATGACTGTGTTGATGTCCAAAGCGACATTGCGATCGGCCAGTTCGCGCGCCATGTCGTAGCCAATGGCGTAGCTCAGCGTGGTCTTGTCGATCGCCGTAGCGGCCGGGGCTGCCGGGGCTGCCGCCTGGGGTGCAGCAGCCGGAGCAGGAGTGGTCTGGGCAAGGGCACCCGAACTCAGGGCAACCGCCACTAGGGCGGCCAGCAAACGCAACTTCATCAGGACTCTCCAAAAGTGGATACAAGGGCCATGGCGCCCCGAGGACGCGATAGGATACCGGCCTGCCGGCTTAACCGCCACTGACGCGTGGGCGATCGACCTGTTCCGACCCATTCCTGCCTTTGAAGTTCCCGATGGAGTCCGCATGCCGTTCCAGAACCTGCTCGTGCAAGACGTCGGCGCGGTGCGCCGGATCACGCTCAATCGCCCGGAAAAGCTCAATGCACTCAATCGCGAGACCCTGGGTGATCTCCATGTCGCCTTCACCGAGGCTGGCACGGACGTTGCCGTTCGAGCTGTAATTCTGACTGGTGCAGGTGGCAAGGCTTTCGTTGCCGGTGCCGATATCGCGGAAATGGCTGCACTCACACCGGTGCAGGCGCGGGATTTCTCCCACCATGGCCAAGCCCTGATGCTCAAGATCGAACGCCTGGGCAAACCGGTGATCGCCATGATCAACGGCTTTGCACTCGGTGGGGGCATGGAACTGGCGATGGCCTGCCACCTGCGCTTCGCTTCCGAGACCGCAAAGCTCGGCCAGCCGGAGGTGAACCTGGGCCTGATCCCCGGTTTCGGCGGGACCCAGCGTCTGCTGCGATTGGCCGGGCGCAGCCCGACACTGGAGCTGTGCCTGCTCGGCCAACCGATTGACGCCACCCGTGCCCTGGCCTTGAATCTTCTCCATCGCGTGTTCCCCGCCGATGCCCTGGAACGGGAGACGCTGGTAGTTGCCGAACAACTGGCGGCCGCCGCGCCGCAAGCACTGCGCGGTGTGCTCGATGCCGTGCTGATCGGCGGCGAAGCTGCACTTGACGTCGCACTCGACTTCGAAACCCAGGCTTTTGCAGTAGTTTTTTCCACCGAAGACTGCAAGGAAGGCACCAGCGCATTCCTCGCCCGTCGCAGACCGGTATTTACCGGGCGCTGAGCAGGAACGCAGCCATGCTGTCCGCCGACCAGCTCCGGCAACGATTCCAGACGAGGCAGCGACGATTGCAGCGCGAAGCCGAGGAGCACGCCGACGAAACTGCGCAGCGACGGCAGGCCAGCTCCGCCGATGCTGTCGCCGAAGCCATCGCACGTGCCAAGGCCCGCAAGGCGAATCGATGAAAGCCGATGCCCGCCGGGAATTGTTTGCACGTCTGGCCGAACTCAATCCCAAGCCCACGACCGAACTCGACTATTCCACGCCGTTCGAACTGCTGGTCGCAGTGATGCTGTCCGCCCAGGCGACTGATATCGGCGTCAACAAGGCCACGCGAAAATTGTTTCCGGTGGCCAACACGCCGGAAGCGATGTTGGCCCTCGGCGTGGAAACGCTGAAGAAATACATCGCCAGTATCGGCCTGCTCAACACCAAGGCCAGCAATGTCATCGCCACTTGCCGGATCCTGGTCGAACAACATGGTGGACTGGTTCCGCAATCACGCGTCGCGCTCGAGGCCCTGCCCGGCGTCGGCCGCAAAACCGCCAATGTGGTGCTGAACACAGCCTTCGGCGAACCGACCATCGCAGTGGACACGCATATCTTCCGGGTCGCCAACCGCACTGGCCTTGCGCCGGGCAAGACCGTGCGCACGGTTGAAGACAAACTGATGAAGGCGGTACCTGCCGAGTATCGCAGCGATGCCCACCACTGGCTGATCCTGCATGGGCGCTATGTCTGCAAGGCACGCAAGCCGGATTGCCCGAATTGCGTGATCCGTGACCTTTGCGCCTACAAAAAAAAGACCGGGCTGTCACAATAACGAAACCTTTACAGCCTAACCTGCGCCGGTGCCCACACAACCCACGCAGGAAACTGTCATGAAGCTGCTGCCCAACCTCCTCGCTCTCGCCGTACTCGCGGCCCTGTCCGCACCGGTCCAGGCCGAAACCGAATTCGATGTCATCGGTGGCTCGGAAATTTCTTTCGAAGGCCTGATCCAGGCCGACTACAACGGTTTCAACAACGACGTCGCCAACCTCAACGGTTCTGCTTTCGACGGCAAGGAAAGCGACTCGCAGATTCGCCGCTCAGAACTCGTGTTCAAGGGCAAGGGCCCGGGCATGTGGAATTGGGTACTCGGCTACGACGCCACCGCCAAGAAGTTTCTCGATGCCAACATCTCCTACAAGTTCAGCGGCTTCACCGCGATAACAGTCGGCCAGTTCAAGCAGCCCAACAGCCTGGAAGAACTGAGCAGCACCAAGAACAACGACTTCATCTCCAAGTCCATGAGCGACAATATGCAGGCCGTGGCGCGCCGCGTCGGCGTGTCGCTGGCTACTGGCAGCGACAACTGGACCCTGACCGGCAGCGTGTTCGGCCGCGAGCTGACCCGCAACCTCGGTGAAGGCAACGGCTACAGCGGTCGCTTCACCTTCGCGCCGATCAATGAGAGCGGCAACATCCTGCACCTCGGATTATCTGCGGTTGACTACCAGGCTGTCACTGGAATCGCCGGCATGAACACCGACAATTCTGCCCAGTTCCGCGTCCGCCCGGACGCCGACTTGTCCGGCAAACGCCTGATCGACACCGGTTTGTTCACCGATGCGAAGCGCATTCGCACGATCGGTCTCGAAAGCGCCTGGGTGCATGGCCCGTTCAAGTTGCAGAGCGAATACATGACCACGAATATCAGCCGCACCGTTCACCCGGATTTCAAGGGTGACAGCTGGTACGTCTACGGCGTCTGGAATCTGACCGGCGAGACCTGGGGCTACAAGAACGGCGTCATCACCACCGGCCTGCCGGATGCACCGGCTAGTGGCATGTGGCAGGTGGGACTCCGCTACGACAAGGCCGATCTGAACGACGGTTCGGTGAATTTCGTCAACCCGGCCTCACCCGTGGTCACCGGCGTGATGGGTGGCAAGGAAAGCAACTGGACACTCGGCGTGAACTGGTACTGGCGTTCGAATTTCAAATTCGCCCTGAATTACGTCAAGGTCAGCAGCGAGAAATACATCACCAAGACCAGCGCGACCTACTCGCTCGATCCGGCCTGGAACAACAAGGTGGTCAACAACTTCCTGAAGGACGACCCGGGCATCATCGAACTCCGCGCCCAGATCTACTGGTAAGCGCCCCGGCCGGGTGGCAGTTCGCTGTCATCCAGCCGTCATATTTCAGACTCATCATGGCGCGGGTCACCGATCCGCGCCGATCCCGTCAGGAGAATCCCCGTGCTCAGCCCGATCAAATCGCGGATCGCCGCCTTCGCCCTTGCCGCCGCCGTGGCCTTCACCGCCCAGGCCGGCAGCAATGTCACCGGCGCCGGCGCGTCTTTCATCTACCCGGTCATGTCCAAGTGGTCGGCCGATTACTACAAGGCCACCGGCAACAAGATCAACTACCAGTCGATCGGTTCCGGCGGCGGCATCGCCCAGATCAAGGCCGGGACCGTCGATTTCGGTTCTTCCGATGCCCCGCTCAAGCCCGATGACTTGGCGAAGTTCGGCCTGGCGCAGTTCCCGTCAGTGATCGGCGGCGTGGTGCCGGTGGTCAACGTCCCGGGCATCGGCGCCGGCAAGATCCGTTTCAACGGCGCGGTGCTGGCCAACATCTTCCTCGGCAAGATCAGCACCTGGAACGACCCGGCGATCGCCGCGCTCAACCCGGGCCTGTCGCTTCCTGCCATGAAGATCACCATCGTGCACCGCTCCGACGGTTCCGGCACGACCTTCAACTTCGTCAACTTCCTGTCCAAGGTCAGCCCCGAGTGGAAGGCCAAGGTCGGCGAAGGCACCACGGTCAAGTGGCCGGGCGGCATCGGCGGCAAGGGCAATGAAGGCGTCGCCGCCTACGTCAAGCAGATCAAGGGCAGCATCGGCTATATCGAGTTGTCTTACGCGCTGCAAAACAAGATGAGCTACGCGGCCATGCAGAACGCCGCCGGCAACTTCGTGCAGCCGAGCGCCGAGAGCTTTGCCGCGGCCGCGGAAAGCGCCGACTGGGCGAACTCGCACGACTTCTACCTGGTCATCACCAATGCCCCGGGCGAGAACTCCTGGCCGATCACCGCGACCAACTTCATCATCGTTTACAAGCAGCCGAAGAACCCTGCCGCCGCCAAGGCAACCCGCGACTTCTTCACCTGGGTCTACGCCCACGGCGACGAGCAGGCGAAGAAGCTGGACTACGTGCCGCTGCCGGCCGCCCTGGTGACGCAGATTCAGGGATACTGGTCGCAGAACCTCAAGTTCTGAATCTCTAGTTTAGAACCCGGGCTGTTGCCATGAGCAGTACCCCCATCGACCTGAACCTGTCGCTTGACCAATCGCGCCGTGATGCACGGCGCGATTCGGTTTTCCGGCTCGCTGTCACCGCCACCGGCCTGCTGGTGCTGCTGGCACTCCTGGGCACCGCGCTGTCGATGCTGTGGGGCGGCCAGGAAGCGCTGCAGACCTTCGGTTGGCGCTTCTTCACTTCATCTGATTGGGACGTCGGCGCGCTGCAATTCGGCGCCATGGTGCCGATCTTCGGCACGCTGGTCACTTCGCTGATCGCGATGATCATCGCCGTGCCGGTGAGTTTCGGCATCGCAGTGTTCCTGACCGAAGTTTCACCGCCCTGGCTGCGCACGCCCCTGGCCTCGGCGCTGGAATTGCTCGCCGGCATTCCGTCGATCATCTACGGCATGTGGGGCCTGTTCGTGCTTGGCCCGTACCTCGGGGAAAACATCTACCCGTGGATCAACGACCATCTTGGCAACCTGCCCGTACTGGGTCCGCTATTCCAGGGCCCGCCATTGGGCATCGGCATGCTCACCGCCGGCCTGGTACTGGCGATCATGGTCATCCCGTTCATTTCCTCGGTGATGCGCGAGGTCTTCCTGACCGTGCCGACCCGGCTCAAGGAATCGGCCTACGCGCTCGGCTCGACCACCTTTGAAGTAGTCTGGGATGTCGTCCTGCCTTACACGAAATCGGCGGTCATCGGCGGCATCTTCCTGGGCCTGGGCCGCGCACTCGGCGAAACGATGGCGGTGACCTTCGTGATCGGCAACGCCTACGAACTCAGCGCCGGCCTGCTCAATCCCGGCACCTCGATCGCCTCGACCATCGCCAACGAATTCGGCGAATCGGTCGACCCCTTGCACAAGTCGTCCTTGCTTGCCCTCGGCTTCGTGCTGTTCCTGCTGACCTTCGTGGTGCTGGCCGCGGCGAAGTTCCTGCTGATGCGCCTTCAGTTGCGTGAGGGCGAATGATGGGTCTGTACTTCCGCCGCCGCGCGGTCAACTTCCTCGCGTTGGTGCTGGCGGGGTTTGCGACCGCGTTCGGGCTGTTCTGGCTGATCTGGATCCTGTGGACGACTTTCAGCAAGGGACTGAAGTACCTGACGCCGGCGCTGTTCACCCAGATGACGCCCGCGGCAGGCGAAGACGGCGGCATGCTCAACGCCTTTGCCGGCAGCCTCGTCATCGGCCTGCTCGCCATCGCCATCGGCACGCCGATCGGCATCGCTGCCGGCACCTACTTGTCGGAATACGCGCGCAACCGCCGCATCGGCGACGTGATCCGCTTCGTCAATGACATCCTGATGTCGGCGCCGTCGATCGTGCTCGGCATGTTCGTCTACACCTTGGTCGTGGTGCCGATGGGCCACGCCTCGGCGTTCGCCGGTTCGATCGCCCTGGCCTTCATCGCCCTGCCGGTGATCGTGCGCACCACCGACGAAATGCTGCGCCTGGTTCCTAGCACCATGCGCGAAGCGGCGCTGTCACTGGGCATCCCGCAATGGAAGGTCACCACCCAGGTGCTCTATCGCGCCGCGCTGCCGGGCATCGTCACCGGCGTGCTGCTGGCGTTCGCGCGCATCAGTGGCGAGACCGCGCCGCTGTTGTTCACCTCTTTGAGCAACCAGTACTGGAGCACGGACCTCAGCCAGCCGATGGCCAGCGTGCCGACGGTAATGCTGAGTTTTGCCATGAGCCCGTTCGAGAACTGGAACGGCTTGGCCTGGGCCGCGGCCTTCTGCATGACGATTTTCGTGCTGGTGCTCGGCCTGGCCGCCCGTTTCATACTATTGCGCAACAAGATCAGCCATGACTGACGTGAGTATTGCCATGACCACTCCGCTCCGGACCGCGACGCCGCCGTCTACCGCCCCGTCGAAGGAAACGGCGACCAAGCTCGCCGCGCGCGGGCTGTCTTTCTACTACGACCAGTTCCAGGCCCTGAAGAACATCGACCTCGACGTACCGGAACGGCGCGTGACCGCCTTGATCGGGCCGTCCGGCTGCGGCAAGTCGACCCTGTTGCGGATCTTCAACCGGATCTATTCGATCTACCCGAAAATGCGCGCCGAAGGTGAAGTCTTGCTCGATGGCGAGAACGTGCTTGACCCGGCCTATGCGCTGAACAAACTGCGCTCGAAGATCGGCATGGTCTTCCAGAAGCCGGTGCCGTTCCCGATGACGATCTACGACAACATCGCCTACGGCATCGGCCACTACGAGAAGCTGGCGCGGGCCGAGATGGACCTGCGCGTCGAATCGGCGCTGCGCCAGGGCGCGCTCTGGGACGAAGTCAAGGACAAGCTCAGGCAGAGCGCGCTCGGCCTGTCCGGTGGCCAGCAGCAGCGCCTGTGCATCGCCCGCGCGATCGCGCTCAAGCCGCAGGTGATCCTGTTCGACGAGCCGACCTCGGCGCTGGATCCGATCGCCACCGGCAAGATCGAGCAGTTGATCGCCGAGTTGAAACACCAATTCACGATCCTGATCGTCACCCACAACATGCAACAGGCGGCGCGCGTGTCCGACTTCACCGCCTTCATGTACCTGGGCGAGCTGGTCGAACACGGCGTCACCGAGACCATCTTCACCAAGCCCGGCAAACAGCAGACCGAAGACTACATCACCGGCCGCTTCGGTTGAGTCGCCTTTACTAGAGAACAAGCCATGCCTTCCGAACACGAACACATCGTCAAGAGCTTCGACAGCGAATTGCAGCGCCTGTACGGCGAGATCGGCCGTATGGGCGAAATCGCCATCGCCCAGTTGGACGCCGCCGTCGACGTGCTCATGCGCCGCGACAGCCGCGCCGCCGAGCGCGTGGTCGGCAACGACGTGGCGATCGACGAGCTTGAGCGCGAAGTCAGCACCGACGTGCTGCGCCTGCTGGCCTTGCGCCAGCCGATGGCCCGCGACCTGCGCGAGGTCTACGCGGCGCTGCGCATTTCCGCCGACATCGAGCGGATCGGCGATTACGCCGCCAACGTCGCCAAGCGTTCGATGGTGCTCAACCAGAACGCGCCGGTGGCGCCCGTGCGTGGCCTGCCGGCGCTGGCCAAGCTCGCCAACGAGATGGTCCGCGCCGCCGTGCAGTCCTACCGCGACCGCGACGCCGACACGGCGCTGGCCGTGCGCAACCGCGACTTCGAACTCGATGCCCAATACACAGCGTTGTTCCGCGAGCTGCTGACTTACATGGCCGAGGATCCCAAGCAGATCACCGCCTGCACCCACCTGTTGTTCATGGCCAAGAACATCGAACGCATCGGCGACCACGCCACCAACATCGCCGAGAACACCTGGTTCCTGGTCCACGGCGAGGCTCTGCCCGCCGGGCGCGCCAAGGGCGACCTGACCAGCCAGTAGAATCCATGCCCGGCCTCTACGCCGGGGCATATCGGGTAAACTACGCGGGCTCGATGCTCGGTACGGGAGAGAGCGGCCGGAAGCGATTCCGGACGCCGCCGAAGGCGCAACAGCCCGTAATCGCTCAGGACCCAGAACCGTACCGCGCGAGCGACTCTGGAGAGATCGGCGGCCATCCGTGGCTGCGCCGGCGCCGAAGGGGCATGGGACGCAAGGGTTTCTCAGACCCGCGGCCCCAAAACTCTCAGGCAAAAGGACAGAGGGGCGCGCCCGTGCAGCTTGCACGGATTATTTGCCCCGGACCTGCCATGACCCGCGAATCCCTGCGCCAGCTCGAAAATCACGACGCCTTCCTCGAACGCCACATCGGCCCGAATCCCGACGAGATCGCGCACATGCTCTCGGTGCTCAACCAGCCCTCGCTGGACGCGCTGACCAACGCGATCGTCCCGACGCGCATCCAACTGGATCAGCCATTGGCGCTACCGGCACCGATCAGCGAGACCGAAGCCCTGGACAAGATTCGTGGTTACGCCAACGACAATCTTGTCTACCGCAGTTTTATCGGCCAAGGCTATTACGGCACGCACACGCCAAATGTAATTTTGCGCAACGTGCTCGAAAATCCGGCCTGGTACACCGCCTATACGCCCTACCAGGCGGAGATCTCCCAGGGCCGCATGGAAGCGCTGATCAATTTCCAGACCATGGTCGCCGACCTGACCGGCATGGAAATCAGCAACGCTTCGTTGCTCGACGAAGCCACCGCCGCCGCCGAAGCCATGACCCTGGCCAAGCGTTCGTGCAAGAGCAAGTCGAACCTGTTTTTCGTGTCGCTGGATTGCCATCCACAGACCATCGCCGTCGTTCGCACCCGTGCCGAGGGTCTAGGCATCGAAGTGCAGGTCGGCGACGACGCCGCGGCGATAACGACCGACGCCTTCGCGGTACTGTTGCAGTATCCGTGCACGACCGGAGAAGTGAAGGATTACCGCGCCATCGCCGAGGCCGTGCATGCGCGCGGCGGCGTACTCGCAGTCAGCGCCGACCTGCTCGCGCTCACACTGCTGACGCCACCCGGCGAATGGGGCGCCGATATCGTGGTCGGCAATTCCCAGCGCTTTGGCGTGCCGTTCGGATTCGGCGGCCCGCATGCCGCGTTCCTGGCCTGCAAGGATGCGTTCAAGCGCTCCATGCCCGGCCGTTTGATTGGCGTGTCGATCGACGCGCTTGGTCAACCTGCTTATCGACTCACGCTGCAGACGCGCGAACAACATATCCGCCGCGAAAAGGCGACCTCGAACATCTGCACTGCGCAGGTGCTGCTGGCGGTGATGGCGAGCATGTATGCGGTCTACCACGGCCCGGACGGCCTGCGCCGCATTGCCAAGCGCACGCATCGCCTGGCGACCTTGTTCGCCGCCGGCTTGAAGCAGGCCGGCATCGCGACCAATTCCGGCTTCTTCGACACCGTGCACGTCACTGGCATCGATGCCGCGAAGTTGCACGCGACGGCGCGGGCGCACAAATTCAACCTGCGCGAAATCGACGGCCGCCAACTGGCGGTCGCCTTCGACGAAACCTGTACGCGCAAGCACGTCGAGGCGTTGTGGTCGCTGTTCGGCGTCACGGCCGATGTCGATGCGCTTGACGCGACCATCCCGGATGCCCTGCCCGCTGGCCTGGTGCGCGCTTCCAAGTTCATGACCCATCCGGTATTCAACACCCACCATTCCGAGCACGAGCTGCTGCGCTATCTGCGCCAACTGTCCGACAAGGACCTGGCCATGGATCGCACCATGATCCCGCTCGGTTCCTGCACGATGAAGCTCAACGCCACCAGCGAGATGATCCCGGTCACCTGGCCGGAGTTCGGCAACATCCATCCGCTAGCTCCGGCCGAGCAGACCCGCGGTTACGTCGACCTGATCAAGAGCCTGGAAGCGATGCTGGTCGAATGCACTGGCTACGATGCGGTCAGCCTGCAGCCGAATTCCGGCGCGCAGGGCGAATTCGCCGGCCTGCTGGCGATCCGCAGCTACCACCGTTCACGCAACGAAGGCCATCGCAACATCTGCCTGATTCCGGAATCGGCACACGGCACCAATCCGGCCTCGGCGCAGATGTGCGGCATGGAAGTCGTCGTGGTGAAGTGCGATTCGAACGGCAACGTCGACGTCGCCGACCTGCGCGCCAAGGCCGAGAAGCATTCGAACAATCTTGCCGCCTTGATGATCACTTACCCGTCCACGCACGGTGTGTTCGAGGAAGCGGTGGTCGAGATCTGCGAAATCATCCACGCCCACGGCGGCCAGGTGTACACCGACGGCGCCAACATGAATGCCTTGGTCGGCGTCGCCAAGCCGGGCAAGTACGGCTCCGACGTTTCGCACCTCAACCTGCACAAGACCTTCTGCATTCCGCACGGCGGCGGCGGTCCAGGCGTCGGTCCGACCGCGGTGAAGGCGCACCTCGCGCCGTTCCTGCCGGCAAAGTACACGGAGGACAAGCCGGTCGGCATGGTCAGCGCCGCCAGCTACGGCTCGGCTTCGATCCTGCCGATCAGCTGGATGTACATCACCATGATGGGCGCCGAGGGCCTGCGCCGCGCCACGCAAGTTGCGCTGCTCAACGCCAACTACATCGCCAAGCGCCTGGCGCCGCATTACCCGACGTTGTACACGGGTCGCAACGGCCTGGTCGCGCACGAATGCATCCTCGACCTGCGCGCACTCAAGGACGCCACCGGCATCAGCGCCGAGGATGTCGCCAAGCGGCTAATCGATTTCGGCTTCCATGCCCCGACCCTGAGCTTTCCGGTCGCCGGCACCCTGATGGTCGAGCCGACCGAGAGCGAGGCGCTGCACGAACTCGACCGCTTCATCGACGCGATGATCCAGATCCGCGAGGAAATCCGCGCGATCGAACAGGGCCGGATGGACCGCGACGACAATCCGCTCAAGAACGCGCCGCATACCGCCTCGATGGTGATGGCCGAAGACTGGCAGCACGATTACACGCGCGAACTGGCGGCGTTTCCGCTAGCCTCGCTCAAGCAGAGCAAGTACTGGTCGCCGGTGGCGCGGGTCGACAACGTCTACGGCGATCGCAACATCATGTGCGCCTGCCTGCCGATGGAAGCCTTCAAGGAGCCGGTGGAAAGCTGAACATGGACGCCGCAGCCTGGACCGAAGACCTGCACGCCGCTCGCGCAGGCGAGCCGGCTGCACTTGAGCGTGTGCTCAAGCGCTCGCGCCAGGACTTGCGCCGTTACGCCGAATACCACTGCCCGGTCAACGACGTCGAGGACGCGGTGCAGGAATCGCTGTTCACCGTTTCCCGCAAGCTCATGGACTTGCGCCAGCTGGAATCCTTTACCTCGTGGCTGTTCCGCATCGTCAAGCGCGAATGCAACCGCTACAAACGACTCAAGCGCATGCTGATGCAGGTGCCTATCACCGACGATATCGAAGGTCCGCATTATCCGGAGAGCAAAGGCCTGGCGCGCGATGTCGCCAACGCACTGGAATCGCTGCCCTCGCACTATCGGGAAATCGTCCTGCTGCGCGATCTCGAAGGGCTGACCATCGAGGAAATCTCCGAGCAACTCAAGCTGACCAAACTGGCCGCCAAGGCCCGCTTGCATCGCGCCCGCAGCCTGGCCCGCGAATACCTGATGGCATGAGGCGCGCAGCTGCTATCCTGCGCCGATGGATGAATCCGACGCCAAGCCACGCATCGCCGACCGTTTTCGCGGCTATTTGCCTGTAGTCGTGGACGTCGAGACCGGCGGTTTCGATTGCAGCCGGCATGCGTTACTCGAAATCGCCGCAATACCGATCACGATGGACGAGAACGGTACGTTCGCACCAGGCGAAACCATCTCCACGCATGTCCTGCCATTCGCTGGCTCGGAAATCGATCCGAAGTCTCTGGAAATCACCGGCATCGATCTAGGTCACCCGTTTCTCGATGCCAAGCCCGAGCGCACGGCGCTTGATCTTGTTTTCCATCACGTCCGCCTCGCGGTGCGTGCCGCCGGTTGCCAACGCGCGATCCTGGTCGGGCACAACGCCCACTTCGATCTCGGCTTTCTCAATGCTGCGGTTGCCCGCGTCGGCCACAAGCGCAATCCCTTCCATCCCTTCAGCGTGTTCGATACCGTCAGCTTTGGTGGTCTTGCCTATGGGCAGACGGTGCTCAGCCGCGCCGTGCAGGCTGCAGGCATCGGCTGGGACGGTGATGAGGCGCATTCGGCGGTGTACGATACCGAACGCACCGCACTGTTGTTCTGCCAAGTCCTCAATCGCTGGCACACCGCCGTCGATTGAATCCGACATCGCTTGATTCGAACCGGAGCCACGCCATGATCCACAACAGCATTCTTGACACCATCGGCCGCACACCGATCGTCCGCATCAACCGCCTCGCGCCGGAAGGCGTGACCATGTATGTCAAGTGCGAATTCTTCAACCCGATGTCCTCGGTGAAGGATCGCTTGGCGCTGGCGATCATCCTCGACGCCGAAGAGCGCGGCGTACTCAAGCCTGGCCAGATGGTGGTCGAGGCGACCTCGGGCAATACCGGCATCGCCCTGGCGATGGTCTGCGCTGCGCGCGGCTATCCGTTTGTCGCGATCATGGCCGATTCCTTTTCGATCGAACGACGCAAACTGATGCGTGCGCTCGGTGCCAAGGTTTTGTTGTCGCCAGCCGCAGAACGCGCCACCGGCATGCTCAAGCGCGCCGAGGAATTCGCCGCCAAACACGGTGCCTTCTACGCGCAGCAATTCGATAACCCCGCAAATCCCGCCTACCACCGCAACACTACGGGCCCGGAAATCCTCCAGGATTTCGCCGGCAAGCGCCTGGACTGGTTCGTCACTGGCTGGGGAACGGGCGGCACGCTGACCGGCGCCGGCCAGATGATCAAGCTGGCGCGCCCGGACACGCAAATCGTTACTTGCGAACCGGCGGTCGCGGCGATGCTCGCCGGCAAGGACTGGTCGCCGCACAAGATCCAGGGCTGGACGCCGAATCTGGTGCCGTCGGTGCTCGATCGCAGCATCTATGACCACAACCTGCCGGTGACCGACGAAGTGGCGCGCGACACTGCACGCGCGCTGGCGCACAAGGAAGGCATCTTCTGCGGCATCTCTGCCGGCGGCACTTTCGCTGCCGCGCTACAAGTGGCGCACGAACTGGCGAAACCTGGCGACGTGATCCTGGCGATGCTACCCGATACCGGCGAGCGCTACCTGTCGACCTTCCTGTTCGAAGGCGTCAACGAAGGCTCGGACGATGAGTGGTTGGCGTCGTTGTAGGCGCAATTTATCCGCCACTGCGTTTACGATTTTCGAAATCGTCCAGCCACAGCGTTCCAGATGCCGTAGGCGCTGATCAGGATCCATGCGGTTTCGATGAACAGTACCGACCAGTTCAGTTCCTTTGCGTACCAGACCGGAATCAATATTCCCGCCGAACCAACCAGATTGAGCAAGGAGAACAGCACGCCATTACCGTTCATCCGGCGCGCCTGCAACGCCCCGTAGGCTGCGAGCACCATCAGCACGCCGGCGAAGCCGACGAAGTCGTACCAACGCAAGTCCATCATTTCGCCGCTCCCATTCGTTGCCGCACCGCTTCGAACAGGGCGATGCCGGTGGCCACGGAAACATTCAGGCTTTCCATCGTCCCGGGCATCGGAATGCTGACCAGCGCGTCGCAATGCTCGCGCGTCAATCGGCGCATGCCCTCGCCTTCGCCACCGAGCACCAGGGCGACGTTGCCACGTAGATCGATAGCGTGGATGCCCGCGCTCGCTTCGCCATCAAGACCGTAGATCCAGACGCCGGCTTCCTTGAGGGAACGCAAGGTGCGCGCGAGGTTGGTGACGCTGATCACCGGAATACGATCAGCAGCGCCAGCAGAGGTTTTGCGCACGGTTGCGTTGATCGGCGCGGCCTTGTCTTTGGGAATGATCACCGCGGTCACGCCGGCAGCGGCCGCGCTGCGCAGGCAGGCGCCGAGATTGTGCGGATCTTGCACGCCGTCGAGCACCAGCAACAGCGCCTTGCCTTCGGCGGCTTCGAGCAGCGCCGGCAGTTCGGCTTCTTGCGCCTGCTTGGGCGCCTCGTAGCGGGCGATCACGCCTTGGTGACGCAGTCCGCCGGCGACACCGTCAAGTGCCTGCAGAGCGATCCGGCGCACCGAGATTTCGCGACGACGCGCGGTCTCTTCGATCTCGGTCAGGCGCGGATTCTTGCCGCCGGCTTCGATCAGAATTTCCAGTACGTGGCTGCTGTCGTGCTCCAACGCGGCGGACACAGCATTGATACCGGCGATCCAGTGACTCGTCTTGCTCATGCCTTCATTCCGCCCAGGTTTTCTTTTTCTGCGGTTTTGCCGGCTCGGCCAGCTTGAAGTCGATACGCTTGTCTTCGACGCTGGCTTTCAAAACCAATACTCGCACCGGATCGCCGAGCCGGTAGGTCGTGCCCTTGCGTTCGCCGCGAAGCGCCTTGCGCAACGGATCGAAATGATAATAGTCGTGCGGCAACTGGGTCACGTGGACCAGGCCATTGACCTTGGATTCCACCAACTCGACGAACAAGCCGAATGAGGTCACGCCGCTGATCACGCCATCGAATTCGCTGCCGACGTGCTGCTCCATCCACGCGCTGCGGTAGCGTTCGTCGACCTCGCGCTCGGCCTCGTCGGCGCGGCGCTCCTTTTCCGAACATTGCAGGCACAGTTTCGCCATTTCTTCAGCCGAGTAACCGAAGCCATCTTCATTGCCCTGCAACAGCGCGTGCTTGATCGAGCGGTGCAGCAGCAGATCGGGATAGCGACGGATCGGCGAAGTGAAGTGGCCGTAGGCCTCCAGCGCCAGGCCGAAGTGGCCTTTGTTGTCGGTCGAATACACCGCCATACTCTGCGAACGCAGCAGCACGGTTTCCAGCAGCGCGGCATCGGGGCGTTCGCGGATCTTTTTGAGCAGGACGGTGAAGTCCTTGGGCGTGACCACGCTATACGCTGGCAAGCGCAGGCCGAACTCGGAAAGGTATTCGAGCAGGTCGGCGAATTTGGATTCCGGCGGCCGGTCGTGCACGCGGAACGGCGCCGGCACTTTTTTCTTCAGGATGAAGCGCGCCGCCTCGACGTTGGCGGCGATCATGCATTCCTCGATCAACTTGTGCGCGTCGTTGCGTTCGAGCATGCCGGCCTGAGTCACTTCGCCCTTGGCGTCGAGGACGAAGCGGGTCTCGCTGGAACTGAACTCGATCGCGCCGCGTTGCGCGCGCGCCTTGGCCAGCACTTCGAACAACTGATGCAGGCGTTCGACATGCGGCAGCACCGCGCCGATCTGGGTGCGCGCCTCTTCGTCCTTTTCGCCGACCGCCTTCCATACCTGTGTGTAATTAAGGCGTGCATGCGAACGCATCACCGCTTCGTAGAATTTCGAGCCGGTGACCTGGCCCTGGAAATCGACGTGCATGTCGCAGACGAAGCAGAGCCGGTCGACCTTCGGATTGAGCGAGCAGATGCCGTTCGACAAAGTTTCCGGCAGCATCGGCACGACGAAACCCGGAAAGTACACCGAGGTGCCACGCAATGTCGCCTCGTCGTCAAGCGCGGTGCCCGGCCGCACGTAGTGGGAAACGTCGGCGATCGCGACGATCAGGCGGAAGCCCTTGTGGTCGGTCTCGCACCAGACCGCGTCGTCGAAGTCCTTGGCGTCTTCGCCGTCGATGGTGACCAGCGGCAGCTTGCGCAGGTCGGTGCGCACGCGCGCTTCCTCGGCCGGCACTTCCAGCGGCACCGCAGCGGCCTCGGCCAGGGTCTCTTCGTTGAATGCGTGCGGCAGGTTGTGGCCGTGGATCGCCACCTCGACCAGATGCGAAGGCGTGAGCTTGTCGCCGAGTACCACCAACACCTTGCCGATCGGTGGTCGCCCGCGCGAGGGTGGCTCGACGATTTCGCAGACCACAAGTTGGCCTTCGCGAGCACCATTGCGCGCGTCCGGCGGAATCAGCAGTTCGGTCAGCACGCGGCGATCGTCCGGCACCACCATGCCGATGCCGGCGCGCTCGCTGTAACGGCCAACCAGCCGGGTCATGCGCCGTTCGAGCACTTCAACGATGGCCGCTTCGCGGCGGCCGCGATGGTCGACGCCTGTCACGCTGACCAGCACGCGATCGCCGTGCAGGGCCTTGCGCATTTCGCCCGGCGGCAGGAACAGGTCGTCGCCACCCTTCTCCGGCTTGAGGAAGCCGAAGCCATCGGGATGAGCGATCACCACGCCGGCGATCAGGTCCAGTTGCTCGACCACGGCGAAGCCGCCGCGGCGGTTCATCAGCAATTGGCCATCGCGCAACATGGCATTGAGTCGGCGCGACAAGGCTTCAAGCCGGTCGGGCGCGGTCAGCTTCAGGGCCCGGGAAATTTCCTCCACGTTCAACGGACCTGGCGCGTCGGACAGGAACGCGATTAGCGCTTCGCGGCTGATGATTGGGTTCTCGTAGCGCTCGGATTCGCGGCCGGCGTGGGGATCGGAGCGACGGCGTGACGTTCCAGCTTTGGGACCGCCGGGCTTGCCAGGGCCCTTGCGGGCAGGCTTGGAAGTGGACTTGGCCGCGGGTTTGGCCGGGGCTTTGCCGGGTGAGCTGAGCTTGATGCTGTCGGGCAGCCACGGCGGGCGTTTGCCGCCGGCGGGCTTCTTGGTCGATTTCGTCATGCGCGAATGGTACACCCCGGCCGCTGGCCGGACCCTGACGGGCGGGCCCCGGATGGGTTAAAATTGACAACAGCCACGCCGGTCTCTAGATTGCGCGGCTCGCGTTTCCGGCCTGCCCTGGTGGCGGAATTGGTAGACGCACTAGTTTCAGGTACTAGCGGGTAAAACCGTGGAGGTTCGAGTCCTCTCCTGGGCACCAGTGCCGGAATGCAAACTCAAGACCCGCCTCGGCGGGTTTTTTGTTGCCTGGCGTCCGCTGCCGGGGGAAGATCCGTAAGCTCCCCCGTCAAGCGGACACTTCTAAAGTAGAGCTTTCGGCGTTGAGTTGACGGAACTTGATCGGCGTCATGCCGTCGAGGGAATCGTG
>JANXRY010000016.1 GCA_025356635.1 Gammaproteobacteria bacterium
CGATCCGATTTCCGGCGGTCGGCACAAGGTCTGGGGTTCGAAGCCGTTGTGGGTGTTGCCGCAGACTTCGACCATTGCCTCGCACTTGCCCAAGGCCCTGGGCACCGCGGTCGCCATCGAACAGGCGCGGCGCATCGGCCATGCGCTGCCGATCCCGGAAGACTCGATCGCGATCTGTTCCTTCGGCGACGCTTCCAGCAATCATGCCACCGCCCAGACCGCGTTCAATACCGCGCAGTGGACCGCCTTCCAGAAACTGCCGGCGCCGGTGCTGTTCGTTTGCGAAGACAACGGCATCGGCATTTCGGTAAAGACGCCGACCGGCTGGATTGCGAATGCTTTCCGGCAGCGCCCTGGGCTGGATTATTTCTTCGCCGATGGCCTCGATCTTGCCGAAGGCTATGGCCAGGTCGAATCGGCGGTACAGCACTGCCGGCGCACGCGCCGACCGACCTTTTTGCACCTGCGCACCACCCGGATCATGGGCCATGCCGGTACCGATTTCGAGATCGAGTGGCGCAGCTTCGAGGAATTGATGGCGGTCGAGGCTAGCGATCCCTTGTTGCGTTCGGCCGCGATCGCGCTTGAATCGGGTCTGATGACGCCGGACGATGTGCTCGGTCTGTATGAATTCATCCGTGTGAAGTGCTTCGCTGCCGCCGAGGAAGCTGACCGCCGACCGAAGCTCACCGACCTGAAGGAAGTCATGGTGCCGTTGGCACCGTACTCCCCGGAGATGGTCAAGGCTGAAGCCGCCCGTACTATCGCCGACGACAAGCGCGCGCTTGTTTTCGGCAGTGAATCGAAACTGCCGGAAATTCAGCCGCCGCGCCATCTCGCGATCCAGATCAACAACGCGCTGCACGACCTGTTCTGCAAATACCCCGAGGCGCTGCTGTTCGGCGAGGACGTCGCGCAGAAAGGCGGTGTCTACACGGTCACCAAGGGCCTGCACAAGACCTTCAAGGGGGCGCGGGTATTCAACACATTGCTGGATGAAACCATGATCCTGGGCCTGGCCCAGGGCTACGCCAACATGGGCATGCTGCCGATGCCCGAGATCCAGTATCTGGCGTATTTTCACAATGCCTGCGACCAGATTCGCGGTGAGGCCTGCTCGCTGCAGTTCTTCTCCAACGGCCAGTATCGCAATCCGATGGTCATGCGCATCGCTTCGCTGGGATACCAGCGCGGCTTTGGCGGACATTTCCACAATGACAACTCGATCACCGCGCTGCGCGACATTCCCGGACTCGTGGTCGGTTGTCCAAGTCGTGGCGACGATGCCGCGACCATGCTGCGCACCATGATGGCGCTGGCCAAGGTCGACGGCCGCGTCTGCGCTTTCCTCGAACCGATTGCGCTGTACATGACCAAGGATCTGTACGACGCCGGTGATGGCCAATGGCTTACGAGTTATCCGCCGCAAGACCAGGCCATGGTCCTCGGCGAGGAACGGGTGTATTTCCCGGAAGCCAGGGATCTGGTGATCTTCACTTTCGGCAATGGCGTGCCGATGAGCTTGCGCGGCGCCCGCGCGATCGAGAAGAAACACGGCTGGAGAGTCCGTGTGGTTGACCTGCGCTGGCTGCAACCGCTCAATGCCGAGGCCATCGCCCGCCATGCCAGCGACTGCGCGCGCATCCTAGTGGTGGACGAAGGCAGGCGCAGCGCCGGCGTCGGCGAAGGTGTGATCACGGCGGTGGTCGAGGCCGGGCAGGGCGCCAAGCCGCTGCGCCGCGTGGTCGGACAGGATACCTACACGCCGCTGGCGGGCGCCGCCTTCCTGGTTATTCCTTCGGACGAGGATATCGTGGCGATGGCCGGATCGATGGCCTGAGTCCGTTCAATCGGATACCCCCCGGCTTATACTTCAGACCATGAGTCAATCCCGCCCGCAAACCATTTTGTTCGCCGATGTCAGCGGCAGCACTCGCCTGTTCGAAACCAAGGGCGATGTCGAAGCGCGCCGATTGATCGCGATGGTGCTCAATGCCCTGAGTGCGATTTGCGTTCAGCATGGCGGCCGGGTGATCAAGACCATCGGCGACGAGATCATGTGCACTTTGCCAGGCGCGCTCAATGGTTTGCTGGCCGCCTGCGACATGCAGCGCAAGATGGCGCGCGACATCGACTTCGTACGCGACAACCTCGCCGTGCGCATTGGCCTGCATCATGGCGAAGCGCTCGAGGAAAACGGCGATGTCTATGGCGATGCCGTCAATGTCGCCGCGCGCATGGCTTCACTGGCCAAGCGCGAGCAGATCGTCACCACCGCCGCAACCGTGCAGGGTGTTGCCGGGAAACTGCCAGAAACACGCGGGCTCGGCCGCGCTCGGGTGAGTGGCAAGCTTTTGCCCATTGAAATCGTCGATGTGATCTGGCAGGAAGATACCTCCGGAATGACCATGGTGCAGAGCGCCATCCGCATCGGCGATGCCGCGGCGCAGGCACCGGTCGGCGGCAAGCTGCGCCTGCGCCATCGCGATCGCCTGATCGAACTGGACGAAAATTCCGAGCCGTTCATGATGGGTCGTGAAGCCAGCAACCAGTTGGTGGTCGAAGCCGACTGGGTCAGTCGCACGCACGCGCAGATCGAATTCAAACGCGGTCATTTCATGATCGCCGACCGCTCAACCAACGCGACTTACGTCTGCATTGGCCAAGACAACGAACTGCGCCTGCATCGCGACGAACTGCACTTGCGCAAGTCCGGCACCATCAGCATGGGCCAGGCGGTAGCCATCAACGTCCTCGATACGATCTTCTTCGAGGTGGAATGAGACGGGTCGGCAGGTTTACTTGCCGCCGCCCTTGACCGTCAAGCCAGGTTGATTGTCCTCGGGTGCGGCAACCGCTGGCGCAGTTCGCCCGCGCAACGGCTGGTAACCGAAGACATCGCGCAGCAAGCGCTCGTTGCCGGCGTATTCGGCCGCGTTGGTCGTCACAAAAGCTGTGGCGCCGAGCTCTCCGAGAACTTCGGCGGACCTCAGTTTGATCAGTGCCGCGGCCACTTTCTGTCGAACTTCCAGCGGCACCGTCGGGCCTGCAGAGAACGCCCGGCCGACGAATTCACGCGAGGTAGCGATCGGCACGAGGTTAGGGTAGGTCTGGGCGATGTAACTGGGCACCATCGCACCTTCCGATTCGGTTGCGAACACCATTTCGACGCCATCCTTCCAACTCGCGGCCGTCGAAACGACTTCCGGCTGAGCGATCGGATTCTTGTACCACTCGCCGAGCAGGAGGTAGCCCATGCTGGGCGCGGACATGCAGGCGATGCGCAACCCAATCAGACCATGGGTTCCGTCGTTGGCGCTCTCCGAGTCCGCCAGCAGCACGTACTTGGTTGGTTCCTGCACACGGACCAGTGGTGAGAATCGCTGGTGGTTGACGCGGAAGTCAGTGAAATGCGCTTCTTCAAAGGCGAAATCGACCGGCACGGCGGCGCGCATGTCGCGCCAATAGACGTGGTAGTTGGCGGCCGGTTTGAGGATGAAGTGCTGGCCCGTCGCCTTGGACAGATAGTCCAGTAGCGGCTTGTAAACCTCCAGCGCTTGTGCCGGCGGGTAATTGGGCTCAACCGTGACCGTATAGTCGGCGGCAAGCGCGGTTCCCGCGAAAAACAACGATGAGACGATGCCCGCGAGGGCGTTGATCTTGTTCATGACGTTTCCTCCCTACGCCCGGGTATAGCAGAATGCCGGGCATTCGCCAACAGCCGTGGAGTGGCCCGTGAACCCGGTCACAGTGGGCGCTGCAAACCCGCTTGCAACTTCAGGGGAGTGACCAGACTGCCATCGGTCAGTCGAAGCGCCGAATCGGCCGCAGTCATTACCGCCAAGCCTTCATTGCCTTCGGCGTTGGCACAGACCAGGCTGCCCATCGCTCGCCCCGTGTCATCCAGGACCTCCCGACCTGCCGCCAAGGCTGTTCCGGTAAAGCGCACAAGCTGGCGTTTTGCCTGCCCCAGATAATGGGTACGGGCAACAATCTCCTGGCCGGGATAACAGCCTTTCTTGAGGCTGTAGGCTCTGAGCCGCTCCAGTGAAAGCATCTGCGGTGTCCACGCTTCGCGCTGGGATTCCGGTAGCCGTGGCAGGCCGTGGGCAAGGTCCATGGCGTACCAGCGCGCATCCGTTGCGGGATCAGGATCGTCCAGCAAGGGCGAGGCGCCCGGCAACAGAAGAAGCCGTCTTTGCCCGCCATCACCTGAGAAGTCGAGTGCCTCGCCAGCCACTTGCTGCGATAAGACGGCGACATCCGCCGCGCATGCCAAGTCGTCTACAACTCGCAGCTGGACTCGGGCACGAAACACGAAACGCTGGAGCCGCGGCAGCAACTCAGCCGCAGGAAAGTCGGGGAGAATGGCCAGAAACTGCTCATCGGCGGCTTTCAACAAGGCAAACAGCGCAATTACCCGGCCCTTCGGGTTCAGCCAGCCATTCCATTGCCACTGGCCTATGGTTAGCGCCAGTACGTCGTTCATGGTCTGTGCCTGCAGGAAGGCCGCCGACTCCGGCCCGCTGATCTGCAGCAGCGTGAAACCGGAAAGCCTGGGGAAGGAGCGGAAATCCATCATTGTCTTGAACGGTAAGGGGGCGGGACTTAACATGGCGCATGGTTTCGCACCCGCCGATGATAGGCCAAAGCCCGCCCACTCCCGAGGCCACGCAGGAACCACAAGTGACCGTCCTGCCTGCCAATCCCGTCGGGGTGGTCGAAATAGGCGGGCGCGACGGCCCCGATCCGACCCGATACGGCGACTGGGAGAAGAATGGCCGCTGCATCGACTTCTGACATTATTTCTTCCCGAAATTGCTTCCTGACGTTGCCTCCACGCCGATTCATCCATCCTTCCCTGATTTCCAGCGAGCCCCGCATATGGCTGCTCAGCAACGCCCCCTGTCGCCGCACCTGAGCATCTACAGCCGACAACTCACCAGCGTGATGTCGATCCTGCACCGGGCCACCGGGGTGGCGCTGGCGTTCGGAGCTTTCGCTCTGGTGGCTTGGCTGTTGACGGTTGCGGGCGGCAGCGACCCCTTCGCCTGCTTTCAGTACTGGGCTGGCTCGATGGTCGGCAAGTTCGCCTTGCTGGCCTTCACAACGGCTTTGGTCTACCACTTCCTCAACGGCATTCGGCACCTGCTCTGGGATGTCGGTTGGGGCTTCGAAATCCCCCGCGCTTATGCCAGTGGCTACGTGGTGTTGGCCATGACGGCAATCCTGACCGCGATGCTGGCCTGGCTTGCCATGAATGCCGGGGGTGCGCCATGAATTTGCGCGACCCGCTCGCCACCGCCCGTGGCTTGGGAACGGCCAAGGATGGCGTCAATCACTGGTGGCTTCAGCGGCTGACTGCCGTCGCCTTGATGCTGCTGACGCCATGGTTCGCCTGGTTCGCTCTGCAACTGATGGGTGCCGACCAACTGACTTCACGAGAATTGATCGCCCGGCCGGTGAATGCCACGTTGCTCAGTGCATTCGTGCTGTCGCTGCTCTGGCATGCGCGCCTCGGCCTGCAAGTGGTGATTGAGGATTATGTTCACGGCTGGGCGGAGATTGCCTTGCAGATTGCCAACAAGTTCGCCTACGCCATCGCTGCCATAGCCTCGCTGCTGGCCATCGCCCGCATCGTCGTCACCGCCTGAACCAATCAATTGAACCAACCATGACTTCTGCTTATAAAATCATCGAACACAAGTACGACATGGTCGTGGTCGGAGCCGGTGGCGCCGGTTTGCGCGCCACTTTCGGCCTCGCGGCGAAAGGCCTGCAAACCGCCTGCATCAGCAAGGTCTTCCCGACCCGTTCGCATACGGTCGCGGCGCAGGGCGGCATTTCCGCCGCACTCGGCAACATGGGCGAGGACGACTGGCGCTACCACTTCTTCGATACCGTGAAAGGCTCGGATTGGCTCGGCGACCAGGACGCGATCGAATACATGTGCCGCAACGCCATGGCGGCGGTGATCGAACTCGAACACCAGGGCGTGCCGTTTTCGCGCACCGAGGATGGCAAGATCTACCAGCGTCCGTTCGGCGGCATGACCACGAAATATGGCGAAGGCCCCCCGGCGCAGCGCACCTGCGCCGCTGCCGACCGCACCGGCCACGCTATGCTGCATACGCTTTACCAGCAGTCGCTAAAGCATGACGCCAAGTTCTTCATCGAATTCTTCGCTCTTGACCTGATCATGGACGAGGACGGCGCCTGCCGCGGCGTGCTCGCGCTGGACATGGCCGAAGGCACACTGCACTTGTTCCGCGCCCAGGGCACAGTGCTAGCCACCGGCGGCTATGGCCGCGCGTATTTCTCGGCAACCTCGGCCCACACCTGCACCGGCGACGGCGGTGGCATGGCCTTGCGCGCCGGCCTGCCTTTGCAGGACATGGAGTTCGTGCAGTTCCACCCGACCGGCATCTACGGCGCCGGCTGCCTGATCACCGAGGGCGTGCGCGGCGAAGGCGGCATCCTGCGCAATTCCAACGGCGAGCGCTTCATGGAGCGCTACGCGCCGAGCGTCAAGGACCTGGCGCCGCGCGACATGGTCAGCCGTTCGATGACGATTGAAATTCGCGAAGGCCGCGGCGTCGGCCCGCACAAGGACCACATCTTCCTCGACCTGACCCACCTCGATCCGGCAGTCATCCACGAGAAGCTGCCGGGCATCGCCGAGACCGCAAAGATTTTTGCCGGCGTTGACGTGACCAAGCAACCCATCCCGGTGCTGCCGACCGTACACTACAACATGGGCGGCTTGCAGACCAACTACCACGGCGAAGTGGTTACGCTGAAGAATGGCAATCCTGACACCGTGGTGCCCGGCTTGTATGCCATCGGGGAAGCCGCCTGCGTGTCGGTGCACGGTGCCAATCGCCTGGGCTCGAATTCGCTGCTCGATCTGGTAGTGTTCGGCCGCGCGGTGGCCAATCGTTGCGCCGAGACGATCAAGCCGGGGCAAGCACACAAGTCGCTGCCGGCGTCGGCCTGCGACAAGTCGCTCGCCAACTTCGACAAGCTGCGCAACGCCAACGGCAGCACGCCGACGGCGGATATTCGCTTGAACATGCAACGCACCATGCAGAATGACGCCGCGGTGTTCCGCACTGGCGGAACGCTGCAGCAAGGCGTGAGCAAGATCCGTGAGGTGTTCAAGTCCTTCGAGGATGTAAAAGTCTCGGATCGCTCGCTGATCTGGAATTCCGACCTGATCGAGACACTGGAACTGCAGAACCTGCTCGGCCAGGCCGTTGTCACCATGGTCTCGGCGGAAAACCGCAAGGAATCGCGCGGTGCCCACGCCCGCGAGGATTTCAGCAAGCGCGATGACGTCAACTGGATGAAGCACACCCTGTGCTGGCTGGATGGGCAGGGCAGCGCGACGATCGACTACCGCCCCGTGCACCTGAGCACGCTGACCAGCGATGTCAGCGTCATCCCGCCGAAAGAGCGCAAGTACTGATATGGCCGAATTCACTCTCCCGAAGAATTCCAAGGTCGGAAAAGGCAAGCGTTTTCCCGCCAAGGCCGCTACGAAGAACGTGCGCAGCTTCAAGATCTACCGCTGGAATCCCGACGATGCCGCGAATCCGCGCACCGACACCTACGATGTCGACATGGATAGCTGCGGGCCGATGGTCCTGGACGTGCTGATCAAGATCAAGAACGAGATCGACCCGACGCTGACCTTCCGTCGTTCCTGCCGCGAGGGCATTTGCGGCTCCTGCGCGATGAACATCGACGGCAGCAATACACTGGCTTGCACCAAGGCAATCAGCGATTGCACGAAATCCGAAGTGCCGATCTATCCCGTGCCGCATATGCCGGTGGTCAAGGATCTGGTGCCAGACCTCAGCCATTTCTATGCGCAATATGCTTCGATAAAACCCTGGATCCGTACCCAGAGCGCGCCGCCGGCCAGTGGCGAGCGCCTGCAATCGAAGGGTGATCGAGCCAAGGTCGACGGCCTGTATGAATGTATCCTGTGTGCCTGCTGTTCGACCAGCTGCCCGAGTTACTGGTGGAACGGCGACCGTTATCTCGGCCCGGCGATCTTGTTGCAGGCGTACCGCTGGATCGTCGACTCCCGTGACGAAGACACCGGCTCGCGCCTCGATGAGCTCGAAGATCCGTTCAAGTTGTATCGCTGCCACACCATCATGAATTGCACGCGGACCTGCCCGAAAGGCCTGAACCCGGCCAAGGCGATCGGCGAAATAAAGAAGCTGATGCTGCAACGGCGCGGAGCCTGATCGCCATGACCGGAAACCTAATGCTGCTGCCGGCATTCGCCATGGCCGCGCTCACCGCGCTGGTCTGGTTGCGCATGTACAACACGCGGATCGGCGAGATGAAGCGCGAGCGCATCCATCCGCAAGCGGTAGCCTTGTCCAGCCAGATGGCCGCGCTGGTGAAGGACACACGGGCGGCGGACAACTTCCGCAACTTGTTCGAATTGCCGGTGCTGTTCTACCTGGCTTTGGTGATCGCCTATCTCACTGCGCAAGTGTCGGCGGTGACGTTGGCATTGGCTTGGGCATTCGTGGCGCTTCGCTACGCACATAGCTATATCCACTGCACCTACAACAAGGTTATGCATCGGTTCCAGGTCTATTTGCTCGGAGGCCTGGTGCTCTGGGCCCTGTGGGCGGTGCTGGCCGTCGGCATCCTGTAGTGACCGGAGACACCGACCTCGGTCGGCTGCGCTGGCGTTGCCGGCGTGGCATGCGCGAACTCGACCAACTCATGCTGCGCTACCTCGACCAGCGCTGGCCGGAAGCGGACGATAGCGAAAGAGGCGTTTTCCTACGGCTGCTGGCCTGCGAGGACGATAAGCTGTGGCGGTGGTGCATGGGCCGCGCCCAACCGGGCAACCAGCCCGAAGATCAGGAACTGCATGCCCTCGTCGAACGAATCATTGAACTGCCGCATTGATTGGCAACCGTCGCGGATGCTGGCGTCCGCGCTCGCGGCGCTCGGTTTGCTGGCGGCACTGGCGTTGATGATGAGCAACCTGCCTTGGCCGCTGGCCATTCCGTTCGGGCTGGTGGCGGTCGCTTATGGCCTGTGGCTGGCGCGTCGCGAGTTGCAAACACCACCCCGGGTGCTGGCCTGGAATGACCTGCGCGAGCCGCGAGCCGTTTTCCGGGGCGGATTGGTCACCGTCACCGGATTGGATCAGGACGGCGTTCGCCAGCGATGGAACTGGTGGCCGGATACGCTGTCCGTTGCCGCGCGCCGCCGCCTGCGCCTAGCCGCTCAACGAGCTCGCATCGAATGAGCCTCTTCCAGCCACTGTCGTTCGCGATCGGCCTGCGTTATCTGCGCGCCAAACGCCGGAACGGGTTCATTTCTTTCATCTCGATGGCATCGATCCTCGGCATCCTGATCGGCGTCACCGCCTTGATCACCACGATCTCGGTGATGAACGGTTTCCAGGAAGAACTACGCACCCGCATCCTCGGCATGGTCGCGCATGCCACCATCGAGGGCGTTGATGGCCCGTTGCTCGATTGGCCGCATGCCATCGCCGTAAGCCGGCAGGACAAACGTGTCCTCGGCGCTGCGCCCTATGTTGAATCCGAGGCGCTATTGCAGGGCTACCGTCGGCAAGGTGCGATGATTCGTGGCGTACTGCCGGACGAAGAACCCAAGGTTTCCGAACTAGGCGCCAAGATGAAGCAGGGCAAGTTGTCCGACCTCAAGGCCGGCGAATACCGCATCCTGCTAGGCTCCGAGCTGGCGCAGGCACTGGGCGTCGGTGTCGGCGATTCGGTCACCGTGTTTGTTTCCGAAGCAACCATGACGCCGGTCGGGCCGATTCCGCGCGCGCGTCGGTTTACCGTCGCCGGCATCTTCGAAGTCGGCGCCCAGGAATACGATTTCGGCCTGGCCGTGATTCACATGACCGATGCCCAGAAGCTATTGCGCATGGATCAGGGCGTCACTGGCGTGCGCCTGAAGCTTGATGATCTCTGGAACGCCTGGCCGCTGGCGCGTGATCTCGCCAACCGTATGCAGGGGCTTTATCGGGTGCGCGACTGGACCCGCGACCATGAGAATTTTTTCCGCTCGTTGAAGATGGAAAAAACCATCATGTTCATCCTGCTGTCACTGCTGATCGCCATCGCCGCTTTCAACCTGGTGTCGTCGCTGGTGATGCTGGTGCAGGACAAACAAGCCGACATCGCCATCCTGCGCACGCTCGGATTGTCGCCGGGCGCGGTGATGCGGGTATTCGTCGTACAAGGCACGGTTATCGGCGTGATCGGTGTTGGGCTCGGCGTCTGCGGCGGCCTGCTGCTGTCGGAAAACCTTTCCTACATTGTCCATTTTATCGAGCGACTGACTGGCAGTGAACTAATGCCGGCCGACGTCTACTACATCAGCGGCGTTCCAACTGCCATCGAAGTGAATGATGTTGTGCTGGTAGCGATCATCGCCTTCGTGCTCTGCCTGTTGGCGACGATCTATCCGGCGCTGCGCGCAGCGCGCACCGACCCGGCATCGGCATTGCGTTATGAGTGAGCCTCTCGCCATGGATACCGTGATTCGATGCCATCGGCTCGGTAAAACCTACCGCGAAGGTGATCTGGGTACGCCGGTTTTCAGCGACCTGGAACTATCGGTCGCCAAGGGCGAAACGGTGGCTATCGTGGGCGCATCCGGCGCTGGCAAGAGCACTTTGCTACATTTGCTGGGCGGCCTGGATTCGCCAAGTTCGGGCGAGGTCTACGTGACTGGGCAGGCCATGTCATCGCTTTCTGAGTCGACGCGCGGCGACTTGCGCAATTCAGCACTGGGCTTCGTCTATCAATTCCATCATTTGCTGCCCGAGTTCAGCGCACTCGAAAACGTGATGATGCCACTGTTGATTCGCGGCCAATCTGCCGCGAAAGCACGGGGCCCAGCCGAAGCTTTGTTGCAGCGCGTGGGTCTTGGGCATCGGCTTCGGCACAAACCGAGTGAACTCTCCGGTGGCGAACGCCAGCGCGCCGCCGTTGCCCGCGCATTGGTGACTCGCCCGGCCTGCGTGCTCGGCGACGAACCTACCGGTAACCTCGAT
>JANXRY010000047.1 GCA_025356635.1 Gammaproteobacteria bacterium
TGCCCATGGCGTTGGAAATGGACTTGCTGACGCCGTTGCCGTTGCTCATGTTCGTACTCCTCGCGAAATGTCAGGGTATACCCGGATTTTCGCCTTGGCGAAAATCCAAAAATCAAAACTTGCCGTAGTAGCCTTCTTTCAAGGCATCGAACAGGTTGGCGGCCGAATGCATCTCGCCGTCGTACTCGATTTCCTCGTTGCCCTTCACCTCGACCACGGAACCGTCTTCGAGTTCGAAACGGTAGGTAGTGTTCTCAAGGTCCGCTTCTTTCACCAATACGCCCTGGAACGCGGCCGGGTTGAAGCGGAAGGTCGTGCAGCCCTTGAGCCCTTGCTGGTGGGCGTAGCGGTAGATGTCCTTGAAATCCTCGTACGGGTAATCGGTCGGCACGTTCGCGGTCTTGGAAATCGACGAGTCGATCCACTTCTGCGAGGCGGCCTGGATGTCCACGTGCGCTTTCGGGGTGATGTCGTCAGCGGAGACGAAGTACTCCGGCAGGCGGGTGTTGTCGTCGGTGCCGTAGGGCATCGCGTCGGCGTTGACCAGGCTGCGGTAGGCGAGCAGCTCGTAGCTGTAGACCTCGACCTTTTCCTTGGACTTCTTGCCTTCGCGGATCACATTGCGGCTGTAGTGGTGGGCGAAGCTCGGCTCGATGCCGTTCGATGCGTTGTTGGCGAGCGACAGCGAGATCGTACCAGTGGGCGCGATCGAACTATGGTGCGTGAATCTTCCGCCGACTTCGGCAAGCTCGTTCACCAGTTCCGGCGCCACCGCGGCCACCCGCTGCATGTAGCGCGAATACCTGGCGTGCAGCAGCCGGCCCTTGATCTTCTGGCCGACCTTGTAGCCGTCCTTCTTCATCTCCGGGCGCTTGCGCAGCATGGCCGCGGTGACGGTGAAGTCCTCGTCCATGATCGGCGCCGGGCCTTTTTCCTTGGCCAGCGCGACCGCCACTTCCCAGCCGGCGATCGCCATCTCGCGCGACACCGCTTCGGTGAATTCGCAGCTTTCCGGCGAGCCGTATTTCATCTTGAGCATGGTCACGGTGCTGCCCAAACCCAGGAAGCCCATGCCGTGCCGGCGCTTGCGCAGGATTTCGTCGCGCTGCTGTTGCAGGGGCAAGCCGTTGACGTCGACCACGTTGTCGAGCATGCGGGTGAACACGCGCACGACTTCCTTGTATTCCTCCCAGTCGAAGCGGGCCTGGTCGGTAAAGGGATCGCGCACGAAGGTGGTCAGGTTGATCGAGCCGAGCAGGCAGGCGCCGTACGGCGGCAGCGGCTGCTCGCCGCAGGGATTGGTTGCGCGGATGTTCTCGCACCACCAGTTGTTGTTCATTTCGTTGACGCGGTCGATCAGGATGAAGCCGGGCTCGGCGAAGTCATAAGTTGCCGCCATGATCCGGTTCCACAGCTGCTGGGCGCGGATGTGGCCGTAGATCTTGCAGGCGACCAGGCCGTCGTCGCGGCTGACGTAGTTGTTCGCGTGCGGCCACTCGCGCCAGATCACCTGGCTGGTGTCGTCCAGGCGGACTTCGTCCTTTTCCTTGAGGCCGACCGGGAACACCAGCGGCCAGTCGGCGTCGGCGTCGACCGCGGCCATGAATTCGTCGGTGATCAGCAGCGACAGGTTGAACTGGCGCAGGCGGCCGTCCTCGCGCTTGGCGCCGATGAATTCCTTCACGTCCGGATGCGCGACGTCGAAGGTGCCCATCTGCGCGCCGCGGCGACCGCCGGCCGAGCTGACGGTGAAACACATCTTGTCGTAGATATCCATGAAGCTCAGCGGGCCCGAGGTGTAGGCGCCGGCGCCGGACACATACGCCCCGCGCGGACGCAGGGTCGAGAATTCGTAGCCAATGCCACAGCCCGCTTTCAAGGTCAGCCCGGCCTCGTGGACCTTGCCGAGGATGTCGTCCATGGAGTCGGTGATGATTCCCGACACCGTGCAATTGATGGTCGACGTCGCCGGCTTGTGCTCGAGCGCGCCGGCATTGGAGGTGATGCGGCCGGCGGGAATGGCCCCGCGGCGCAGCGCCCACAGGAAGCGCTCGACCCAGTACTTCTGCTTTTCCGGGGTCGGTTCGGCCTCGGCCAGGGCCTTGGCCACGCGCTGGTAGGTATGGTCGATGCTGGCATCGACCGGGTCGCCCTGCTTGGTCTTGAGGCGGTACTTCTTGTCCCAGATGTCGTAGGAGGCCGGTTGCATGGCGATGCCCTGCGCCGCGTCCTTGCCGATGTCGTTCTTGACCGCTTCCAGGCGAACCGTGCTCATTGCTCTTGCTTCCTCCACGGGCGCCCGCGTGGGACACCGTTCTTTTTGTTGCTGTGATCGACTTCGCAGCGAACTGCAATAAAACCCCACTTATGGGGCCCCTCCCCCGGCTTCCACCCAACATCTTGTGTGGGAGCCGGGGGTCCAAACTACGCCGGCGACGGGGGCCTGTCAACCGCCTGCAATATCAGGGTTTCCGAAAATTTTCCCTTTGCCGGCAAGGGTTTGTGCGGTGCAGCGAAAGTGGAATCTAGGCGTTTTCACGGGCTTTGCGGCCCGGGAATCCGCCGGTCACGGTGTGGTCAGTGGCTTTTGTTAACCTGACCGCCGCGACGCCCTCCCGAATGAAGCCCATGCGCCCGACTTCCCTGTTTGCCTGCCTGCTGCTGGCCGCCCTTGGCGGCGGCGTCACCGCCCGCTTGCTCACCGCCGTCCCGGGCGAAGCGGTCATTGACCAGACCCCGGGCGCCGAAATCGCCGCCCGGGCGGCTGACGCCGCCCTGCCCGACCGCGCCTGGGCGACCCTGCCGGCCCAGGCCGGGGGCGCACCGCTGCCGTCCCTGGCGCCGATGCTGGAGAAGGTCACCCCGGCGGTGGTCAACATCTACACCAAGCAGGTGGTGCGGGTGAGCAACCCGATCGCCGAGTTCTTCGGCGGCGGCGGCTTCCCGACCGAGCGCGTGCAGCAGTCGCTGGGTTCGGGCGTGATCGTCGATGCCACGCGCGGCCTGATCCTGACCAACAACCACGTCATCGAAGGCGCCGACGCCGTGTC
>JANXRY010000059.1 GCA_025356635.1 Gammaproteobacteria bacterium
GGCGCGCGCCGCCGAAGCGCACGAGTTCATCGCCGCGTTGCCGCTGGGCTACGCGAGCGCGGTCGGCGAACGTGGCGCGCAATTGTCCGGCGGTCAACGGCAACGTATCGCGCTGGCCCGCGCGCTGTATCGCGACCCGGCGGTGCTGGTGCTCGACGAAGCGACGTCGGCGGTCGACAACGAAACCGAGGCGGCGATCCAGCGCTCGCTGGCGCGCATCTCGCACCAGCGCACCACCCTGATTGTTGCGCACCGACTTTCAACCGTCAGACATGCTGACGAAATACACGTACTCGAAGCCGGCTGCATCGTCGAGAGCGGTACCCACGACCAGCTCATCGCTCGCGGCGGCGCTTATGCGGCGCTGTGGAAACTGCAAACCGGCGAGACGCTTTTGTAGGAACGGTCAGTTCACTGGTTTGACGAAACGCAGGGTCATTCGATCGCTTTCGCCAATCGCAAGGTACTTGTCGCGATCGACAGCGCCCAGCGTCAGCGTCGGCGGTAGTGTCCAGACGCCTTCCGGGTAGTCCTTGGTATCGCGCGGGTTGGCGTTGACCTCGCTGCGCGCCTGCAGCTGGAAGCCGGCACGCAAGGCCAGATTGATCACATAGGCCTCGGGCAGGTAGCCCGTGTTTTTCACGTGATCCAGCGCCGCGCCATCGGCGGCGCGATGGTCGACCACGCCGAGTACGCCGCCGGGCTTGAGCACTTCGAACATGGCTTCGAACATCTGAACTTCGCTGCCGGCCATGACCCAGTTGTGGACGTTGCGGAAGGTGAGCACGGCATCGGCACTGCCCGGCGGCCCGAGCACGGGCGCGGCCGGCTCGAACTCCAGCACCTGGGCGTTCTCGTAAACATCCGGATCCTTGGCGAATTTCGTCCGCAACGCGTCCAGCGTCTTCTGCGCCGAGTCTTGCGCGTCTTGATCGCCGGAACGCTCGGGCAGGCTCATCGCCGCGATGTAGTGGCCTTTCTTGCGCAGGTACGGCGCCAGGATTTCGCTGTACCAGCCTTTGGCCGGCCAAATCTCGATGACGGTCATGTCACGACGGATGCCGAAGAACGCCAGCGTCTCGCGCGGATGCCGGTAGCGGTCGCGGGCGACGTTGGCCGGGTCGCGCCAGCCGCCGGCCATCGCCTTGTCCAGCCGATGGCTGATCCGCTTGAGCTCGCGCGACTCTTGCCGTTCCGGTCCGTGGGCACAGGCGCCCAGCCCGATGACGAAGGCCAGGCACAGGGTGGCGAGTTTCATGGGCGCTCTCCGGACGGGAGCGCCGATGATAGCGCGGGCGCTTCCCACTAGCGCGCGAGGTCGAAGCGATCCAAGTTCATCACCTTGGTCCAGGCCACCACGAAGTCGCGCACGAACGCGGATTCCGAGTCGGCGCAGGCATAGACTTCCGCCAACGCACGCAGCTGCGAGTTCGAGCCGAATACCAGATCGACGACGGTACCGGTCCACTTGAGCTCGCCGGTCGCCCGGTCGCGGCCTTCGAGCACGTTCGCCTCGGCCGCAGAACGCTGCCATTTCGTGTTCATGTCGAGCAGGTTCACGAAGAAGTCGTTGCTGAGCGTTTCCGGTCGCGTGGTGAAGACGCCGTGCCTGGCTCGCCCGACATTGGCATTGAGCGCGCGCAGGCCGCCGACCAGCACCGTCATCTCCGGCGCCGTCAGGGTCAGCAATTGCGCCTTGTCGATCAATTGTTCGGCCACCGCGGCTTCGAGGCCTTTGCGGGCGTAGTTGCGGAAGCCATCGGCGATCGGCTCCAGTGGAGCGAACGAATGCGCGTCGGTCTGTTCCTGCGTGGCATCCGCGCGCCCTGGCGCGAACGGAACGGATATGTCAACGCCGGCTTTCTTCGCGGCGGCTTCGATGGCGGCAGCGCCGCCCAGCACGATCAAGTCGGCCAGCGTGATTTTCTTGCCGCTGGTCTGCGCCGCGTTGAAGTCGCGTTGGATCGCTTCGAGCGTCGCCAGCACTTTCGCCAATTCGGCGGGCTGGTTGACTTGCCAATTCTTCTGCGGCGCGTGTCGGATACGCGCGCCATTGGCACCGCCGCGCTTGTCGCTGCCACGGAAGGTCGAAGCCGAGGCCCAGGCGGTCGTGACGAGCTGGGAAATCGACAGGCCGGAGGCGAGAATCTTCGCCTTCAGCGCGGCGATATCCTGCGCGTCGACCAGCGGATGATCGACGGCGGGGATCGGATCCTGCCAGATCAGCACTTCGGCCGGCACGAGCTTGCCCAGGTAACGGGCGCGCGGGCCCATGTCGCGATGGGTCAGCTTGAACCAGGCGCGGGCAAAAGCATCCGCCAGGACCTGCGGATCGGCCATGAAGCGGCGCGAGATCTTCTCGTAGGCCGGGTCCATGCGCAGGGCCATGTCGGCGGTGGTCATCATCGGCGCATGGCGCTGGTTCGGGTCGTGCGCGTCAGGAACGACGGAAGCGGCGGCGGGGTCTCTCGGTCGCCATTGCTGCGCGCCGGCGGGGCTCCTGGTGAGTTCCCACTCGTAGCCGAACAGGGTTTCGAAGTAACTGTTGTCCCAGCTGATCGGCGTCGGCGTCCACGCACCTTCGATGCCGCTGGTGATCGTGTGCACGCCCTTGCCGCTGCCGAAGCTGTTCTTCCAGCCCAGGCCCTGTTCCTCGATCTCCGCGCCTTCCGGTTCGCGACCGACGAACTTGCCCGGATCACCGGCGCCATGCGCCTTGCCGAAGGTGTGGCCACCGGCGACCAGCGCCACCGTTTCTTCGTCGTCCATGGCCATGCGCGCGAAGGTCTCGCGGATATCGCGTGCCGAGGCGAGTGGATCCGGATGGCCGTTCGGGCCTTCCGGGTTCACGTAGATCAGACCCATCTGCACGGCGCCGAGCGGATTGGCCAGCTCGCGTTCGCCGCTGTAGCGCTGGTCGCCGAGCCAGGTGCTTTCCGGGCCCCAGTAGATGTCTTCTTCCGGTTCCCAGACATCGGCGCGGCCGCCGCCGAAACCGAAAGTCTTGAAGCCCATCGAGTCGAGCGCGACGTTGCCGGCCAGGATCATCAGGTCGGCCCAGGACAGCTTGCGCCCGTATTTCTGTTTGATTGGCCAGAGCAGGCGGCGTGCCTTGTCGAGGTTGCCGTTGTCCGGCCAGCTGTTGAGCGGCGCGAAGCGCTGCGCGCCGGCACCGCCGCCACCGCGGCCATCGGCGATGCGATAGGTGCCCGCACTGTGCCAGGCCATGCGGATGAAGAACGGGCCGTAGTGGCCGTAGTCGGCAGGCCACCAATCCTGCGGGTCGGTCATCAGCGCGGTGAGGTCGGCGATCACGGCATCGAGATCAAGCGTCTTGAACTCCGCCGCGTAGTTGAAAGCCTCGCCCATCGGATCGGACAGCGGCGAGTGCTGGTGCAGGATCTTCAGGTTCAGCTGGTTGGGCCACCAGTCGGCATTGGCCTGGGTTCCGGCAATGGCGCGGCTGCTGGCACCGTGCGGGAACGGGCACTTCGATTCTGCGGACATGGTTCTCTCCTGGGCGGCGGTTGTTGTGCGGCCACCATAGGCCCCTGAGGAACACGTGTGAAATGAATGCTTCGGATACCTTCGATAGGTAACCTCTATGGGGCCAGGCATATCCGATCTCGTGGGAGATGCTTTAGGCTGGGCCGAACAACCGGGCGGGCAACCCATGGCAACACCTCCACCCCTCGATGCCCGGATCTGCCTCAGCATTGGCTTGACCGCCCACCGCGACCTGGTGCCGGAGCAAGAGCCGATACTTCGGGCGGAAGTGCGCAAGTTCTTCCTGCAGTTGCGCGCGGATTTCCCCGAATTGCCGCTGCGGCTGATCTCGGCTCTGGCCGAAGGCGGCGACCAACTCGTGGCCGAGGAAGCGCTGGCCCTGGGCATCGAATTGGTCGTGCCCCTGCCCATGGCGCAAGGCGAATACGAGCGCGATTTCTCCGATCCCGAAATCCTGGCCCGATTCCGGCGCCTGCTGGCCCAGGCATGCGTGCGGGTATTGCCGCTGGCTCCCGGAATCACGGCAGAAAGCATTGCCATCCGCGGCGAAAACCGCAATCGCCAGTATGCGCAGTTGGGCATGTTCGTTTCCTCGCATAGCCAGTTGTTGCTGGCGCTGTGGGACGGCACGGCCAGTGACGCCACCGGCGGCACCGCGCAGGTAGTGGCATTCCATATTCACAACGTGATGCCCGGCCTGAGCGTGGAGCAAGTGGCGCCCAACCTGCTGGCTGACGATGAAAGCGATCTTGTCTATCACCTCAAGTGTTCACGCCGCCTGGCCAGCACCGCAGCCATCAGCGACGTGCAGGCGCAATGGCTGACGCTGGCCGGATCGCAGCCGGTCGGTAGCGGAGTCCCCGAGCATTACTGCCATGTGTTCGGGCAGATGCAGATGCTCAATCACGACATGGTGCGGCATGCCCGCGCGATCTCCGAGTCCGTGTCGCTCTTGTTCGACGAGAGTATTCCAGGTGCGCTCCCGCCGATCACCGCCGGCGTTGAGCGCCTGTTCCATGCGGCGGACTGGCTGGCGATCCATTTCCAGCGCCGGGTACGCTCCAGCTTGCTGGCCACGCACGCCATCGCGGCGCTGATGGGCCTGGCCTTCATCCTGTTTTCCGATGTCAGTGCCAGCCCGTTTTTTGTCGAGGCTTTTCTTGCGCTGTTCCTGATCGGATTCCTGTTGACGATGTTCGGCCGGCAGCGACAATGGCAACGCAAGTACCTGGACTACCGTGGCCTGGCCGAAGGCTTGCGCGTGCAACTGTACTGGCGCATGGCCGGTGTCGAGACGCCACCGAACAGCAGCCTGGGCTACGACAGCTTTCTGCAGAAACAGGATGTCGACCTGAGCTGGATCCGCCACGCCATGCGCGGCAGCGGATTGCTGCGCGACGAAGACTTCCAGCCCGATTCGCGTTGGCTGTCCTGGGTGGTCGAGCACTGGATCGGCGACAAACACGGCGCTGGCGGCCAGCTCGAGTACTACCGCCGCGGGACGCAGCGGCGCGAGCAAGCATATGAACTGACCACGCGCCTGGGTGCGTTCGCGCTCGCCGGCGGCCTGCTCGGCGCGATCGCGCTATTGCTGGGCAGTGAAACCGGCATGGCTGCGCGCGTACAGCAATCCCTGTTGATGGCGATGGGCCTGCTGCCACTACTGGCCGGAATCCGCGAGGCTTATTCGTACAAGAAGGCCGACAAGGAACTGATCAAGCAGTTCAGGTTCATGAGCCGCTTGTTCGACAGTTGCAGTGAGCGCTTGCAGAACATCCGCTCCGAAGCAGAAATCCGACAGCTACTGTTTGCGCTGGGGCGCGCCTGTCTCGAGGAACATGCAGAGTGGATCCTGCTGCATCGCGAACGACCGCTGGAGCACGCACAATTGTCCGGCTGACTGGCCGTTTCCCGTTTTCTGACAAGCGAGTGGCGGCCATTGCGTAGCCGCTCATCCACAGGGACCCCGATGCAATATCGTGCTTTCCTCAGTTACAGCCACGCCGACTCGCGCTGGGCGCAGTGGCTGCATCGTGGCATCGAAGGCTATCGGGTACCGTCACGGCTGCGCGGCAGCAGCGGTGAATTCGGGCCGCTGCCGGACCGGCTGACGCCGATCTTCCGCGATCGCGAGGACCTGTCCAGCTCCGGTGAGCTCGGCCCCAGGATCGAATCGGCACTGGCGGACTCCGAAGCCCTGCTCGTGGTGTGCTCGCCCGAGTCCGCGCGTTCAACGTGGGTCAATGACGAGATATTGACGTTCAAGCGCACTGGCCGGATCGGCCGAATCTACTGCCTGATTGTCGAAGGCGCGCCGAACTGCGGCGACGAGCGCGAATGTTTCGCGCCGGCCCTGCGTTTCGAACTCAACGCCGACGGCAGCCTCGGGACGACCGCGGCCGAACCGATTGCAGCAGATGTTCGCCATGGCAAGGACGGCAAGTCGCTCGCGCGCCTGAAGTTGCTCTCCGGGCTGCTTGGCATTCCGCTCGACAGCTTGCGCCAACGCGAGGCCGCGCGCCGACAGCGGCGCTTGCTGGCGATCACAGCGTTGGCATTGTTGGTGATGCTGGTGACCAGCTACCTAGCCGTGCAGGCGGTCATCGCGCAACGTGCGGCCGAACGCCGGCAGAAGCAGGCCGAGGCGCTGGTGAACTTCATGCTCGGTGATCTCAACGACAAGCTTTCGCAGGTCTCGCGGCTGGACATCCTCGAATCGGTCAACGACCAGGCGATGACCTACTTCCAATCCCTGCCGACCACTGATGTCACCGACAATGCGCTGCAACAGCGCGCGAAAGCCCTAGAGGAAATTGGCAACGTGAGGCTGGACCAGGGCCACTTGCCGCAGGCCTTGCAGGCCTATCGGGCTGCGGAAGTGCTGGCGGGCAAGCTTGCTCGGGCCAAACCTGGCGAAGTTGAACGGCAATTGGCGTGGGCGAACGTGCTGGCTTTTATTGGCACCAGCCATTGGTATCAGGGGGAACTCACACAAGCGAAGTCCGGTTTCGAGTCAGCACAGGCCGTGCTTTTGCAGGCGAGGAAATCGGCTCCAGACAACACGCAATTGCTTTACCAACTTGCAACGCTGGACAACAACATGGGCCATGTACTGGAGGCCCAAGGAAAAATCGACAGCGCCGCCAATCAATACAAGGGCATGCTCACCTACTGCCTGTTGTTAACTGCAAGTAATCCGGATCACGCTGAATATCAGGTTGAACTGGGGCTCGTACACAACAACCTTGCAAAGATGGCTTTGCTGCAAGGCAACCTAGGTGACGCCATATCGGAGTATCGCGCCGATGTCAAAATCGAGTCCGCGCTAGTCGAAAAAGATACGAAAAATAACGCGCAGTTGGAGAAACTGGTCTTGGCGCAAGGAGCGCTTGGGCGGACTCTGGCGCTGGCCGGCGATCTAAGCGGTGGTGAAGCCGTTCTGACATCCGCAGTAGTCGGTGCCGAAAAACTTGCGAAGATCGACCCCCAGACTGCTTATTTCCAAGAAGATATTGCACTTTACAGCTATCAATTGGCACGGCTGCTCCGCATGAAGGGCGATTTGCCTGGCGCGAAAAAACGAACAGCAACTGCCCTGGCCCTTCTGGAAATCTTGACCAAGAATGACCCCGGGAACTCTGAGCGACAACGCGAGTACGCCGAAGCCAGAATCGAATCTGCCGAGCAATCACTCGCAAGCGAAAGTCCAGATGCAGCCCGAAAGTCGCTGCAGGCGGCACTGGTCTACCTGGAGCCTCGCCTCGCAGAGCAACCTCAGGACCGCGCCCTCGTGCTGGCGACGAATTCCGCCCGAATGCGCATGGCTGAAATCAGCGAAGACGCCGCAGCCGCGAACGTCTTGCGCGAAAAAGCACGGGCCAGCCTGGAAGCGCAGACCAGCGGCCTCGGCGATCCACGACTCCAAGCCCTGCGCACGGAAGCCGCAGCCACACCAAACCCAATCCATCGTCCGTGACTGTCAGCACGGCGACGCCGGCAACTCCGGCCTCTTTCCCTCTGACGCCCCAAAGGAGCAAGGCATGAGCAATATCCTCAACGTCAGCTTGATAACGGTCAATGGCACGAGCTTCTTGGACGTGGAAGACCACGGCGGCCAGAATATCGTCCATGCCAACGCCAAGCCCACCACCATCACCTGGAAGCTCACCGGCGTACTCACGCAAGGTTATTTCAGTGCCAACGACGCCTTCCAGTGGGTGTTGATTGTGCCTCCGACAGGCACATTCGACCCATTCAAGGTGGGCGACAACGGCAATTCGATTTCAGTCGTTGACCACCACCTCAATAGCACCAGCAACGGCAATTACACCTATTTCCTGCGCGTGCATTACAACAATCAGGTGTACACCACCACAATGAGCTTTGCCATCGCCACCACCAACAACCCCAATATTGTGAACCGATAGCCGCAACGCCTACGGCACGGAAACGACTGGCCTGGCGCAAGCCGGGTCGGTCGATGCCAGGCGCGGGTCAGAGCGATTGCAACGCCGCATTGAAGGTCGCACTCGGTCGCATCGCGGTGCTCAGCAGGCCCACATCGGGGCGGTAATAACCGCCGATATCCACCGGCTTGCCCTGCACGGCACCAAGTTCGGCAACAATTTTCGCTTCGCTGCTTGCCAAGGCCTCGGCCAACGGAGCGAAGCGGGCCTTCAGCGCCGCGTCCTGGTCCTGCGCGGCCAGCGCCTGCGCCCAGTACATCGCCAGGTAGAAATGACTGCCGCGATTATCAATGCCGCCGACTTTTCGCGAAGGCGATTTGTCGGTGTCGAGGAACTTGCCGTTGGCCGCATCCAGCGCTTCCGCCAGCACGCGCGTGCGGGCATCGCCTTCGCGTTGCGCCAGGTGTTCGAGCGATGCGGCGAGCGCCAGGAATTCGCCGAGCGAATCCCAACGCAAGTAATTTTCTTCGAGGAACTGCTGCACATGCTTGGGCGCCGAACCGCCGGCGCCGGTTTCGAACAGCCCGCCGCCAGCCAGCAAAGGTACGATCGAGAGCATCTTGGCGCTGGTGCCGAGTTCGATGATCGGGAACAGGTCGGTGAGGTAATCGCGCAGCACATTCCCGGTGACGGAAATCGTATCCAGCCCAGCGCGGATGCGCGTCAACGAGAACTGCATCGCCTCTACCGGTGACAGGATGCTGATATCCAACCCGGCGAGATCGTGGTCGTTCAGATAGCACTCGACCTTGGCGATCATGTTGCGATCGTGCGCGCGGGAACGGTCGAGCCAGAACACCGTCGGCGTGCTGGTCAAGCGCGCGCGGGTCACGGCAAGCTTGACCCAATCGCGGATCGGCGCGTCCTTCACCTGGCACATGCGCCAGATGTCGCCGGCCTCGACGTTCTGCACCA
>JANXRY010000061.1 GCA_025356635.1 Gammaproteobacteria bacterium
CTCGAAATAAGGGCGGTGGACCATGATGTACGAGCCTCCACGCCACACGCCGCCGATGTGAATCATGAAGCCGGCGCTCGCCGCGATGCAGTACGCCGGGTCCAATGGGCGAGCGACTTTCGAGTCGCACTGCGGCTTGCCAAAATTGTTTCGCGTTGGCACCACCGACGCCAATTCCAATGCCCGCATTGCACGACCGATCTTCATCGCTTCCCGGAAATCGCCGCCCGGCGAGAAAATCCAGACCGTACTGATTTGCCCCTGGTTCTCCTTGATGGCATCGAGGAATTTCTGAACATCGCCCGGTTCGATGTCCCCTTCGATCACAAGCTGCCGATCCGTTCCGGAAGTCACCTGGCGGAATTCGGCCGATGACGCAATCCGGGGAAGAGTCGCCAGGGTTGCCATTGCGATGACGATTGCAATCTGCGCTTTCATTTCGGCATCCGGGCAAGAGAGGTGAAACCGTGCAATCACTGGCGGGAAGCGTGTCAGGTCTTGCAATCGCAGACAAGATCGGTTGCAGGCCTCGACGATGAGCGGCGTCGCTGATGCCGCGCGATGGAACCTCTGGGCAAGTCCTGGTTCGTCATTGACCAGCTTCGTTTTATTCAGGCCTTCCCTGGTTTGCCCCTGCAAGCAGGTGCAGCAACAGGCAACCCCTTTTTGTGCATCGATTCGTTGATGACATGCACCGATCTCCCCATGGAAGCGCTCATGAAGCCTGGTTACGTCGTCGCCACGTTGGGCATGGGCTTGCTCCTGTGCGGATTCACGGATGCCAGTTCGATGACGGCAGAGGATGCGATCCGCGCGGCGTCTGTGGCATCGCCCTACCGGATCCCAGAGAGCGCCGCCATGGGGAAAATCAGGTATCGGATCGCGACGCGCGACGGCGTTTCGTGGCCGTGGCCCGAAACCGGCGAGCAACACGTCGAGCATGACGGCGACACGGTCGTCCTGACAATCTGCCACGACTGCGGCGAGGAACCGCCGCCAAGCGCCGCCGAGTTGCAGCACGATCTCCAGCCCAATCGTTGGGCAGACAACGGCGATGGCAATATCCGGATGTTGGCGAGCGATGTGCGCGGGGTCACCGTCGACCGCCGCATGCGCTGGCTTGTGGGGGCCGTGCGATTGCAGATGAGCGGCCCGATCGATTTCAACAGGTACCTGACGTCACGCGAAGCGTTCGCTGCCCAAACAGGCGATTGCACGGAGCTCGCGTTGTTGCTCGCAGCAGCCGCAAAAGCGCGTCACATTCCCGTGCGCGTGGTAGCCGGCATCGCGTACGCGAGTCGCTTCATGGGACAGAAGCGGGTGTTCGGACCGCACATGTGGGTGCAAGCCTGGAATGGCAGTCGCTGGACTAGCTACGACGCTGGGCTCGGTGAATTCGATTCCACCCACATCGTCCTGGTGATCGGAGACGGTAGTCCCGACAAGCTGGGTGCTGCCTTCGCCAAACTCCACGCACTGCGGATCGTGAGTGCCCAGGGGCTACTGCCGGCCTTGGCTTCCGGACGCTGACCTACCGGTTTGCGCGCAAGACCGGATACGAAAAAACGGGTCCGGCACGTGGATGCCGGACCCGCGAGCGCTTTACTCACGCGCCATCGGAAGCTCCGCAACCGAGGCGTCGTTGTCGGTCCATTGCGCATCGCCAGAAGCCTGGACGGCGCCGCGGAAAACCACGACCGGTTCGAGATCCTTGGGCTGGGAAACGATATGCGTGCCGGTCGGGGCGTCCCTGTCGGGTGTTGCGGTTTGCTGCGGCGTGGGTGACGCAGCGGGCGGCGTGTCCGCTGCCCAGGCGGAACTCATCGTCGACAGCACCAACACGGTGGCGATGGCACCCGTGGTGAGGAACGAAGCGAGCGAGCGGGACGTTGCGATCTTGGGGAAGCGTGACATGGCGTTCTCCTGTTTGACCTCGATTGGTTGAAACCTGGATCGGTTGAAATACCGTCAAGGCTGGCCGGGTTCACACATCGCTGACGGCCCGGAAGCAAGCCGGGCCAGCCAACGATGTGCGTCCAAACCGCTAGCAGGAACGATGCGTTCGGAGAAACGGGGTTAACGTGCCGAAAAACGAGGGACGGAGGTAATTATCGAACTTGACTACCTCTGTCCCCTTTATAAAA
>JANXRY010000078.1 GCA_025356635.1 Gammaproteobacteria bacterium
GGATCGGGTAAGTTTCCGGATCTTCCACCCAACCCACCACTTCGACGGCGCTGGCCTGGATCTCGAAGCTCTGGCCCTGGCCCTCGGATTTCACCAGCGTGCCGGTGGCGATCACCGCGCAACTGGCGCTCAGCCGTTTGACCTCGGATTCGTAATTGCCGAGCGTCGCCGGCACGACCACCTGGATCGGGGCGAAGCACGAGCCGTCGCTGACGTTCACGAACGACAACCCGGCCTTGGAGTCACGCCGGGTACGCACCCAGCCGCGGACGGTGACTTCGCTACCCGAGGCGATCTTGCCCGAGAGTGCCTGCTGGACGCTGACTACTGCCATGCCTTGAATCTCCGGGCGCTCGGCCCAATTCACAGGTCATAAGGATAACCGGTGCCGGCGTATAATCGGCATTCCAAGAGGTCTCGCCCATGGCTGTCACTCTCACTCCCTCCGCGGTCGAGCGCGTCCGCCAGTACCTGGCCGAAACACCGGGCGGCATTGGGCTGCGCTTTGGTGTAAAGAAGAGCGGTTGCTCCGGCTGGGCCTACCAGATCGAGATCGCCACCAACATGCAGAACGATGACCTGGTATTCCAGAACGACGGTGTTGATGTCCGCGTCGATCCCGCCAGCCTGGCGCAGGTCGATGGCACTGAGATCGACTTCGTCAAGCAAGGGCTTAACCAGCAGTTCGTGTTCCGCAACCCGCAGGTTGCCGACGAATGCGGTTGCGGCGAGAGTTTCACCACCCGCGAGCAGGCGGCCTGAGCCGATCTCTCGGCAGGCCGGGTCGGCGTGGGCCGCGACCCAAGGTACCGCCGGGCTTGGTGTCGAGGCCCATGCCGGCCCAGCCAATACTAACCAAGTGCCCGATTTATCTGCCATAATGTGCGGCTCCCGTGAACCGGGAGACCTTGCTCCACGGCATTCGGCCGGGAGCTGACCGGCCGCAAGGCCGCATCCACAAGGACACCACCATGCGTCATTACGAAGTTGTATTCATGGTCCATCCGGACCAGAGCGAGCAGGTGCCCGCCATGGTCGAGCGCTACAAGGCGCTGATCGAGGGCGACAGCGGCAAGATACATCGCCTCGAAGATTGGGGCCGCCGCCAGCTGGCCTACCCGATCGAGAATCTCGTCAAGGCCCACTACGTGCTACTCAACATCGAGTGCGGCCAGAAAGTGCTTGGCGAACTCGTCGATGGCTTCCGCTTCAACGATGCCGTGTTGCGCCACATCGTGCTGGCTCGCGACGTCGCCGAGACCGAACCGACCTTGATCTTCAAGTCGAAAGACGAGAAGGGCGAGCGTCGCCCGCGCCGCGATGACGATTCCTTCGATGGCGGCGCTGTTGACGCCGTCGACGCTGCCTGAGCCCCCGGAGACCGACCATGTCCAAATTCTTCCGCCGCCGCAAGTTCTGCAAATTCACCGCCGAGGGCGTCACCGAGATCGACTACAAGGATCTCGCCACCCTGCGCCAGTACCTGACCGAGAACGGCAAGATCGTGCCGAGCCGGATCACCGGCACCAAGTCGCGCTACCAGCGCCAGTTGCAGATCGCGATCAAGCGCGCCCGCTTCCTGGCCTTGATCCCGTACACCGATAACCACAACCTTTAAGCGGCTTTCGACCAATTACTTACCGTCCTTACGGACAGCCACAGTTGCGGCGCCCGGCAGGGCGTCGCTAACGTAAACGGAGCAACACCATGCAACTGATCCTCCTGCAGAAAGTCGTCAACCTCGGCGGCCTTGGCGACAAGGTCAACGTCAAGCCGGGTTACGGCCGTAATTTCCTGATCCCGTACGGCAAGGCGGTTCCGGCCACGGCCGCGAATGTCGCCGCGTTCGAAGCCAAGCGCGCCGAGTACGAAGCCAAGGCCGCCGGCATCCATGCCACCGCCGATGCCCGCAAGGCCGGCCTGGAAGGTATCGAAGTGACCATCGCTGCGAATGCTTCCACCGAAGGCAAGTTGTTCGGTTCAGTCGGCACCCGCGACATCGCCGAGGCCCTGACTGCTGCCGGTCACAAGGTCGAGAAGGCCGAAGTGATCATGGGTGAAGGCCCGATCCGCCGCACCGGCGATTTCGAGATCACCGTTCACCTGCACGCCGACGTCGAGACCAAGGTCAAGGTCCGCGTGGTCGCTGAAGTCTGATCGCTGCAATGCTGCAAAAAAAGCCGCCCTCGGGCGGCTTTTTTGTTGGCAAAAGAATGCCTTAACCGCCGCCGCCGTCGTCGGTCTTGATCACCGGTGTGGGACGCAGGCGCAGTGCAGGCTGCACCGGAACCGGATGGTCGAGATCTACCGCCGGCGGAAGCTCGGGAATCGGAGCACCTTCCAGGCAGGGCGCTTCGGCGCCGTCGTTGTCGACATCAGCAAGGCAATAGATCGGCCGTGGCCGCCCGCCCTGGTTGTCGGCATTGATCGCTGTGTAGACCGCCGAAGCGCGTTCCGGGATCGCCTCCATACGGAAACCTTCAGCGCAGGTGATTACCAGCGGATCGTGGCGCGCCAATCCGCAAGGCGCAGGCGGTGGCGCGGCGCGAACCTGCGCAAGCGACTGCAAGTGCAGGCCGGGAGCCGGATAGTCGGCGTTGATGGCTGTCAACACCTGGTCGGCCTGTTGCTTGAGTTGATCGTACTCCGGCGTGTCGATCACTTCGCAACTGATGCCGGCCACCGCCTGCAAACCCCAGGCGTCACCGAGCGCAGTCTTGGCGCTGTTGCAATGCAGGATCTGCATCGGATGCACGCACTGGATCGTTCGCTTGCCGTAGCGCTGGCACGGCGCGTCGTCGGTGCTTTCGGCCTCGGCGATCTCCGCAGCCATCGCATCCACCGCCTGGTTCTCGGCGAACTGGCACCAGGAGTCATATGCATCAGGCATGGCCTTCAGGCAGGCGGCGTGGCTCATGAAGGTCGTGCATTCGATCGTCTGCAACGTGCCTGCGCTCTTGCAGCCCGCGCTGGTAGCCATGGCGATGATGGCCTTGGTGTAGTCCAGCGAACACATCGAGGCGTGTTCCGGCATCGCGTTCATGCAGGCGTCGTGGGTAGCGAAGCTGTCGCAGTGGATTGATTTCGGATAGCCGCTGTTCGGGCAGCCGGCAGCAGCGGCGGTTTCCATGCGTGATTTAAGATCGCCCATCGCGAAGATGACCCTGCCGATCACCCGGTTCTTCATCGGAGTGCAGATGCGCGTGTAGGCATCGTTGTCCGCCGGCACCGTACGCAATTTGACCAGGGCCTGGCACTGCGCGACCATCTGGGCGACTTGCGCCTGGAAGATCGATGGCAGGTTGGCGGCCGACTGCTGCATTGCCTGGCACTGCTCAAGGCCAGGACTCGGCAATGGAATGTGCTGGCGTTCGTCCCAGAGGCAGGTGTTCATCGCCTGCTTGGCGTAAATGTTGATGTTGTCGTTGTTGTTGAACGAAATTTCAGCCCACTCCTCGACTTTCGGCGCAAAGTGCAACTGGAAGTAGCTTTCCGTTTCGTCGCGGAAGGAGTTGCCGATGTCGTACCCGCTCTTGTTCATGCGCGCACGAAAACTGGCGCAGACCTTGTTCGCATCGTCCTTGCTGTAGGTATGGTGATAGAAATAGTCCACGCAGGCCGCCATCGGCGCGTTCAGGATCTGATTGTTCGAAGGCGTGTCGTTGTCGAGTTGGTACACCACCGACCAGTGGTACCAGGGCATGAAATTGAGCGTGTAGTAATTTTCTGGTGGCATCGGCGGGGGATCGCTGCCACCGCCAAATATGCTGACGATGAAACTGCCGACCGCGCCGAGCACCGAGCCGACGCCATCGAGCACCGCCGCGGCAATCTTGCCGAGCTCGCCGCAGAGCACGTCCTTGACCTCGCCCCCCGGGATCAATGCGCAGCCGACGGTAATGCCGGCTTTCTTCAGAACCGTGTAGTAATCCTTTGCGCGAAAGGCCTGATAGATGTCGATGACGTTCTTGACCTGCGGGTCGGCCGCGAATTCAGACTGGTCGGCTGCGCCGGCAGTGCAGTCCGCCACGTTCTTGCCGTCGGCCAGGCAACTGATCAGCGGCTTGGCCGCCTTGACGTTGCCGTCGATCACTCCGGCCTTGTACAAAATATCGAGCACCGTATCGAGCGGATCGGCCTGGGACGGAGCCGCGACAAGCAGCCCGATCGTCAAAGTGATGCCGGCCAACCAGCCGGATAGCCGTAGCTTGTGCCTGTACATGCTGTCGCTCCCGGATAATTGGTCGCAGCATAGCGCAATCGCAGACCGTGAGATTTCCACCTGTTATCCACAGTGTTATGCCTAACGCCCACCCGACAAGACCCGTAGGATGGATCACCCCGTCGCGCTCACTCGATCGCGGCGACGACGAGAACCATAAACGCATGTCCGCACGCCCCGAGTCGTTCCGCTCCGACAGCAAGATTGACGCCCTGCGGGTGCCGCCGCAATCGGTCGAAGCCGAGCAGGCCGTGCTCGGCGGCCTGATGCTGGCGCCGGATTCGCTCGACCGGGTTGGCGATTTCCTGACCGAGGTCGACTTCTATCGTCGCGATCATCGCCTGATCTACAAGGCCATCCGCGAGCTGTCGGAAAAGAACAAGCCCTTCGACGCGGTCACCCTCGGCGAGTGGTTCGAGGCCAACGGGCTTGCTGAACAGATCGGCGGCACCGGTTACCTGGTCGAACTGGCCAGCACCACGCCCTCGGCGGCCAATATCCGCGCCTATGCCGAAATCGTGCGCGAAAAATCCGTGCTGCGGCAGTTGATCGACGTTGGCACCGAGATCGTCAACGACGGTTTCCAGCCCGGCGGGCGCGAGAGCCAGGAAGTGTTGTCCGCCGCGGAAATGAAGGTGTTCCGGATCGCGGAGCAGGGCGCGCGCGGCCGCGCCGATTTCGTGCCGCTGCGCGAGGCAATGAAGGACGCCTTCCAGCTTTTGCAGGAACGCTACGAAAATCAGGGCAGTGTCACCGGCCTACCGACCGGCTTCCACGATTTCGACGAAATGACTGCCGGCCTGCAGAATTCCGACCTGATCATCCTCGCCGCGCGCCCGGCGATGGGCAAGACGACGCTGGCGCTGAACATGGCCGAGTTCGCCGCGCTCAAGACCAAGAAAGCGGTGGCGGTGTTCTCGATGGAAATGTCGGCCTCGCAGCTGGCGTTCCGCCTGATGTCCTCGATCGGCCGGGTCAACGCCACCCGCCTGCGCACCGGCCAGCTCGAGGACGAGGACTGGTCGCGGGTCACGATGGCGATCAAGATGCTGTCCGAGGCGAAGATCTTCATTGACGACACGCCGGCACTGTCGCCGGACGTGTTGCGTTCGAAGGCGCGGCGGATCAAGCGCGAGCACGACCTGGGTCTGATCGTGATCGACTATCTGCAATTGATGGCGGTGCCGGGCACCGGCGAGAACCGTGCCACCGAAATTTCCGAGATCTCGCGCTCGTTGAAAGCACTGGCGAAGGAACTGAACGTGCCGGTGATCGCGCTGTCGCAGCTCAACCGCTCGCTGGAATCGCGTACCGACAAGCGCCCGGTGATGGCCGACCTGCGCGAGTCGGGCGCGATCGAACAAGACGCCGATATCATCGTCTTCATCTATCGCGACGAGTACTACAACAAGGATTCGCAGGACAAGGGCCTGGCCGAAGTCATCATCGGCAAACAGCGAAACGGCCCGACCGGCATGTGCAAACTGAAGTTCTTCGGCGAATACACCCGCTTCGACAATCTTGCGCGGGATGCTGTGGGAAGGTTTGAGTGAGAGTGACCTTTTCGACCTACTCTCGAATCAACAATTAGGCGCGCAGTCAGCTTCGAGCACACATGCAGAAGAGTTCTCGCCACTCAAAGATCACTGGTAACTTCGGTGAAGCCTTGATCCTGTACTGGCTCTCTAAGCGCGGTTTCGAGTGCGCCCATGTAGATCACACGGGTATCGATTTGATAGCTCGCCGACCATCCAGCGACGCAGTGCTGGGTATCTCGGTCAAGTGTCGTTCTCGATCCAAAATGAAAGATGAAACAGGCGTCAACCTTCTATTTGCGAATGACGATAAGATCGAAGCTGCCTGCCATGCATTTGGATGCGTGCCATACGTCGCAGTGGTTGTCGATCAGGGGAATTCTGTTCGGGGCTATATGGCCACATTGCAGCACGCCAGAGATCAGTATCCAGGGCAGTCATGGCGAATGACACAAAAGCTGGTTCAGAAGTACGAGACCGACCCAGGCATCGAGTCATTTGAGCTCATTAGCGGCGCAGGAAATTGGTTAGCAGAACGCTAAATGCTGCCCAACTGCTCATTCCAGCGGACCGTTGGTTTAGACGGGCTTCGTAGAGACCGTAGGCGCCTTGACTCACCCGCTGTCGTACAAGCGCGGAATGCGCTCGTTGAGGCCGGTAAGGATTTCGTAGGGAATCGTTCCTGCGGAAATGGCGACGTCCTCGGTGGTGATGGACTCGTTTCCCTGCGTACCAATCAGCACGACTTCGTCTTCGTTGTAGGCGCTGCCATTGGCGCCGAGGTCGACCATGAACTGGTCCATGCACACGCGGCCGACCATGGAATGGCGTTCGCCACGGATCAACACGCTTCCGCGTGACGACAACGCCCGCGGCCAGCCGTCGCCGTAGCCGATCGGAATTGTGACCACGCGACTGTCGTTCTTCGGGGCCCAGGTGGCGCCATAGCTGACCGGGTGTCCGGCTTTGACGACTTTGAAATAGACGACTTGCGATAGCAGCGACAGGGCAGGGCGCAGATCGAGCGTGTGATGCGAAGCCGGTTCGGGCATCACGCCAAACATTGCGATGCCTGGTCGCACCATGTCCAGCCAGGTTTCGGGGAAATGCAGCACGCCGCCGGAATTGGCCAAGTGGCGAATCGGCATCGGCGCGCCGATCCGTTCGATGTGTGCGCAGGCCTCGGCGAAGCGTTCGACTTGTTGCGCCGTCATCTGCGAGATCGGATCGTCGGCGCAGGCCAAGTGCGAGTAGATGCCCTTGATCGTGCACCAGCGCGAGGTGCAGGCTGCTTCGATGAAAGGCCCGCACGAGTAGCTGTGCACGCCGATGCGTTCCATGCCGGTGTCGATCTTCAGATGCACCACTGCCTTGCGGCCGAGTGCTTCGGTGGCAGCTTCGACTTGGCGCAGCTTGGCCAGCGACGACACCGTGATCTCGAGATCGTGCTCGAGGTATTGCGCGACCTGCGGCCCGAACATCCCGCCCAGCACCAGGATCGGTACCGTCAGTCCGGCGCGACGCAGCGCGATGCCTTCCTCGACGAAAGCAACGCCGAGTTGGTCGATGCCTTGCGACTGCAGGTGCCGAGCCACCGGCAACAGCCCATGGCCATAGGCATTAGCCTTGACGATCGCCATCACCGGCACGTTGACCCTTGCACGGATGGCGCGCAAGTTGCTCGAAATCGCGTCGAGGTCGACACGGATGCGGGTTGGACGCTGGCTGATCGGATCGCTCACCGTCGTTATTGTAGGACAGGCTGTGCCACAATTCCGGCATGCCTGCAGCCTTGGTCTGGTTTCGACGTGATCTTCGCCTGACCGACAACCCGGCCTTGAGTGCTGCGCTTGATCGCGGCTACGTGCCGATTCCGGTCTATGTGCATGCCCCCGATGAAGAAGCGCCATGGTCGCCCGGTGCGGCCACGCGGGCTTGGCTGCATCGTTCGTTGCAATCATTGGATGCAGATCTCAAGCGACTGGGGTCGCGGCTGCTGGTGCGTAGCGGCGATACTTTCACCGAACTGGAAAAACTGGTGATCGAGTCCGGCGCCGAGGCGGTGTTCTGGAGCCGGCTCTACGAGCCTGCGGTCATTGCCCGGGACGAACGCATCAAGACCACCCTCAAAGCTTGTGGGTTGCGTGTGGAAAGTTTCAATAGCGCGTTGCTGGCCGAACCCTGGACGGTAGCAACCGGCGCCGGCGAGCCGTATCGCGTATTCACGCCATTCTGGAGAAACGCATCGCGCAGTATCGAAGCAATCACTGTGCAGCCGGTGCCGGTCGCCATGCCGGCACTACCCGACAATCTGGCTTCGCTGGCTATCGAATCGCTCGGCTTGCTGCCCGTTTCGCCGGAACCTAACTGGGATCAGGGCTTCTGGGAGCATTGGCAGCCGGGGGAAGCCGGAGCTGCCGAGGCCCTGGAAGTTTTCATCGAAGGTGCCGCCAATGGTTACAAGGACCAGCGCAATTTTCCGGATCGAACCGGCACGTCTAAGTTATCGCCGCACCTGCATTTCGGTGAAATTTCGCCGCAACAGATCGTCACCCGGATCCGCCGTGAACCGTGGCCGGCGCGAATCGGCCCGGACATCGAGCATTTCCTGAGCGAGCTGGGCTGGCGCGAGTTTTCGCATCACTTGTTGTTCCATTTCCCGAACACCGCCAATCACAATTTGAATCCGCGTTTTCAGGAATTTCGCTGGGAAGAAATTGATGCCACGCGGCTGGCAGCCTGGCAGCGCGGGCGCACCGGTGTGCCGATTGTCGATGCTGGCATGCGCGAACTCTGGCAGACCGGCTGGATGCACAATCGCGTGCGCATGATCGTGGCCAGTTTTTTGTGCAAGAACCTGCGTTACCACTGGCTGCACGGCGCGCGCTGGTTTTGGGACACCCTGGTCGATGCCGATCTCGCCAACAATACCCAAGGCTGGCAATGGACCGCCGGAACCGGTGCCGATGCCGCGCCTTATTTCCGCATATTCAATCCAGTGGTGCAGGCAGAACGCTTCGATCCACAGGCGCTATACCTGAGGCGCTGGCTGCCGGAGCTGGCAAGCGTGCCCCTGCCGGCCTTGTTCGCGCCATGGCAACAACCAGAGCTCATGCGTGGCCTCAGGCTCGATTATCCGGCACAACCGGTGATTGATCTGATCTCGAGTCGAAAGGCGGCACTGTCAGCCTATTCTGGCCCGAAGGCAGCAACGGTCGAGCCTGATTGAGATAGCCAAACGGGGCAGGGCCGGAGTAGGCTTCAGACAGTATCCCGGGAGGTTTTGCATGAAGGATGACTCCGCGCGTTCTACCTATCGGCATCGCCTGCCGGTGCGGATCATGCACTGGATCAACGTCGTCTGCCTGTTCGTGCTGTTGATGAGTGGCTTGCAGATTTTCAACGCCCATCCCGCGCTTTACTGGGGCGAGTACGCGAATTTCGACGCCCCCTGGTTGGCGTTGACCGCGGCACCGGCCGCAAACGGGCAATTGCGCGGCGATACCCAGATCGGCTCCGTGCACGTAACCACCACCGGCGTGCTGGGCGTATCGGCTCATGCGATCACCGGCAAGCCGCAGGCGCGTGGATTTCCGAGCTGGTCGACCATTCCCACCATTCGTTCCTTGGCCGACGGCCGGCGCTGGCATTTCTTCTTCGCCTGGCTGTTCGTGATCAATGGGCTCAGCTACCTGCTGTGGTCCTGGCGATCCCGCCACTTGGGCCGCGACTTGTGGCCGACGCTGGCGGACTGGAAGGGCATGGGCCATTCCATCGTCGAGCACCTCAAGTTCAAGCATCCGACCGGCGAGGCCGCGACCCGCTACAACATCCTGCAGAAGCTCGCCTATCTCGGTGTCGTGCTGGCGCTCGGACCGGGCGTGGTGCTGATGGGATTGGCGATGTCGCCGCACATGGATTCAGTGCTTTCGTGGATGGTCGATCTGGTCGGCGGCCGGCAATCGGCGCGCAGCATCCATTTCCTGATCGCCATGGCGTTCGTGGCATTCGTCCTTATCCATGTCTTCATGGTGCTGATCACCGGGCCGATCAACCAGATTCGCGCGATGATCACGGGTCGTTACACTGTCCACGAGGAGCCCGACCATGACTGACGAGCAGCGCCGTCGTTTTCTTTCGCGGGCAATCGTGGCTGGCAGCGCGGTGGCACTGGCCGGTTGCAACAAGCTTAACGACAGCGCCGGATTCCGCGCGTTTCTTGCCGGCGCCGATGCGCCCACCGATGCCGCCTTGCATGCGCTCACTCCCGAGGATGCCTTGGCGCGCGAATTCACCGAAGCCGAGATGTCGCCGGTGTTCAAAGCCAACGGCTCGAAGAATCCGCAGACACCGGAATATCTGGCGCTGACCGCGAACGGTTTCGCCGATTACCGGTTCAAGGTCGGTGGCTTGGTGCGCACACCGCTCGAATTGAGCCTGGACCAATTGCGCGCGCTGCCGTCACGCACCCAGATCACCCGCCACGATTGCGTGGAAGGCTGGAGTTGCATCGGCAAATGGAAAGGCGTGAACCTGGGTCGCGTGCTCGACCTCGCCGGGCCGATGCCAGCAGCGAAATACGTGGTGTTCCGCTGTGCTGACGACTACGGCCACAACGGCGGCCGCTACTACGAGAGTATCTATCTGCGCGAGGCCTACCATCCGCAGTCGATCCTGGCATACGACATGAACGACGCAGCTCTGCCGATTCCGCACGGCGCACCTTTGCGCGTGCGGCTGGAGCGCAAGCTCGGTTACAAACAAGCGAAGTACCTGCTCGCCGTCGACCTGGTGGAGAGTCTGGCTGGCATCGGCGGTGGCAAGGGCGGTTACTGGGAAGATTCCGGCAACTACATCTGGCACGGAGGCATCTGAGGCAATGGCGAAGTCGGCAAAACCGAAATTGCAACGCGAGCCGATGTCCCGGGTGGATACCGCCTGGTTGCGCATGGAACGGCCAACCAACCTGATGATGATCACCGGCGTGATGATGTTCGAGACACCGATGGACATCAAAACCCTGCGCAGGGTGATCCAGCAAAAATTCCTCGCCTATCCGCGCTTCCGCCAGAAGGCAGTGGATGCGCCCACGGGTGCATTCTGGCAGGACGATGCCGATTTCGACCTGGAATGGCATGTGCGTCTTACCGCTCTGCCCGGCCGCGCCGGCAAGCGTGAGTTGGAGCGCTTCACCAGCCAGATGGCATCGACGCCGCTGGACCAGACCAAGCCGCTGTGGCAATTCCACCTGGTCGAAAAGTTCGGCGGCGGTTCGGCGTTGATCACGCGCATCCACCATTGCTATGCCGATGGCATCGCTCTTGTGCAAGTGATGCTTTCGCTCACCGATGTGGTCGAAGATCCGAGGAAGAAGGCCGATCTTGCCAAACGCTGGTTGAAGGAAGACCACGCGCCGGTGGCCAAGCGGGTTGGCGTCATCGACCGCTACGTGAAGATGGGTGGCATGGTGCTGGAAAAGGGCATGGATATTTACCGAGACCCGACCTTGGCGGCGGTACTGGCCAATGAAGGCATGGAAATCGCCCGCGAAGTCGGCCAGGCATTGGCCTTGACCGACGATCCGCCGACTATCCTCAAGGGCCGGCTTGGCGTCAGCAAGCGCGTGGCCTGGGCCGAGCCGATGGATCTGGCCGAGGTCAAGTCGGTCAGCCGGGCCCTGCGCTGTACCGTCAACGATATTCTGATGGCGTCGGCCAGCGGTGCATTGCGCAGTTACATGCTCGAACGTGGCGAAGTGCTTGATGGCATCACCATCCGAGCCACCGTGCCAGTGAACCTGCGCCCGCTCGAACATGCCAAGCAACTGGGCAACCATTTCGGCCTGGTATTCCTGGAACTGCCGGTGGGCGAGGACAACCCGATGCGTCGGCTGGAACGAATCTCCGGCTGCATGCGGGTCTTGCGCAAGTCCCGACAGGCGGTGGCCACTTTCGGAGCCTTGGCGGCCCTGGGCATGGCGCCGCCGGCGTTGCAGTCGATTGCCCTGGAAATGTTCAGCCGCAAGGCCTCGACCGTCGCTACCAATGTGCCGGGTCCGCAGATGCCTTTGTTCATGGGTGGCAGCAAGGTCACCGACATGATGTTCTGGGTGCCGCAAAACGGCTCGATCGGGCTCGGTATTTCGATCCTGAGCTACAACGGCAAGGTGCATTTTGGCCTGATTGCCGATGCCAAGCTGATGCCCGATCCCGATTCAGTGATTCGACGCTTCCGGCCCGAGTTCGAAAAGATGCTCTACCTCGCGTTGATGGGTCGCTGGCAGGGCGAATTCACGCCCGAAGACGCCGAGGCGCTGATGGTCGAGCCAAGCTGAACCAGCGGCAACGTCATTCGCATCCAGCGGCCCCGCTGCCGCCTCTTTGCGGTGTCAACCCAAGGAGAACCTCATGAATGTCTGCGATATCCCCGGCCTCGGCCTGCGCGTTGCCCCTAACGAAGTGCCGGATCCCGTCGACGATGTTGCCGCTGCCGAAGACAGTGGCATGGCGGTGCTGGCGGGCGGCTGTTTCTGGTGCACGGAAGCGGTGTTTCGGCGCCTCGATGGCGTGCTCGACGTGGAGCCGGGATATGCCGGCGGCTCCGCCGAAACCGCCAACTACGAAGCGGTATGCAGCGGTCGCACCGGCCATGCCGAAGCGATCAGGATCAGCTACGACCCCAACAGGATCAGCTACGGGCAACTTCTCAAGGTTTTTCTGAGTGTCGCCCACGATGCGACCCAGATGAACCGCCAGGGCAACGACGTCGGCACCCAGTACCGTTCGGCGGTATTCCCGGCCGACGCGGCCCAGCGCCGCGTGGTCGAAGCCTATCTCGCGCAGCTCACGGCTGCCGGCGTGTTCGCCGCGCCGGTGGCCACGACGATCGAGCCGCTGGAAGAGTTCCATGTCGCCGAGCGTTACCACCACGACTACGCTGCGCGCAATCCCGGCCAGTCCTATATTCGCTACGTGTCCATGCCCAAGGTCGAGAAGCTCGAGACCTACTTCGACGGCATGCTTGCCAAGGCAGGTGCACGATGAGTGTCAGGACATCCTCCTGCGGCTACGACCTCGCGCCCTTGCGCGGCGAAGCGCGCGATCGTGCCGCGGCCAGACTTAGCCCCGAGGAGCGCCGGGTCCTGCTCGAACACGGCACCGAACGGGCGTTCTGCGGCACCTTGTTGAACAACAAGTCCTCGGGCCTGTACGCCTGCCGGTTGTGCGGCCTGCCGCTGTTCCGCTCCGACGTCAAGTTCGAGTCCGGCACCGGTTGGCCGAGCTTCAACGCGCCGTTCGATCCGGCGCATATCGCCGAGATCAAGGACAGCAGCTACGGCATGGTCCGCACCGAGATCCGTTGCGGCCGCTGCGACGGCCACCTGGGTCACGTCTTCCCCGATGGTCCGCCGCCAACCAACAAGCGCTACTGCCTGAATTCCGAAGCCATGGCATTCTTCGAAGACGGCGAGAAGCCCGAGCAAGTCACCGGCAACTGACTCCGATGGAGCGAACATGACCGCCGCCGAAATCGTCAAGCAACTCAAGACGCTGGGCAAGGACTCCTACAAGAAGGTGTTGCTCAATCACGGCGTCAGGGAGCCGGTGTTCGGCGCCAGCATCGAGGAAATGAAGAAGATCCTGAAAAAAACCGGGATGGACTATCGGCTGGCGCTCGAGCTGTACGACACCGGCATCTACGACGCGATGTACCTGGCGGGGCTGATGGCCGATGACGCGAAGATGACCCGACGCGACCTGGAGCATTGGGTCGAGACCGCGCCCAGTAGCGGCATCAGCGATTGCACGGTGCCGTGGGTGGCTGCCGGCAGCCGGTTCGGCCGGGAACTGGCGCTGGAATGGATCGACTCGCCCTCGGAGAGCGTGGCGTCCTCGGGCTGGGCGACGCTGAGCAGCCTGGTTTCGATCACCGCCGACGCCAATCTCGATGTCGCTGAACTCAAGCGCCTGCTGGCGCGCGTGCAGAAGTCCATCCACCAGCAGCCCAACAAGGTTCGTTCGACCATGAACCATTTCGTCATCGCGGTCGGCAGTTTCGTCACGCCGCTGACCGAATTGGCGGTGCAGACCGGCGCGAAAATTGGCCCGGTGACCATCGACGTCGGCAAGACCGCGTGCAAGATCCCGTACGCGCCGGACTACATCGAGAAGGTGCGCAAGCGCGGCTCCATCGGCAAGAAGCGCAAGACCGCCAAATGCTGATCCGCGGCGGCTGCCATTGCCGGAACATTGCCTTTAACCTGCTGTGGGAGCCCGATCCCGCACAGATTCCGGTGCGCGCCTGCGGCTGCACCTTCTGCCAGAAACACGGCGGCGTCTGGACCTCCAATCCGGACGGCGTGCTTCGGATCGCCATCAAGGATCCGACGCAGGTATCCGACTACCAGTTCGGCACGCGCACCGCGAAGTTCCACACCTGCGCCATGTGCGGAGTCGTGCCGGTGGTGACCAGCCTGATCGACGGTCGTCTGTACGCGGTGGTGAGCGCCAACGCTTTCGACGGCGCCGATCCCGCCTTGCTGGTGCGTTCGTCCAGCAATTTCGATGGCGAAGGCACGGACTCGCGCCTGGCGCGCCGCGCGCGAAACTGGATCGCCGATGTCGAGTTCGACGAAGCCCATGCCTGAACTGCGCCCGGCCGAGCACGCCGATATTCCCGAACTCCAGGACCTGATCGCCCGGTCCGGGCGTGAGCTCAGTGTTGGCTACTACACGACCGAGCAGGCTGATGCCATCACCCGCCATGTTTTCGGCGTGGATACGCAACTGATCGAGGACCAGACTTATTTCGCCATTGAGGAAGGCGGTCGCATCGTCGCCTGCGGTGGTTGGAGCAAGCGGCGCACGCTGTTCGGCGGCGACCAGGCCAAGCACGGCCCGGACCCATTGCTTGACCCGGCGTCGGAACCGGCGCGCATCCGTGCCTTCTTCGTCGATCCGGCCATGGCCCGTCGAGGCCTCGGTCGACAGCTCATGGATGCCTGCATCGCGGCGGCCCAAGGCGCGGGTTTCCACGCGCTCGAACTGGCCGCGACCATGCCGGGGGTGCCTCTCTACATCGCCTCCGGCTTCAGGAATCTCGAGCAGTTCGAGATCGAGTTGCCCGGGGACATACACGTGCCGCTCGCTCGAATGGGGATGTCGCTATGATCATCCGGCTGGTCGAACACAAGGATTTCTCGTCCTGGCTGCCGCTGTGGGACGGCTACAACGCGTTCTATGGTCGCGAAGGCGAGACGGCGCTCCGGATGGACATCACGCAGTCGACCTGGCAGCGATTCTTCGACGCGAACGAACCGATGTACGCGCTGGTGGCGGAGGAGGAAGGCAGGCTGGTCGGTTTGGCGCATTACCTGTTCCATCGCAGCACGACGCGGATCGAGCCCGTCTGTTACCTCAACGATCTGTACACCGATCGATCGGTGCGCGGGCGTGGCGTTGGCCGCGCATTGATCGAAGACGTATTTGCGCGCGCGCGGGAAGCAGGCAGCAAGCGCACCTACTGGCAGACGCAGGACAGCAATGCCGAGGGCCGAGCGCTGTACGACAAGGTTGCCAAGCACAACGGGTTTATCGTCTACTCGCACGACGAATGAATTGGCATAATGGGCGTCGCGATGGATAAGCCAATGCGGCCAGACTCGGATAACGCCGCTGAATTCGGCTGGAAACACGATGACGTGTTCGGCCGCATCGCATCCAGATACGATCTGTTGTGCGATGTATTCAGCTTGTTTATCCATCGCGTTTGGAAGCGTCGCGTCGCGAAACGCATCGCGGACGAGAGCTGGACCACGCTTTTGGACGGAGCAACAGGCACCGGCGACATTGTGCTCCGGATTCTGGCTCGATCCGAAATCAACGCGCGCAAGATCATCGCTTCGGACGTTAGTGAAAGCATGCTTGCGATCGCGCAGCGTCGATTGATAATGCATGGCGCCCAAGTCGAGTTTAGGCAACTTGACGCGGAATCGATGCCCAGCATTCCCGATGCTTCGATCGACGCCTACTCCATGTCCCTCGGAATGAAGATTTGCAACCGCAGGCTGGCGCTGAATGAGGCGTATCGGGTTCTCAAGCCAGGCGGCCGAATCATCGTCTTGGAGGCTTCAAATATTCGATGGCCGCTGCTCCACCGGGCATATCTGGCTTACATGTCAATTTGCATGCCAGTTCTGGGATGGCTGGCGACGGGCGGTGACAGTTCTGCGTACAAGTACTTGCTTCATGGCATCCGAGGATTCCCGACGGCGGAAGCATTGGCCACTGAGATCAAGGCTCACGGATTCGAACAGGTAACGTTCGAACGAATGAGCTTGGGGATTGTGGCCATTCACGAAGCGCGAAAGCCCAACCCTCGATAGTGGAATCAGCTCCGCTCGGGAAACCGGCTCGCGTAGGCCGCGAGCAGTTCCTGCGCGATCGAAGCGCCGGCCAGCGCGCTCAGTTCGCTGACGTCGTAAGGCGGCGAGACTTCGACCACATCCATGCCGACGATCTCGAGCCCCGCCAGACCGCGCACCAGGCGCAGGGCCTCGTGCGTGGAAAAGCCGCCGACCACCGGCGTGCCGGTGCCGGGCGCGAAGGCGGGATCGAGGAAATCGATATCGAAACTCACGTAGCACTTGCTCGTGCCGACGCGCTCGCGGATCGCGGCGACGCAGGCATCTACGCCGTGTTCGTGCAGCCAGCGCGCGTCCAGCACCGTGAAACCGTGGGTTTCGTCATTGTGCGTGCGCATGCCGATCTGGATGGAGCACGCCGGATCGACGATGCCCAGTCGGGCGGCGTGGAAGAACATGGTGCCGTGGTCGATCCGGCCTTCGGCGTCGCGCCAGGTATCGGAATGCGCATCGAAGTGGATCAGCGACAAGGGGCCGTGCTTTTCGTGCAGTGCTTGCAGGATCGGGAAGGTGATGAAGTGGTCGCCACCGAGTGCGAGTGGCGTCACACCGTGCGCGACGAATTCCGCGAATTGCGCGCGGATCGCGTCCGGCACTTTCTGCGGTTCGCCATGATCGAAGAAGACATCGCCCCAGTCGATCACATTCAGGCGCTCGAACGGATCGAAGTCCCAGGCATAGGGCCGGCACCAGGCCAGCGAAGCGGAAGCAGCGCGGATCGCGCGCGGTCCGAGGCGCGTGCCCGGGCGATTGGTGGTCGCGAGATCGTAAGGCACGCCGACCACGGCGACATCGACGTTATCGAGATTCTTCGAATAACTACGGCGCAGGAAACTGAGCGCGCCGGAATAGGTCGGCTCGGCCATGCTGCCGTAGGGCGACTCACGGGTGAAGGCGAGGTCGGTGACGCTGGGCGTGGCGGGCGAGTTGATTTTGCCGCTCATTTCATCGTCGGCATGCTGAATTCGGCGCCGGCGCGGATGCCGGTCGGCCAGCGCGCGGTGATGGTCTTCATGCGCGTGTAGAAACGCACGCCGTCCGGTCCATGCATGTGCAGCGGCCCGAACAGCGAACGCTTCCAGCCACCGAAGCTATGGAAAGCCATCGGCACCGGGATCGGTACGTTGATGCCGACCATGCCGACCTGGATGTTGTGCGCATACTGGCGCGCGCTGTCGCCGTCGCGGGTGAAGATGGCGGTGCCGTTGCCGTATTCGTGCTCGTTGACCAGGCGGCAAGCGCTGTCGAAATCAGCCACGCGCACGACGCACAGTACCGGCCCGAAGATTTCCTCTTTGTAGATGCGCATGGCCGGCGTCACGCGATCAAACAAACAGCCGCCGAGGTAGAAGCCTTGCTCGTGCCCGGCAACTTGCAGGCCGCGACCATCCACAACCAACTCGGCGCCTTCGGCAACGCCTGCATCCACGAAACCACGCACCTTGTCGCGGTGCGCGCCGGTCACGAGCGGGCCCATGTCAGGGTCACCCTGGCAGCCGGGGCCGATGCGCAGTCCTTCGACCATGGGCTTGAGCCTGGCGATCAGGGCGTCGGCGGTGGCGTCGCCGACGCAGACCGCGACCGAGATCGCCATGCAGCGCTCGCCGGCAGAGCCGTAACCGGCGCCGAGCAGCGCGTTGGCAGCCTGGTCAAGATTGGCATCGGGCATGACCACCATGTGGTTCTTGGCGCCGCCCAATGCCTGCACGCGCTTGCCGGCTGCGCTGCCGCGCGAATAGATGTATTCGGCGATCGGCGTGGAGCCGACAAAACTCACTGCCTGCACGCGCGGATCGTCGAGCAGGGCGTCGACCGCTTCCTTGTCGCCGTGCACGACATTGAACACGCCGTCGGGCAGGCCGGCTTCTTTCAACAGGCGCGCCAGGATCATCGGCGGCGTCGGGTCGCGCTCGGAGGGCTTGAGGATGAAGGTGTTGCCGCAGGCGATGGCGATGGGGAACATCCACATCGGCACCATGCACGGGAAATTGAACGGCGTTATTCCAGTGACCACGCCCAGCGGCGAATATTCGCTGTAACTGTCGACACCGCCGCCGACGTTCATCGAATGCTCGCCCTTGAGCAGGTGCGGAATGCCGCAGGCGAATTCGACCACTTCCATGCCGCGGGTCAGCTCGCCTTTTGCGTCGGACAGGACCTTGCCGTGCTCGAGCGTGATCGCCATGGCGATTTCGTCGGCGTGTCGTTCCAGCAATTCCTTGAACTTGAACATCACCCGCGCGCGGTTGAGCGGCGTGGTTGCCGCCCACGCGGGGAACGCAGCTTGCGCGTCGGCGATGGCGCTTTCGACCTCGGCCTTGGAGGCCAGCGGAACTTTGCCGCTGACCCGGCCGGTGGCCGGGTCGTAGACGTCGCCGAAACGGCCGCTGGCGCCCGCGACTTCGGTTCCGTGGATGAAGTGCGCGAGCGTCGCAAGGGCCGTGGTCATGGCATCAGGCCAGCGCTTTTTCGGCCGGCACGTACTCGTAGCCCAAATCCTTGGCCACCGCTTCGTAGGTCAGCTTGCCGGCGTGAACATTCAGGCCGTTGCGCAGATGAGCATCGTCCAGCATTGCCTTCTTCGCGCCCTTGTTGGCCAGCTGTACCGCGAAGGGCAGGGTGGCGTTGGTCAGCGCAAACGTGGAGGTGCGGGCAACGCCGCCGGGCATGTTGGCGACGCAGTAGTGGATGATGCCGTCCACTTCGTAGGTCGGGTTCTGGTGAGTGGTGGCCTTCGAGGTTTCGAAGCAGCCGCCCTGGTCAATGGCGACGTCCACCAGCACCGAGCCAGGGCGCATCAAGGAAAGCTGCGCACGCGAAATAAGTTTCGGCGCGGCCGCGCCCGGAATCAGCACAGCACCGATCACCAGATCGGTGTCGGGCAGGCGTTCTTCGATGGCGTCGTGCGTGGAATAGATCGTGGTAAGACGATCGCCGTAGAGTTCGTCCAGTTCCTTCAGGCGATTGAGCGAACGATCGAGGATGGTGACATTGGCGTTCATGCCCATGGCCATGCGCGCGGCGTTGATGCCGACCACGCCGCCGCCGATCACCAGCACTTCCGCCGGCTGTACGCCGGGGACACCGCCGAGCAACACACCCGAGCCGCCCTGGGCTTTTTCCAGCGCGTGCGCGCCGGCTTGGATCGACATGCGGCCGGCGACTTCGCTCATCGGCGCCAGCAGCGGCAGGCCACCGTTGCGATCGGTAACGGTCTCGTAGGCGATGCAGGTTGCGCCAGAGGCGATCAGCGCCTTGGTCTGCTCCGGATCCGGCGCGAGATGCAGGTAGGTATAGAGCACTTGGCCCGTACGCAGCATCTTGCATTCGTTCGGCTGCGGCTCCTTGACCTTGATGATCATCTCGGCGCGGGCGAAGATTTCTTCCGCCGCGTCGACGATTTCTGCGCCGGCCTTCTGGTAGAGCTCGTTGGTCAGGCCGATAGCCTTGCCGCCGTCGCGCTGCACCATGACCTTGTGGCCATTGGCGATCAGTTCGCGCGCGCCGGACGGAGTCAGGCCGATGCGGTATTCGTGGTTCTTGATTTCCTTGGGGACGCCGATAAGCATGGTGTTGCCCTCCCGGGGCATGAACAGTGTTTTTGGTTGCGCGCCTATTGTACTAGGCGGTCTCGCGGACGGCCTCGGCGATCCGGCTGAAGATCTGGTCGATGTGCGCTTTCTCCAGGATCAGCGGCGGCGACAGGGCAATCACGTCGCCGGTTGTGCGGATCAGCAGGTTCTTGTCATGGAAGCACTTGTTGAACACATCGAAGCCGCGCGCGCCTGGCTTGCCGTCGCGCGGCGCCAGTTCGATCGCGCCGATCAGGCCGAAGTTGCGTATATCGATGACGTTCGGAAGCGATTTCAGTGCGTGGATCGCATCTTCCCAGTAACCGCCGAGCTCGATGGCTTTCTCGAACAGGTTTTCCTCGGCGTAGGTGTCGAGCGTGGCGAGCGCGGCGGCGCAAGCCACCGGATGGCCCGAATACGTGTAGCCGTGGAACAGATCGATCATGTTCTCCGGGCCTTGCATGAAGGCCTCGTGCACCTTGCCCGAAATGAACACCGCGCCCATCGGAATCGAGCCGTTGGTCAGGCCCTTGGCGGTAGTGATCAGGTCCGGGGTGACGCCGAAACGCTGCGCGGCAAAAGCCTTGCCGACGCGGCCGTAGCCGGTGATGACTTCGTCGAAGATCAGCAGGATGCCGTGCTTGTCGCAGATCTCGCGCAGGCGTTTCAGGTAGCCCTCGGGCGGCAGGACCACGCCGGCGGAACCGGAAATCGGTTCGACGATCACCGCCGCAATCGTGCTGGCGTCGTGCAATTGCACCAGGCGCTCAAGATCTTCCGCCAGCTCGATGCCGTGTTGCGGCAGGCCGCGGGTAAAAGCATTGCGAGGAATATCCAGCGTATGCCGAAGATGGTCCACGCCGGGCAGCATCGGGCCGAAGAACTTGCGGTTGTTGACCATGCCGCCCACCGACATGCCGCCGAAACCGACGCCGTGGTAGCCCTTCTCGCGGCCGATGAGCCGAGTGCGTTGGCCTTCGCCGCGGGCGCGGTGGTAGGCCAGTGCAATTTTCAGCGCGGTATCCACGGACTCCGAACCCGAGTTCGTGAAGAACAAATGCTTCAACGTGCCCGGCGCGATTTCGGCCAGGCGCTCGGCCAGCACGAAGGGCAG
>JANXRY010000080.1 GCA_025356635.1 Gammaproteobacteria bacterium
CGCCCATCAGCACGGCGACGCGACCGAATTCGCGCGGATCAGTCACGGTCTTCATGCCCTGCCCGCTCCCTCAAAACCCTTGGCGGCGATTTCGGCGGCGACATAACCGATGTCGCCGGCGCCCATCAGCAGCAACAAATCACCATCCTGGAGCACATCTGGCAGCACCGCGGGCAAGTCGCGGGCAGCGCCGGCCAACACCGGATCGATGCGGCCGCGCGCGCGGATCGCACGCGCCAGCGACTTGGCGTCGGCGCCAAGGATCGGCGTCTCGCCAGCGGCATAAACATCAGTCAGTACCACGACATCACAACTCGACAACACCGCAGCGAAGTCGTCGAACAAATCGCGCGTGCGGGTATAGCGGTGCGGCTGGAAGGCGACCACTAGGCGCCGCTCCGGCCAACCGCCGCGCGCCGCCGCGAACACCGCTTCCAGTTCGCGCGGATGGTGGCCGTAGTCGTCAACCACAAGCGCCTTGCCCTTGCCGCTGGCATTGGCAAATTCCAGTTCGCCCTTGAGGTTGAAACGCCGACCGATACCCTGGAATTTTTCCAGCGCCGCGGCAATGGCATCAGCAGACACACCCAGCTGCCAGCCGATTGCGGCCGCCGCCAGTGCGTTCTGGACGTTGTGCCGGCCGGGAAGATTCAGGCAGACCGCGTGCGGCGTGCTCTTGGGCAGGTGCAAGGTGAAGTGCATTTCGTTGCCCGACTGGCTGACATCGCTGGCACGCACATCGGCGGCGGCGGCGAAACCGTAGCGCATCACATGGCGCGGCGTGTGCTCTGCCAGCGCGGCAACTTCCGGATCATCAATGCACAACACAGCCAGCCCGTAGAACGGCAACCGATGCAGGAATTCCGAGAACGCCGCCTTCACGCGATTGAAATCGCCGCCGTAGTTTTCCAGATGATCGACGTCGATGTTGGTGACCACTGCGATCAACGGGTTCAGACGCAGAAAGCTGCCATCGCTTTCGTCGGCCTCCGCCACCAGCCACTGACCACCGCCGAGCTTGGCATTGGCGCCGGCCGACAAGAGCTGACCGCCGATCACGAAGGTCGGGTCAAGCCCGCCTTCCTTGAGCACGCTGGCGGTGAGTGAGGTCGTCGTCGTCTTGCCATGGGTGCCGGCGATGGCGATGCCACGCTTGAAACGCATCAGTTCGGCGAGCATTTCCGCTCGCGGAACCACCGGGATGCGGCGTTCATGCGCAGCCATCAGCTCGGGGTTATCCGCCTTGATGGCGCTTGAAATCACCACGACATCGGCGTCTTCGAGATTGCCCGCGCCATGGCCACGATGAACCTTGGCGCCCATTTGCACCAGTCGGCGCGTGGTTGCCGATTCATTCTGGTCCGAACCGGAAACCTGGTACCCGAGCGTGACCATGACTTCGGCAATACCGCTCATGCCGGCACCGCCGATGCCGATGAAATGCACACGCGGGAAAGCGCGGGCGAGGTCGCCGGGTTGCGCGAGTCGACGCTGCATCATGGCTTTGCCTCCTGCATCACGATGCCGGCCACGGTGTCTGCGGCATGGGGGAAACAAGCAGCGCGTGCAGATTCAGCCAGCGTGAGCAGTGTCGCGCGATCCTTGGTCAACGCACGCAAGTGCAGGCGCATACCGTCTTCGAGTGCACTGTCCTGGCGCAGCCAGACGCCACCGCCGCGTTCGGCGAGGTACTCGGCGTTGCGCGCCTGGTGATCATCGACAGCACCGGGAAACGGCACGAGCACGCTGCCAACGCCGGCCGCGCACAATTCGGCGATGGTCAACGCGCCGGCCCGACCAATGACCAAATCAGCCCAGCCATACGCGGTGGCCATGTCTGTGATGAAAGCTTCGATACTCGCGGCAACACCGGCTGCAGCGTAAGCATCGCGCGCTTCGCCCAGCATTTTTTCGCCGCACTGATGGCGGACATCAAACGCAATGCCCGGCTTTAGCGCCGCAAGCACTTTCGGTACCGTGGCATTGAGGGCACGCGCGCCCTGGCTGCCGCCCAGAACCAACAGGCGAATCGCACCAACACGACCTGCGAAACGTTCGGCCGGCGTCGGCAGCGCTTCGATTTCAGGTCGCACCGGATTGCCAACGATCTCACTGACGACGCCCGGAAAACTGTCCGGGAAACCGCACAACACACGCCGCGCCAGCTTGGACAAAACGCGGTTGGTCATGCCGGGCGCGCGATTTTGTTCGTGTACGATCAGCGGGCGCCGCAGCAACCACGCGGCAAGGCCACCCGGGCCGGCGGCATAGCCACCGAAACTGACTACGGCCCGCGGCTTGCTCTGCCGTACAACCGCGAAGGCTTGCCACAACGAGCGCAGCAGCACGAACGGAGCAACCAATGCGCTCACGGCACGCTTGCCACGCAAGCCGCGCACCGCGATTGTTTCAATCGGAAAATCATTGGCCGGCACCAAGCGTGTTTCCATGCCACCGTTCGCACCTAGCCACAGCACCGGCACGTCGCGAGCGCGCAACGCGCGCGCCACCGCCAGACCCGGAAAGATGTGGCCGCCGGTTCCCCCAGCCAGGATCATCACTGGTGCGGTCAATGCCTGTGCGCTCATCGCATGCCCCCGATGCGTGGCTCAATGCGGCCGCGCGCATCCTGCACAGGGATTGGTGCACTGTTGCGCTTTGGCAAGTGCGCTACTACCGATACCGGCGTGGCGATGTCATCGTTGTCGGCCATCGCGTCAACACGGCCAGGCTCGGCGCGCAGGCGCATGGCCTTGCGCTCGGCCCGATCGAGTTCGTAGCTCACCCGCAGTAGCAGACCGAAAGCGGCGCAGGTCATCAACACGCTCGAACCGCCTGAGCTCACCAGCGGCAAGGTCAAACCCTTGGTCGGCAGGATGCCGAGGTTCACGCCCATCGAAACGAAGGCTTGCAGACTGATCCACAAGCCGATGCCGAACGCGCAATAGCCGCTGAAACGGCGGCGCATTTCGATGCAACGCAGGCCGAGGCGCAATGCCCGCCAGGTGAAGAGCGCAAACAAGCCGACCAGCGTACAGACGCCGAGGAAACCGAATTCTTCGGCGATCACTGAGAAGATGAAATCGGTATGCGCTTCTGGCAGGTAGTCGAGCTTGAGGATGCTGCCGCCAAGGCCGACGCCGGTCCAGTTGCCACGACCGATCGCAATCAACGCCTGCACCAGTTGATAACCGCTGTCGAGCGCATCGGCCCAGGGATTCTGGAACGACACCAGGCGGCGCACGCGATACGGTTCGAGCAGGACGATGAAGGACATCACCGCCAATCCGGCCAACGCCGGGATCGCGAGGTTTCGTACTCGCGCGCCACCCAGCCAAACCATGCCGACTGTCACGGCGAGAATCAGCATCGACGAACCGAAATCAGGTTGCAGCAGCAGCAACCCGGCCATGGCACCGGCCGTGACCAGTGGTTTCAGCAACGCTTTCCAACTGTCGCCGATCTCGTCCCGGTGGCGTACCAGATAGGTAGCCAGCCAAACGATCATCAGCAATTTGACCGCCTCGACCGCCTGGAAATTAGCCAAGCCGAGATTCAGCCAACGCCTTGCACCGTTTATCGTCCTGCCGACTCCAGGAACGAACACCGCCATCAGCAACATGAAGCACAGCAGCAGCATGGCTTGGCCGCGCTCTTCGATGCGTCGCAATTCGGTGTGCATAAGCACGATCGCGAGTATCACGCCGCCGAGCAGGAAGACCAGGTGCCGCTCCAGGTAGTAGAAAGGACTCAGCCCGCCACTCATCGCGTACGGCATCGAACTCGACGCCACCATCACCACACCGATCGACGCCAGGGTAATGGCAATCGCAAGCAGCCACGGATCGTAGCGACCTTCGAGATCGTCGAAGCGCAGGGCCTGGCTGGCGCGTTCGGTCAAGGTCGCCATCAGCGTATTTTCAACGTAGCGAGGCCGACCAGAGCCAGTACCACCGAGATGATCCAGAAACGCACGATCACCCGCGGTTCCGGCCAGCCTTTCAACTCGTAGTGGTGGTGGATCGGCGCCATCCGGAATACACGCTTGCCGGTGAGCTTGAAACTGGCGACTTGGATCATCACCGATAGCGTCTCGATCACGAAGATGCCACCCATCACCAGCAAAATCGCTTCCTGACGGACAATCACTGCAATCGTGCCCAGCGCCGCGCCAAGCGCGAGCGCGCCGATGTCACCCATGAACACCATTGCCGGATACGTGTTGAACCACAGGAATCCGAGCCCTGCCCCGGCAATCGCCGCGCAAACAATGGCCAGCTCGCCGGCGCCGGGAATGGCCGGGATGCCAAGGTAAAGTGAAAAAACCGAATTGCCAGAAGCATAGGCGAACACGCCGAGCGCTCCCGCAACCAGGACTGTCGGCATGATCGCCAGGCCGTCGAGGCCGTCGGTCAGGTTCACCGCATTGGAAAAACCGACGATCCAGAAATACGCCAGAACCACGAAGCCGATGCCGAGTGGCATCGCGAAATGTTTGAACAGGGGCAAGTACAAGATCGTCGCTGCCGGCACTTTAGCCGTGTAAAACAAGAACAGCGCGGCGGCCAATCCGCATAAGGATTGCAATGCATACTTGTGCCGCGACTTCAGCCCATTCGGGTCACGCTTGACGATCTTGATCCAGTCGTCGAGCCAGCCGATCGCGCCGAAACTGACCAGTACCGCAAGCAGCAACCAGACGAAACGATTGCGCAGGTCGCCCCAAAGCAAGGTCGCAAGGGAAATCGCCAGCAGGATCAAGGCGCCACCCATCGTCGGCGTGCCGGCCTTGACGAAATGCGTGGCCGGGCCATCGCTGCGGATCGGCTGGCCGCCAGCCTTCAGGCGCGAGAGACGTTCGATGATGCCGGGGCCGAGCAGCAAGGTCAGCACGAGCGCGGTCAGCGCGCTGAGGATCGCACGCATGGTGATGTAATCGAACAGCGCGAAGAAGCGCGCGAACCCCTGCATCCAGCGTGCCAGTTCAAGCAGCATGCCCGGTCTCCTCCCCATGGTTGGTCAGCACCGTATCGGCCAGCAAAGCAGCGACAACTCTGTCCATGGCGCTCGATCGCGAACCTTTGATCAGGCAGCGCACGCCCGCATGAAGCTCACTTCGCAATGCAGCGATCAATGTTTCCTGATCCAGGAAATGCCGCGCGCCCGCCCCGAAGCTGGCGCTGGCTTCGCGCGACAAGTCGCCCAGGGTCAAAAGCTGATCCAGACCGGCCTGTTTTGCGCGCAGCCCCATCTCGGCGTGCAATTGCGCCGCGCCTTCGCCAAGTTCTTTCATGTCGCCCAACACCAGCCAGGGTGCGCCACTCGCCCGCACAAGCGTGGCGATAGCGGCGGCCACCGAACCTGGATTGGCGTTGTAGCTGTCATCGATCAACACAGCACCATTGGCCAGCATGTGTGTGATCTGACGGCCTTGCACCGGCCTCGCATGGCGCAAACCTTCGACGATCGCCGTAAAAGGTGCGCCGGCAGCCAACGCCAATGCACTGGCGGCGAGTGCATTCAGCACATTGTGCCGACCTGGCAATGGCAACAGGATTTCGGCACTTCCGGCCGGCGTATGCAGGGCGAAGCTCGACGCGCCATCGGCTTGCATGATCCGATCGCCGCGGACATCGGCATCGTTGTCGATACCGAAGCGCAGCTTGCGCCGGGAGCCGGACAACGTGGCAAAGAAGGGCGCAAAAGCGTCGTCGGCATTGATGACCGCGATGCCATCGTCGGGCAAGGCTTCGTAGATCGCGCCCTTGGTTTCGGCGATGCCAAGCAGGCTGCCCATGCGCTCCAGGTGTGCTGGGCCGATGTTGTTCACCAACGCTACTTGCGGGGGCACGATGCTGGCGAGGTAGGCGATGTCGCCAGGCTTGCCCGCGCCCATTTCGTAGATCGCGAACTCGGCATCTTCGGGGGCATCGAGTACTGCCAGGGGCAGGCCAATTTCGTTGTTACGATTGCCGGGATTGAAATAGGTACGGCCGGCGCGCACCAGGATGCCTTGCAACAGCGTCTTGACCGACGTCTTGCCGTTGCTACCGGTGAGCGCAATCACGACGCCGCCTCGACCCTTCTGCATGCCAGCGGCGATCTCGCCCAGCGCCTCCTGGGTATCGGCGCACAGCACCCTTGGCAAATTCGTTGCGACGTCGCGATGCACCAGCAAGGCACCGGCACCCTTGGCTTCGGCATCGGCAATGAAATCGTGGGCGTCGAAATTCTCGCCGCGCAAGGCGACGAACAGCTCGCCGGGCCGGATCGACCGGGTATCGGTGCCGATCGCACGGATCTCGACGTCGCCGCCGAGGTGACGACCTTCGCACCAGACGGCCAGTTGCGAGAGCATGACTGGCCTCATGCGCGCGCCTCCAGCAGGCCATGCGCAACAGCCATGTCGTCGAAATCGTGCTTGACGCCAGCGACTTCCTGGTAAGTCTCATGGCCCTTGCCGGCGATCAGCACTATGTCGTTCGCGCCCGCACCTTCCAGGGCGAGCGCAATCGCCCGGGCCCGGTCGCGCTCCACTTCCATCGAAGCGGGATGTATGAAGCCGGCATAGATTTCGGCGACGATGGCATCGCCGGATTCGCTGCGCGGATTGTCGTCGGTGACGATCACGCGGTCGGCTCCCGCCTCGGCGATGGCGGCCATTTGCGGGCGCTTGCCGCGATCGCGATCGCCGCCGCAACCGAATACGCAGGTCAGCTTGCCGGGCGTGTGCACGCGCAGGCTGGCCAGCGCCTGTTCGAGCGCGTCGGGTGTGTGCGCGTAGTCCACCACCACCAGCGGTTGCCCGTCATGACCACCGATCCGGTTCATGCGACCACCGACCGGCGATAGCTGTGGCAGCATGGCCGCGACTTCGGCCAACGACCAGTCGAGCGAGCGCAGCGTGCCCGCTACCGCCAACAAGTTGTCGATATTGAAACGACCCAACAGCGGCGAGGCGATGCCGTGGCGTTGATCGCCTTCGGTCAATTCAAACTCCAATCCCTGCGGCGACAAATGCAGGCCTTCCGCTTGCAGCGTGGCTTCTGCGTGTCCGCGCGAGCTCACCCCGATGCGTTGCACGGTTGGTGCGACATCCTGGATCAAGCGCACGCCAAATTCATCGTCAAGATTGATTACCACGGCGCTCAGGGTCGGCCAGGCGAACAACTTCGCCTTCGCATCGCCGTACGCTTGCATGCTGCCGTGAAAATCGAGATGGTCGCGGCTGAGGTTGGTGAAGACTGCGACCTTGAACGCGACGTCGTCGACCCGGCCCTGCTCGAGCGCGTGCGATGACACTTCCATGGCGACGACGCGCGCGCCGCCATCGCGCATCCGCGCCAGCAAGCGATGCACGTTGATGACATCGGGCGTGGTTCGCTCGCCAGCAACCAGTTCGCCATATAGACCGGCGCCGAGCGTGCCGATGGTGCCTGTGCGATCGCCATGCAAGCTCAACGCCTGCGCGATCAATTGCACCGTCGAAGTCTTGCCATTGGTACCAGTGACGCCGGCGAGGGTCATCGCTTTCGATGGTGCGCCATAGAAGCGATCGGCCAGCCGGCCAAGCTTTTCGCGCAGATCTTCGACCGCTACAGCATTGGTCGGCAGTGGTAGCCCATGCGGCGCGGGCGGCTCGAACAGGATCGTGGAGACCTTGGCGGTCTCAGCTTGAGGCGCGAAACGCAAGCCATGTGTGCTGGCACCGGCGAGTGCGACGAAGGCATCGCCTTCGTGCAAATCACGACTGTCCTGCGAGAGACCAGTCACGACGGGATTGAATTCCGGCGGCGCAGGTGCAATGCCTGCCAGCAGTTCTTGCAGGCGCATGGCGCGACTCATGGCCTGATCCCAGCGGCGCTGCGATCTATCGCGGTGTCCGTGGGCACAACCACCTCGGGTGGCGCATCGTCGCTGTCGTCGGCAATCGTGACGGGCGCAACCGCTGGCTGTTGCGCGTACCACTGCTCGATCCGATCCGGCGGCACGTCCATCAGGCGCAGCGCGCCGTCCATGACGTTGTGGAATACCGGGCCCGACACCAGGCTGCCGAAGTAACTCTTGCCGCGCGGATTGCAGATCACCACCACCATCGCGAACTTCGGATGGTCGAGCGGCACGACGCCGGCGAACACCGATACGTAACGCTTCGCGTAACCACCGCCGCTGGCCTGGCGCGCGGTGCCGGTCTTGCCGGCGACGTGGTAGCCGGTGATCGCGGCATTGGGCGCGGTGCCGCCGGGAGCGACCACGCTCTCCAACATGCCCAACAGCGAGCGCGCGATCGCCGGGTCGATCACCTGCCTGCCCTGGCCGGCGCCATCCTTGATGAAGGTCAGAGGCATCATCCGGCCGTCGTTGGCCAGCGTTTCATACGCTTGCGCCAATTGCAGCGGCGTCACCGACAGGCCCATGCCGTAGGAAATCGTGCCGCGCTGGACCATGCTCCAGGTGTTCGGCGGCGCCAGCACGCCGGAAGACTCGCCTGGGAAACCCGAGTGCGTGCTGTCGCCAAAACCGAAGCGATGCAGCACGTCGTAGAGGTGCTCGCTGCTCATGCCGAGGCCGAGCTTGGCCGCGCCGATGTTCGAGGACGTCGCCAGCAGCGTGGTCAGGCTCACGGCACCGTGGTCGCGCACGTCGTGTATCTGGTACTTGCCGAGCATCATCGAGCCCGGGCTGGTCTGGATGATGATGTTCGGGTTCACGCCGGCTTCCAGCGCGGCCGCCACGGTGTACGGCTTGATCACGGAACCGGGTTCGATCACGTCGGTAACGGCGCGATTGCGATGCGCGTCCGGCGGCGCGGTCTCGTGCGAATTCGGGTTGTAGGCGGGCTGGTTGACCATCGCCAGGATTTCGCCGGTGGCGACATCCACGACCACGGCCGAGCCGCTGTCGGCGGAATTGGATACCAGCGCGGATTTCAATTCGCGGTAGGCCAGGTACTGGATGCGCCGGTCGATCGACAGAGCAAGGTCCTTGCCCGGCTCGGCGGCACGTACCAGATCCACGTTCTCGACGATGCGGCCGTGGCGATCGCGGATCACTTTTTGCGCACCGGGCTTGCCGGTCAGCCAACTATCGAACGCCAGCTCCAGGCCTTCCTGTCCACGGTCGTCGATGTTGGTGAAGCCGAGTACGTGCGCCATCACTTCGCCGTGCGGGTAGTAGCGGCGGAACTCACGCTGCGAATGCACACCAGGAATGCCGCGCGCAATCACCGCTTGCGCGTCATCGGGATTCATTTGCCGGCGCAAGAACATGAATTCCTTTCCCGAATGTTGGGCCACGCGCTGGGTCAGATTGTCGACATCGATGGCAAGCGCAGTGGCCAGCTCGGGAATTCGATCCGGGTGTTGCAACAGTTCCTTCGGATTCGCCCAGATCGACTCGACCGGTGTGGATACCGCCAGCGGTTCGCCGTTGCGGTCGGTGATCATGCCGCGCGTGGTGGGAATGGGTATTTCCCGCAGGAAGCGGGCATTGCCCTGGTGCTGATAGAAATCCTGGTTGAGCAACTGCATCTGCGCGGCGCGGCCGACCAATGCCACCGCGCCGAGGCCAAGCGCAATGCCCAGGCCGACCAGGCGCATCTTCACGTCATAAGGGCGGGCGCGAACCTTCATGGCTGCAGCACCACCACGTCGTCACCCTGCGGCGAGATCATGCCCAAGCGTTGCGTCGCCACTTGTTCGATGCGATTGGTTTCCGCCCACGTTGCCTGCTCAAGTTGCAAACGACTGAACTCCAGATTGCTCTCATCGCGCTGCTTTACCAGCCGATTCAATTCGATATAGGCCTGACGGTGTTGCTGCCGGGCATACACGACGGCGACGCCGCTGCCCAGGATGGCGACGATCAGGATGGCAATTGTGAAAGCGCGCAGGCTCATGCCTGCACCTGCACAGCGAGTTTCTCGGCCACGCGGAGCACGGCACTGCGCGCGCGTGGATTGACCGTGGTTTCGCTGCTTTCGGCACGTTGAGCGCCACCGATTTCCTTGAGCGACGGCGTGAACTCCGGCGGTGCCGGCATGCGTCGATTGCCCGGCGGTGCCTTGGCGTGACGGGCGATGAATTGCTTGACGATGCGATCTTCCAGCGAATGGAAACTGATCACGGCCAACCGTCCGCCCGGCTTGAGCCGCTCGTGCGCCGCGGCGAGCCCGGCTTCGAGATCTTCGAGCTCGCGATTGATGAAGATGCGAATGGCCTGGAAGCTGCGCGTGGCCGGATGGATCTTGCCGTCGCCGCGACCGAGCACCGAAGCGATCAATTCGGCGAGCGGCCCGGTGCGTTCGATAGGCGTCTCCTCGCGCTGGGCGACGATGGCGCGGGCAATCTTGCGGCTCAGCTTTTCCTCGCCGTAGGTCCAGAGGACATCGGCGATTTCGCGCTCCGGGGCGCGCGCCAACCATTGCGCGGCGCTCTCGCCGGATTCGTTGTCCATGCGCATGTCGAGCGGGCCGTCGTTGCGGAAACTGAAGCCGCGTTCGGCCACGTCGAGTTGCGGGGAGGAGACGCCGAGGTCAAACAACACGCCATCCAGGCCCTCGGCGGTTTCGCTCCAATGCGCCAATTCCGCGAACGATCCCCGGAAAGCAGCGACGCGAGCGTCCTGGCCGATCAACTCGGCAGCGCTTGCCATCGCCACGGGATCCTTGTCCATCACCAACAACCTTCCTGTCGGCCCGAGCCGATCGAGCACACCGCGCGCGTGGCCGCCACGCCCGAACGTGCCGTCCAGATACTTGCCATCCCACTGCACCCGCAGGCCTTCCACGACCTGTTCGAACATCACCGGACGATGGCTCGGGCTGGGCGCGGAGTCGCGCGTCCCGACCGTCACCGTTACAGCCTCAATTCGAGCATGTCGTCACTGACCTCTTCCTCGCCAATGGTCTGGCGGATCTGGGCCAGGTGCGCCTGCTCGCTCCACACTTCGAATTTGTTGCCCATGCCAACGAGCACGGCTTTCTTGTCGATACCGGCGGAATTGCGGTGGCTCGCCGGCACCAGCACGCGGCCATTGCCGTCGGGCTCGACCGGCGTGGCCGCACCGACCAGCTTCAGTTGCAGGTTGCGATGCACGCGCTTGGCGTTGGGCAGGGCCATGACCTGGTCGCGGACTTTTTCCCAATCGGCTTCCGGGTACAGCCACAAGCAGCCGGATTCGTAGGGGTTGTAGGCGACAACCAGGCGATTGCCGGCGCGCGCAACAAGGTCGCGATAAGCGACGGGAATCGCTAGTCGACCCTTGTCATCGATCGTGACCGCAGTCTCACCCTGGAACATTTTCCACAATTCCCCACTAAAAACCCGAATTTCCCTCGGCAACCCACGTTAGTCTCGCGTCTTGAGACTGTCAAGGACCAGTTAAGGGAAATTTCGCTATGGGAATCAATATCTTGCGCACTCTTGAGAGAATGCTTTAAGAAACGTTTAGGAAGCCTTGTTTCGGCTCAGAATTGCCCCGAGTCGTGATCGCCGTCGCGGTCCCGCTACGTGTCGAGGCCCGGGATCAGGCCCGCTGCGGATTCGCCTGGAACAAGGCGGATTGCGCGGTGCAGGCCACAGGAGCGCGGAAAAGACAGTGGCGGAGCCGGCCGTTAAGCCGGGTTCTGTCGTGGACAACCATTCCTCTCGGCCTTGCCTCGCGGCAAGGCTCAAGCAGCGCACCCGGGGACGGGTCGAGCCAACCCATAGTCCCCCTATTTGGCCTTGCTCCGGGTGGGGTTTGCCGTGCCCTGCGGCGTTGGCCCCGCAGGCGGTGGGCTCTTACCCCACCGTTTCACCATCACCACGCATGTCTTGCGACACCGTTCGGCTGTCTATTCTCTGTTGCACTTTCCGTCGGCTCGCGCCGCCCAGGCGTTACCTGGCACCTTGCTCTGTGGAGCCCGGACTTTCCTCGGCGCGATCAAGTCGCGACGCGGTTGTCTTGGCCGGCTCCGCCATTGCGGATTGTCTCATGCTCGCAGCCCGGCGTGGCGCCTTCGACATGCCATGCAGCGAATTTGTCGGACTCACCGTGTGCCAGCACACTTGCCTATGCATACGAGGATGGGTCTCAATACAAATTCTCTTGCCCAATGGATTCAGGGCGTTTCCGGAGCCAAAAGCGATTGCGTTTTTGGGGTAATCGCAGCAAGTTTGGCCGTATAAAGATCGTGGTCGGCGCGGGTCGTGCTGTTTTCAATGGCGATAAGCAAGTGCTTGCGAGCCTGCTCGGCATCGCCGAGCCCGAGATAGGCAGCAGCGAGTGCGGCGTGGAACTCATGATAGTAGGCGGCGCGGTCAAGTTCCTTGGCAAACATGTCCCGGGCAAGCCGGTAGTCATGTTCCTGCATGGCGCTCATGCCGAGATCGAAAAAATAGAACGGCGGATTGACCTGGAGCTTCCTCAATGTGGCGGACCAACGACCGGATTCCTCCGCGCGTCCGAGTTTTTCCAAGACCACGACAAGGTTGGAGATCGGGTTCGGGTTGCCCGGCTCCAGGCCAACGATGTACTTGAGAATGCGCTCCGCTTCCTTCAGGTTGCCGTGGCGCAGGTAGATCACACCGAGCGTGTTGTAGGAACTGAGGAAGGTGGGGTCGCGTTCGATCGCCTTGCGCGCCCACCAATAGGCGTCATCGAGCCTGCCCTCGCCCAGGGTTTCGGCAGCACGATTGTTCAAATACATGGCGACGATGGTTGACTCGCGAATGGCTCGCGAACGCTGGCCGGCGAGTTCTTCCGGGGGCAGGAAATCGATGGTCATCGGCTGTTTGGCCTGGAATACGATCTTGCCTTCCGTTTCATGGTTGCCGAGCGCCAGGTTGACGTGGCTGCTGTAGTAGATCAAGTCGCCGCTGCGACTCATCGTCTGGTTGCTGAAAACACTCTGGTATTGCACCGACAAGCCCAGTTGCTTTGCCAGCGCCGAAGTCAGGATCACCAGCGACAGGCAGTTCCCGGTCCGGGCTTCAAAGGCCTGCGCGGCATTGCGGGTGATCGTGGAGTCGTATTCGAGCTTGAGCTGGCTGTTGCTGTACAACGCATCGTACAAGGCATGCTGGCGATCCTTGCCGCGCATTTGCGCGCTGACATCCGAATTCAGGTAGTTGCGCATCCCATCACTCAGCGCGAAGATGTCGCCGTCCCCGATCGGCGTGGAAGGTGCCGAAAACAGGCGATCGTTGTAGAGAGAGTCGGGGCGTTGCACCGTCGGCACGCCCGTACATGCGGCGAGCAGCGCGGCAAGGATCAGGGCAGTCCAATGTTTCATCGGCGCCTTAGAAGCCAGGAAAGCAGGCATAGTGCAGCCTGCTGAAAAAAGTATCTTTGCCGCCGTTGTGCAAGTCAAGTTTGTTGCGATCGATCGAAAACCGGAACTCCATGCCAACAATGACTGCCATGCCGAAGCGTGAGCTGACATGCATATCGTGATCTTCCGCGCGAAAATCCGCGAGCCCGACCCGGAATACAGTCGCCTGGCGCAGGAATTGCGTGACCTGGCGCTGTCGCAATTCGGTTGCCTGGAGTTCCACTCACTGGCCGAAGGTGACGATGAAATCGCACTCTCCTACTGGCCTGGCGAAGAGCACATTCGCGCCTGGAAAGCCCATGCCGATCACCTGCTGGCGCAGCGGTTGGGGCGTGAGCGCTGGTATGAAAGCTACTCGGTCGAGGTAGCGCAAGTAACACGCCAATATCACTATCCGCGCGGATGATGTTGTGCGTGCAGGCGCTTGAGCCCTTCGCGCGCAACCAGCGTGTAGATCTGGGTGGTGGACAGGCTCGAATGACCGAGCAGCATCTGCAACACGCGCAGGTCGGCACCGTGGTTGAGCAGATGGGTGGCAAAACTGTGGCGAAGACCGTGCGGGCTGACTTTGCCGGGATCGATACCTGCCCTCCGCGCCAGCGCCTTCACCAGATTCCAGAATTGCTGCCGGCTTAGCGCCGCGCCACGGCGACCGAGGAACAAAGGACTACGCGGCTTGCCGCCGGCCAGCGCCGGCCGGGATTCGGCCAGATAACGCTCCAGCCAATGCTGGGATTCTTCGCCAATCGGCAACAGGCGTTCCTTGCCACCCTTGCCACTGACCCGGAGCACGCCTTGGCGCATGTTCACCGCCAACGCGGGCAGGCCGACCAACTCGCTCACGCGCAGGCCCGTGGCATACATCAGCTCCATCATCGCCCGATCACGCAAGCCCATTGGCGTGACCAGATCCGGCGCCAGTAACAGGGCCTCGATCTGGCTTTCGGACAACGCCTTGGGCAGAGACCGCCCCAGCTTGGGTGAAGCCAGTGCGGCAGCAGGATCGCGTGCTATTTCGCCGCGCCGAAGCTGTTGCGCGTAGAAGGCGCGCAGCGACGACAACAAGCGCGCGTTGCTGCGCGGCGCATAGTGTTTGCTGCTGCGCTCGGCGAGATAGTCGTGCAGGTCTTGGGCCTGCGCATGCAACAAGTCGGTGCTGCGCCCGGATAGCCAGCCGGCCACAGCCTCGAGGTCACGCCGGTAGCATTCGAGGCTCAAACGCGCCAGGCCCTGCTCTGCCCAAAGCCGTTCGAGGAAATCGGCAATCCGCGCCTGTTCGACGACGGGAGCTGCGGGCGCTGCGCGTGCGCGCAGCCGACGATCAGTGGCAGTTCCCAGGCTCATCGGTTGAGCTTAACGGCGCGGCCTGCCCGCGGCTATGCTGTCGCCATGACTTCCACCGACAACGCCCGTCCCCTCGCCTATCCCGCCGCCCTCGGTTGGCGCCTGCTTGCCTTGCTCTACGACCTGCTGCCAATGACCGTGCTGCTGCTGGTCGTCAGCGCGATTTCGTTTTGGCTGCACGGCCAGCACACGATTGAAAACGACCTGCTGTTCCAGCTCGGAACCCTGCTGGCGGCGTGGTTGCTGGTCGGTGGCTATTTCGTGGCGTCCTGGCGGCGCGGCGGCCAAACCATCGGCATGCGCCCGTGGCGGCTGCAGTTACTGGCCACGGACGGCAGGCCCGCGAGTTGGCGAGCGTTGTCGCTGCGCTACCTGGTGGCAAGCCTGACGCCTGGCCTGTGCCTGTTGTGGTCGTTGCTGGACAGCGAACGCCGCGGCCTGCACGACCTCGCCACAGGCACCCAACTGGTACGGCGAGAGCGCTAGATCTTCTTTGCCAGCCAGCCCCAGCACAGCCACCAGACCAGCAACGGCGGCAGCAGGAATGCGAGGCGGACGTCGAACCGGTAGACGTCGGCGAGATTGACGAACATCCGCTGCACCAGCAACGCGCCGATTCCGATCAGGATGCCGATGAACAGGCGCTTGCCGAAGCCACCGCTGCGCAACGAACCGAAAGCGAACGGTAACGTCGCCAGGCACAGGGCGATCACGTTCAACGGATAGAACCAGCGTGACCAGTAGGCGCTCTCGAATTTGAGCGAATCCAGCTGGTTGCGGCGCAGGTATTCGATGTTGCTGCGCAACTCGGCGCTGGTCAGGTAACGCGGCCGGGCCAGGGTCGCTTCCAGCGTACTGTCGTCCAACTCGGTCTGCCAGCGCTCGCTGGCGAGCTTTTCCACCCGCACCGAACGCGCTTCGAAATAAGTGCGCTCGACGCCGAACAAGGTCCAGCCATTGCTCCGGTGCTCGGCACGATCGGCATGGGCGAGCGATTGCAATCGTCCTTGTGGGTCGAACTGGTACAGGCGCACGTCCTGCAATTCGATCCAGGTTTTGCCGCCTTCGTTATGCGGCGCGCTGTTGCCACGCGCGTTGAAGAACAAATTGCCTTCGCGTGCCCACAGGCCCGAGTAGCGGGCCATCATCAATTGCCGCGACTTGAGGTTGGCCAGGCCTTGCGCCTGCTGTTCGGCGAACGGCCCGAGCGTCTCGATGTTGACCATCATCAATACGGTCAACGCGGTCAGCGGCAACAGTACCGCCAACCCCATCTGCAACTTGGACAGGCCAACCGCGCGCATGGCGGTGAGCTCCGAGCGCGCTGCCAAGCCACCGAGGCCGAGCAGACTGCCGATCACTGCAACCGTCGGGAACTCGTCGTACAGGCGCCGCGGCACTGTCAGCAAGGTGAACAACAGTGCATCGGCGAGCGTGTAGCTTTCCTTGCCGATGTCACGCAATTCACCGACCAACGCCACGATCGCATCGAAACTGATCAGGATCGCCCAGGCTGCCAGTGTGGCGAGCACGACGTTGCGCGCCAGGTAGAACGCCATCCGCCTGGGCATCGCCGCCATCACCGTCATTGGGATTCCCCGGGCCTGGGCAGCCGCCCATCACGAGCAAACATCCAGGCAGCCAGCGCCAGCATTGGCAGGTGCACCCACCACAACCCGATCGCTGCCGGCAGCCGGCCATTACCAATCAAGCCACTGCCGAGCAACAAAAGCAGCATGCCGACCGCATAGACCAGCAAGGAGAACAGAATCAGGCCGTATTGCGGTTGCCGTGGCTCGCTTCGCGCCAGCGGCAGGGCGAACAACGCCAGGATCGCGGCAAACACCGGCATCGCCATCCGCCAGTTCAATTCGGCCAGTTCGGCCGGCTTGCCGGTTGCAATCAAACTGGCAGAATCGGTCGCGGTGAGATCGTCGTCGTGATTGCCGACCTCGCGATCCGGTACGCGGATATCGTTTTCGCCGAAACGCATCATCCTGAAAGCCTGTTCGCCGAGTGCACCTTCGACGCGAAAGCCGTTGTTGAGGTGCAGGTAGCGTCGAGCCTCGCCGACCAGTTTCAGGTTGCCGTCCTGGGCGGTCACGATGTCCAGCCGGCCCTCGACTTCGCGCTGGACGAACAGGTGCCCGAAGCGCGTCCCGTCCGGCGTGAGTTCGGTGACGTAGAGAATGCCGCCCTTGCCCGGTAGTTCGACGAATCGCCCCGGCTCCAGGCCAGCGATCAGGAAGGAACGGTTCGCAGTCTCGACCATTTCCTTGGCTTTGTGCGCCGATAACGGCGCCAGCCACAAGGAAGCGAGCCCCACCACCAGCACGACCGGCAGCGCCACCCAGAACAGCGGCCGCCACAGGCGTTGCGGACCGAGGCCGACCGAGGCCAGCACCGCCATTTCGCTTTCGGCATAAAGGCGGCCAATAGCCAGCAACAAACCAAGGAAAAGTGCAAGAGGCAGCACCAGTGTCAGGAACCTGATTGAGCGCAGGCCGAGTTGGGATAGCAGCAGGGTCGCCGGAACCTTGCCCTTGGCGATCTCCTGCACCAGGTCGGCGAACAGGCCGCCCAGGCTGATCAGCAGCAGGACAATCGCCACCGCTGCCACGCTCTCGGCAAACTGGCGCAACAAATGACGTTCGATCAGCAACATGGACCGCGCTCGGGAAATTTTCGGAACATGAAAGTCGGGTGGTGCTTGATCTAAACTGTCGTACTGTCATCGGCCCAGGCAAGGTCTGCGCCGCTCATCCTCCAATTGTACGGAAATACTGCCCGTGGCCCTCGAATTCCAGCTCAACCTGTCCGATCCGACTTACATCGCCTGCGATTGCATCGTGGTTGGCGCTTTCTCCGACACCGGGCTCAGCCCCGCCGGCCTGGCGCTGGACGCCATCGGTGACGGTCGCCTCGCTGCCCTGCTCGCACGCGGCGATCTGTCCGGCAAGGCCGGCCGTAGCACCGTGGTACCGGATCTTCCCGGCCTCGCCGCGCCGCGCGTGCTGGTGGTTGGGCTGGGCGAAAGCACAAAATTCGGCGCCGAGGCCTACCAAAAAGCGATCAGCGAGGCCGTGCGCGCACTGCGCAGTGGGCCGGTGCGATCGATCCAGCTGACCCTGGTGGAATTGCCGGTCGCCAGCCGCGATGCCGCCTGGAATCTGCGTCAGGCAGTGGTCACCGCCGATCACTCCGCTTACGAGTACACCGCCACCCGCAGCGCCAAGGCCGAAGTGACTCTGGCCAAGGTCGGCCTGCCGGCACCTGCCACGCTTGCCCGGGAACTCGATCGCGGCGTCGCCATTGCGGCTGGCGTGCAACTTGCCCGCGAGCTCGGCAACCTGCCACCGAATATCTGCACTCCGGCCTACCTTGCCGATCAGGCGCGCAAGATCGCCGTCGACCACGACGGCGTGATCTGCGAAATCCTCGAGCGCGCCGAGATGGAAGCGCTCGGCATGGGTTCGTTGCTCGCCGTTGCGCGCGGCTCGGCGCATCCGCCGAAACTCATCGTGCTTCGCTACAGCGGCGCCGGCGACGCCAAGCCGTTCGCACTGGTCGGCAAGGGCATCACCTTCGACACCGGTGGCATCAACCTGAAAGTCCAGGGCGGTATCGAGGAAATGAAGTTCGACATGTGCGGCGCCGCCAGCGTGATCGGCGCCTTCCTCGCCACCGCAAAAATGCGCCTGCCGATCAACCTGGTGACGGTGGTGCCAGCGGTGGAGAACATGCCGGATGCCGATGCCTACCGGCCGAGCGACGTGCTCACGTCGATGAGCGGCAAGACCATCGAAGTCGGCAACACCGACGCCGAGGGCCGCCTGATCCTGTGCGATGCCTTGACCTACGTGCAGCGTTACAAGCCGCGCGCGATCGTCGACGTGGCGACTCTGACCGGCGCCTGCGTAGTGGCGCTGGGCAAGGCAGCCACGGGCCTAATGAGCAAGCACGATGATCTTGCGACCGAGCTGCTGACGGCCGGCGAGACGGTGTTCGACCGTGCCTGGCGCCTGCCCTTGTGGGACGAATACCAGTCGCAGCTCGATTCGGTCTACGCCGACATCTACAACATCGGCGGCAAGGGCGCGGGGGCGATCACTGCTGGCTGCTTCCTGTCGCGCTTCACCGAAGGCCAGCGCTGGGCGCATCTGGATATCGCCGGCGTTTCCAATGGCGAAGGCCGCAAGGGCATGGCCACCGGGCGCCCGGTCGGCCTGCTCAGCCAGTGGCTGCTCGACCAGGCGGGTTGATGGCCCGCGCCGACTTCTACCTGATCGGCAAGCCGCGCTTCCGCGAGCAGCCATTGCTGCTGGTTTGCGAGTTGGCGCGCAAGGCAGTGCACACCAACCAGCCGCTGCTGGTGTTGGCTGCATCGGCCGAACAAGCAGAGGCGCTGGACGACCTGCTGTGGTCGTTCGATCCGGACGATTATCTTCCGCACCAGATCGCCGGCCTGGATCTGGACGAGGACGAAGCCGACGTGCTGATCGTTCCGCCGGAAATGGACGTGCCGATGCGCCCGCTGGTGCTGAATCTGCGCGAGGCATCGGTGCCGGGCGAATTCGAACGGGTGCTGGAAGTGGTGCCAGCCGACGAATCGGCGCGCGGGCCGTTGCGCGAGCGCTGGAAGCACTACAAAGATCGCGGAATCGAGGTCAACAAGCACGATATGTAGCCGCTGTTGTAGGAGCGATGGAAATCGCGACAGCGTGGTCGCGATTTCCATCGCTCCTACAACAGCTTAGCGCTGCGCGAGCAAAGCCTCGACCTCGTCGATCTCGCGCGGCACACCGTTGGTCAGCACCTCGTGGCCGTCACTGGTGATCGCGACATCGTCCTCGATGCGGATGCCGATGCCCTGCCATTTCGCCGCCACGCCCTTCGTGCCCGGCGCGATATACAGGCCCGGCTCGATCGTGAACACCATGCCCGGTTCGAGTTCTCGGAAATCGCCGGCAAGCTTGTATTCGCCAACATCGTGCACGTCCAGGCCGAGCCAGTGCCCGGTCTTGTGCATGTAGAAGCGCTTGTATTCGTTGTCCGCCAGCACTTTTTTCAGCGAACCCTTGAGCAGGCCGAGCGAAAGCAGGCCTTCGGACAGTGTCCGCACCGCCGCCTCATGACCAGCGATCCAGGGTCGTCCCGGACGCGCTTCGGTCAACGCCGCGTGCTGTGCATCGAGCACCAGTTGATACAGCGCGCGTTGCTCTTTCGAATATCCGCCGCTGACCGGCCAGGTGCGGGTGATGTCGGACGCATACAACGCGAATTCCGCACCCGCATCGCAGAGCACCAGATCGCCATTGCGCACAGGCGAACGATTGGCGCGGTAATGCAGCACGCAGGCATTGGCGCCAGCGCCGACGATGGGCTCGTAGGCCGGCACTGCATTGTGGCGGCGATATTCGAATTGCAGGGCCGCCTCGATTTCGTATTCATGGCCGCCGGCGCGGGTGGCGCGCATCGCCGCGCGTTGCGCGCAAGCTCCGATGTCGGCGGCCTTGCGCATCAGCTTGAGTTCGGCCGCGCTCTTGAACAGGCGTAGCTCGTGCAGCAAGTGGCCGAGCTCAAGGAACTCGTGCGGCGGTTGCGCGCCTTGGCGCACTTGCGCACGCACCCGGTTGACCCAGGCGATCAGCTTGAGGTCGAAGTCGGTGTCGCGGCCGAAGTGGTAGTAGACGCGCGAGCGGCCTTCGAGCAGGCTCGGCAGGATTTCGTCGAGATCGGAGATCGGATAGGCGTCGTCCGCGCCGTAGGTTTCGACTGCGCCGTCTTGGCCGGCACGCGGGCCGTCCCAGGCTTCCTTGTCGGCGTCGCGCTCGCGGCAAAACAACAAGGTTTCGCCGTGCTTGCGCCCCGGCACCAGCACCAGCACCGCCTCGGGTTCGGGGAACCCACTCAGGTACCAGAAATCGCTGTCCTGCCGGTACGGATAGGTGGTGTCCTTGCTGCGCATCCGCTCGGGCGCAGCGGGCAGGATGAGGATCGCGTCTTCGTCAGCCATGCGCATGAGCTGCTTGCGGCGACGGGCGAATTCGACGGGCTTGATCATGCAGTTCTGCAGAAGGTGATCAGTTCAGGGAACGACGGTGACGCGGACCCAACACGCAGTCACTGTGCAACAGCATCACCGCGACCCGGACGAACTCGGCCACTTCCTCGAGCGCTTCTTCGTCGGCCTCGGGATCATCGTAGCTCAAGTCACTGGAAGCGATGCGGGCAATGTCGGCAAGCGCTTCCCTCGACTCCTCCGACAGCGACGGCGCCGCGCCTGCAGCCAGCCCGAATCCACCGAGGAAGCCACGGCACCAGGCCAGCAGGGCTTCTCCGCGATCACCGACCGGGGCATCGTCGTCCGGCAGCAACAGTGCGAAGCCGAGTTCCGGCGAAGCCAGAGCTTCGACCGAGGCGAGGTACATCTGGTCCAGCGCACTGCCAGGATCGGCTGGCGCAATGTCGGGATCGGCCAAGGCTAACCCAAGCCAGAGCTCGCGGCTGCCGATCTTGCCGCCAGAAATCAGCCCGCAGAGACTGCCGTGCAGTTCGGCCGTATCAAGACCGAGACTCAGCTCGCCGACTTGGTTTGCGACTTCGGAATACGGGGGCAGGGAAAGGTCTGTCATCACATCCAGCCAGAAGTCGCGTCATTCTAGCAAGCCATGGCCGGATCGCCTTGTAGGCGACGCAGCCGGCACCTAGACTGCAAGGAATTCGACCGCAGGGGATGTCGGGTGCGGGCAAGATCAAGCTCGGGAAAAGGATTCCTGTCTTTCTCTGTCCGGGCCGGCAGGACGGGATTGCTCGCGCTTTGTACGCCCGTGCTCGCCCAGGCCTCTGAACTGGAGCGTTGGCGGCCCGTCGAGATTGCCCTGCCGCTGGTGATCGCATTGCTTCTGGGCGGTGTGCTCTGGTGGATGCAGCGTCGGCGCGGGCGGCAACAAGCGGCGATGTTCGCGGAAATCCGCGAACGCGAGACCCGGTTGAACCTGGCTCTTTGGGGATCCGGCGACGAGTTCTGGGATTGGAACATCCGCGAAAACACCCTGTATCGGCTCGGCGCGAACCAACTGCTCGGACGCAGCACGATCGAGACGCTGACCACGGACGAATGGCGCCAGCAGGCAATCCACCCGGACGACCTGCCGCGAGTACAGAAACTGCTGCAGGAGCATATCGTCGGCAACACCGAGCAATACGACTCCGAGCACCGGATTCGCAACGCTGCCGGAGAGTGGGTCTGGGTAAGGTCGCGCGGAAAACTGGTCGAGCGCGATAGCAATGGTGCGCCTTTGCGCATGGCCGGAACTGCCCGCGATATCACCTCGTTGCGCCGGGCCGAACGTGAACGCCGGGTAGCCCTGGAAGTACTGCGCAGCATGAGCGAAGCGGTGGCGGTGATCGACACCGAGTTCCGCTTCATTTCGGTGAATCCATCGTTCTCCCGGATCACCGGCTACAGCGAGCAGGACGTCATCAACCGCGACTCGCGCATCCTCGATTCCCGCCAGCACAGCGAGGACTTCTATCGGCGGATGCGCGATATCCTCGAACGCACCGGGCACTGGGCCGGCGAGATGTGGCAGTTGCGCAAGGATGGCGGCGAATTCCTCGGTTGGGTCGAACTGAGCGAGGTCTGCGACTCGCAAGGCGTGCGCAGTCATTTCGTTGCGGTGGTCAACGACATCACCGACAAAAAGCGTAGCGAACAGGAGCTGCGCTACCTGGCCAACTATGATGCGCTGACCGGGTTGCCCAACCGCGCCCTGCTCCTGGAACGGCTCGGCCGGGCGATCGTGCGTGGGCGCCGGCAGGAGACCCGGGTCGCGGTAGTGTTCATCGATCTGGATCGCTTCAAGGATATCAACGATTCGCTCGGTCATGCCGCCGGCGACCGCCTGTTGAAAGCGGCGGCCACCCGCCTGCAGACAACGATTGGCGCCGCCGACACGGTCGCGCGCCTGGGTGGCGACGAATTCACCGTGGTCCTCGAGGACATCGATGGCCTGGCGACAGTCGAGCGGATCACCCAGGAAATCTTGTCGGCATTCTCGTTGCCGCTCGAACTCGACGAACGCCATCACGTCAATATCACTCCGTCCTTGGGCATCAGTCTCTATCCCGACCATGCGCAGGCCCCGACCGACCTGCTCAAATTCGCGGACACCGCGATGTACCAAGCCAAGGCGGAAGGCCGCAACACCTATCAGATCTACAACGAGGCCATGGACGTGGTAGCGCGCCAACGGACCAACGTGCTGGCCAGCCTGCGCCGGGCGAGCGAACGCGGCGAGTTCAAATTGCAGTTCCAACCCCGGCTACGCCTGTCCGACAGCGTCATCACCAGCGCAGAGGCCCTGTTGCGCTGGCACAGCGCCGATCTTGGCGCGATTCCACCGTCGGTGTTCATCCCCCTGGCCGAGGAGAGCGGCCTGATCCTCCCGATCGGTGAATGGGTGATCGCCGAAGCCTGCAGAACGCTACGCCATTGGCGCGACCAGGGACTGAACGAAATCACCGTCGGCATCAATATCTCGGTCTTGCAGTTGTTGCGCGGCGATCTGGTCAAGCAACTGGGTAGCGCCATCGCAGCCAGTGCCGTACCGGCCAACCGTATCGAGCTGGAAATCACCGAGAGCATGGTCATGCAGAACGCGCAGCAGGCAACCGATGTGCTGAACCGGCTGCGTGAATTGGGCGTGTCCTTGGCGATCGACGACTTCGGCACCGGCTATTCGTCGCTGGTCTACCTCAAGCGCCTGCCGATCGATACGCTCAAGATCGACAAGGAATTCATCGCCGACCTGCACCGAGATCCCGACGACGAGGCGATTACTTCGACCATCCTCGCCATGGGTCATTCGCTCGGACTGAACGTCGTGGCCGAGGGCGTGGAGACCGCGGGCCAACTGGAATTCCTGCGTCGACAGGGCTGCGACCAGATTCAGGGCCACTGGTTCTCGCCGCCGCTGGATGCCGATGATTGCCTGGCCTTCATCCGGCAACGGCAATCGGGCGCCACCCCGACCGGTTGACCACTGCCCCGGCCACGCCTATCGTGCCAAGATGGATGCCAACGATACCTTTACGCAATTGCAGCAACTCGCCGCCCGCGTCGACAAACTGCTCGAATTGACTCGCCGGCTGGCCGACGAAAATCGCAGCCTTCGGCAAGGCCAGGAACAATTATCCAACGAGCGCGCGCAATTACTGAACAAGAACGAGCTTGCGCGCACCCGGGTCGAGGCAATGATCCAGCGCTTGAAATCGCTGGAGAGCAACGCATGAGCGAGCCGGTAAACGTACGCATTCTCGACCGTGAATTCACCGTCGGTTGCGAGCCTGCCGAGAAGGAACAACTGTTGGCGGCGGCGCAATTGGTGGATGCGCGCATGCGCGAGGTGCGCGGCGGCAGCCGCACCGCGGCCCTGGATCGCGTCGCGGTGCTGACCGCACTCAACCTGGCACACGAACTACTTCAGGGACGTGACCACGGCGGCAGCAACGAACAGGCGATCCGCAAGACGCTGGGTGAGATGAACCATAAACTCGATGGCCTGTTCGATTCACTGGCGACGCGCTGATTCCAACCTGCCGGGCAAAACCGTCGAACCGTTCACGCCGCGCATTCGCCATGGCGCTATACTGATTCCGTATCCTCTGCCGTGTTCGACAGCGTGCGCTAACATTCGCCTTGTCCCATAAACACGACCTGGGAATCGAGAGCCATCGCGGTGCGCATGTCCGCCCTGTTGCGGAAAGCCTTATGCAGTGGTTCAGATACCCACTTGATCCCTGGGATCAAGGTCGTTTCGCAGGCATCGACATGGCGGAGGATGCAATTTGAAGGCTCAACTGCGTCGGCAATTACAGGCTCGACGTGGCGCGCTGTCGGTGGCCGAACGCATGACTGCCGCCACCGCCGTTGCCGAGAACGTATGCCGGCATCCCAGCTTCGCACAGCCCGGTTATGTGGCTGGATACTGGGCCACGCGTGCCGAATTGCCCTTGCACGTTTTGCAACTCCGGTTGCGCCAGGACCAGATCTGGTGCTTGCCGGCTGTGCAAGCCGATGGCTCGTTATTGTTCGGTCCGTGGCGCCAGGGCGATCCGCTGGTCAGCAATCGCTACGGAATTCCCGAACCTGATCTCGCCCCCGCTTCCCTTATTGCGCCGAAAGATCTGGCGCTGGTGTTGTTGCCTTTGCTCGGTTTCGACCGGCTCGGTCATCGGCTCGGCATGGGCGGCGGCTATTACGACCGCAGCTTCGCGTTTCGCCAAGGCCAGCCCGCACCACCGACCCTGATTGGCGTGGCCTATGCCTGCCAGGAAGTCGGCACGATTGATCGCGACGAATGGGACGTGCCGCTGGACGCACTCGCCAGTGAGTTCGAGTTGCTGAGTTTCGACCGACCATTCGCCGCGCGTTAGAATGGCCACCAAGATGCGCTACTGGCTGATGAAATCCGAGCCCGAGGAATTCTCGATCGACACGCTCGCGCGGGTCGGTCGCGAGCCGTGGTCGGGCGTGCGCAATTACCAAGCGCGCAATTACATGATGAAGGACATGGGCGTCGGCGACGGCGTGTTGTTCTATCACTCCAACACTGCCATTCCGGGCATTGCCGGTCTCGCTGAAGTGGCCAGCGCCGCTTATCCAGACCCGACCCAATTCCTGAAAAAATCCGACTACTACGATCCCGCCAGCCGTCCCGACGAGCCGCGCTGGTGGCTGGTGGACGTCGCCTTCAAGCGCAAATTATCGCGACTGATCGCACTCGACGAGCTACGCGCCAACGCTGACCGGCTCGACGACTTCCTGCTGTTGCGGCGTGGCAGCCGGCTCTCGGTGCTACCGGTAACGGCGGCGCAATGGCGGACCATCCTTTCCCTCGAGCAGGCCTGAAGCCATGTCCCAGAACGAAGGCAAGCGCCGCTCCGGCGACAAAGCCGCCGAGTACGTCACGCCCGGCAGCATCGTCGGCGTCGGCACCGGTTCGACCGTCGCGTTTTTCATCGAGGCGCTGGCGCGGCGCAAGCATGACATCGCCGGCACAGTGTCGAGTTCCGAGCAAAGCACGCGCCTGCTTGAACAACACGGCATTCCGGTGCTCGACCTCAACGCCTCCGGCCCATTGGACCTGTACGTTGATGGCGCCGATGAATGCGATCCGCATAACAGACTGATCAAGGGCGGCGGCGCGGCGTTGACCCGCGAGAAGATCATCGCCGAGGCCAGCAAGCAGTTCGTCTGCATCATCGACGCCAGCAAACAAGTGCCGGTGCTGGGCACGTTCCCGTTGCCCGTCGAGGTGATCCCGATGGCGCGCTCGCTGGTGGCGCGTGAATTGGTCAATCTCGGCGGCCAGCCGATCTGGCGTCAGAACATCGTCACCGATAACGGCAACTGGATCCTGGACGTGCACAACCTGCGCATCACCGACCCGGTTGCACTCGAACGCGAGCTCAACCAGATTCCTGGCGTGGTCACCGTTGGCCTGTTCGCCCGACGTGCCGCCGACGTGGTGATCGTCGACGGGGAACTGCGCCAGAATCGTTGAACCAAAGGCGTCAGACCGGCGCGCTGGCCGACTGCAAGCGCAGCATCGCGCCTAAACCGCCGTGCATGGCGTGTACCGGGTAATCGAGTGCGTTGAGGATGAAGGCTGCGGCAGCGGAACGTTCGCCGGTGTTGCAATAAACCACTACGCGACGGCCCCGTTCGACCAGGTTGGGCATGTCTTCGCGCAGCCGATAGAGCGGGATATTGACGGCGCCGGCAATCGCGCGCTGGGCGAATTCTTCGGGCATGCGCACGTCCACCAACTTCGCGCCTTCCTGCACGAGTCGCGCGGCTTCGGCCGGCAACACCCACGACACCATCGGCGGTTTGAGCACAGCTTCGAAAGCATCGCGCGACATCCGCATCAAGCGGCCACCCTGGAGCATGCGCACGGTGGCATTGCGCGGCACGTTTGCCAACAATGCGTCTTCGCCAAAAGCATCGCCCTCGCGCAGGTACGCCACGACTTGCGGCGCACCGTCGAGCACCTTCGATACCGAAGCTGTGCCCTCGCGGACGATGTAGAAATAATCAGGAGCATCGCCTTCGCGCATGATCACTTCGCTGGGGCGAACCATGACTTCCTCGAAACTGCGGAACATACGTTCCAGGTTGCCGGTCGGCAGGCGAATGAAGGCCGGACTGCGCAGCAAGCGGAACACCCAGTCATTGGCGCCGGGTGCGGCATCGTTGAAACGGTAACCCGGGTCACGGGTCACCTGGTCCCAGGTAATGACCTTCTCCATGAACCGCCGCTCCAATTGCATGATCTTGGCGCGGGAACTGGCCACAGTAGCGGTGAATCTGCGCGGCACGGCATCGTTGAGAGAATAGCGGCCATGCCCGGACCCGGCGACATGACTAACCGCCCGACCATCCGGATAAGTGCAGCGCAATTCGCCTTCGATCAGGTAGATGGTGTCCTCGTCGATGTCGCCGGAGCGGAACAGGATCTCGTTGCGCTGGTAGACAATCGAGGTCGCAACCGCTGCCAGCTGCTCACGCGTTTCCGGCCGAAGCGCATCGAGCGGGAACAACTTTGCCAGTTCGGAAACGGGGACGGGCATGGTCAACTCCTGAAAGTGGCTCCAGTCTAGCCCCGAGCTAGCAATGGCTCAAATGGCACCTCAAAAAAACCGGTGGGGAAGCCCACCGGTAGGGTTTGCCTGGGGCCATCGGCCTGCGGGGTTAGCGCAGGCCGGGGCCGGATGGCTTAAATGCCCGGCCCGGCAGATCCATACTTCGAAAAGTGTTGCCCCGTCCGGCTGAGGCGCCATTCCAACATCTCGCACCCCTTCCCCGAGACTCGCGGCGTCATTCCGTGTCCACACCAGAATCCAAATAGCCAAACAAAAACCCCCGCATCGCGGGGGTTTTTGATGTTGGCTGGGGAACTAGGGTTCGAACCTAGATTAACGGTGTCAGAGACCGTTGTCCTACCGTTAGACGATTCCCCAATGGGGGCGGTGCAGGAAGATCAACGCTTGGAGAACTGGGTCGCGCGACGCGCCTTGTGCAGGCCGACTTTCTTGCGCTCGACTTCGCGGGCGTCGCGGGTCATGAACCCGGCCTTGCGGAGTTCCGGCTTCAGCGTTTCGTCGTACTCGACAAGGCCACGGGCGATGCCGAGGCGGATCGCGCCGGCCTGGCCGGTGATGCCACCGCCCTCGACCGTAACGGTGATGTCGAACTTGTCCGAAGACTTGGTCAGCACCAGCGGCTGGCGAACGATCATGCGCGAAGTTTCGCGACCGAAGAATTCATCAAGCGGGCGACCGTTGACAACGATCTTGCCAGCACCCTTGCGCAGGAACACGCGGGCGGTGGAGGACTTGCGACGGCCGGTGCCGTAGTTCTGCTGCTGAGCCATGTGTCTGCCTATCTCTTAAAAATCCAGCGGCTGCGGCTGCTGGGCGGAATGCGGATGGTTCGGGCCTTTGTACACTTTGAGCTTGCTGTACATGGCGCGACCGAGCGGGTTTTTGGGAAGCATGCCCTTGACCGCGGTTTCGATCACACGCTCCGGATGGGCATTCATTGCCTGGCCAAGCGTCTCGGACTTGAGGTTGCCGACATAACCGGTGAACCGGTAGTACATCTTGTCCTGCAACTTGTTGCCGGTCACATGGATCTTTTCGGCATTGATCACGACGAGATAATCGCCGGTATCGACGTGCGGAGTGAACACCGGCTTGTGCTTGCCGCGCAGACGACGCGCGAGCTCGGAGCAAAGACGGCCCAACGTTTTACCGGACGCATCGACGAGGTACCAGTCACGCTGGACGGTCTCGGGCTTGGCGCTGACGGTCATGTTCTTCATGACGATTCCGTAGCAAATGCAAGGGGAAAGAAGCGGAATGATAGCTGCTGACCCGAGCTCGCGCAAGCCCGATCCTGCTGCGTGATAGCATCGTCCCATGCGCGCGGACGCTGCCCCGGACCTGTTAGACGCCCCTTCCCTCGCGACCTTGGCCGACCGTTGCGTGCAGTGCGGGCTGTGCCTGCCGCATTGTCCGACCTACCGCCTGGAGGGGGTGGAGAGCGAATCACCGCGCGGCCGGATCGCCTATGTAAAGGCCATCGCGACCGGATTGCTCGCCCCGACCGACACCGGCGATCAGCATCTGGAGCACTGCCTGGGCTGCCGACGATGCGAAGTCGTTTGCCCGGCGGGAGTCGAGATGGAAAGGCTCCTGGTGGGCGCCCGCACCAGCCAGTCCCGGCGCCGGCCACTGGCTTTCACGACTCGTGCCAGGCTGGCGCTGTTGGCCAGGCCGGGCCTGCTGAAAGCCTTGCTTGGGCTCTACCGTCTGACCTTCAACATCCTGTCGGCGAGTTGGCGTCCATTGCCAGTACCGGGTCGCGGCTCACACCGCTCCTACAGGGGAGCCGCCGAGCGTGGTGATGCAACCGTCGCGATATTCGTCGGCTGCGTGGCCGGCCCCTACGAATCGCTGACACGTGCGGCCCTGATCCGATTGTTTGAGGCGACCGGCGCCAGCGTTGCGATTCCTTCCGGCCAAGGTTGCTGCGGCACGGCTGCGGCCCATGCCGGCGATGCCGAAGGCGCTGAACGCTTGTCCGCTGCCAACCGCCAAGCCTTCGCCGGGCAAGCCACGGTCCTGAGCCTGGCCTCGGGTTGCCAGCACGGACTCGCAGAAAGCCTGGCCGGCGTGGCGCCAGTGGAAGACGCACTCGCCTTCCTCGAAGTTCACAGCGATCCTCTGCGCTTTCACTCAGCCGGCGGCAGCAGTGTTGCCCTGCACCTTCCATGCACGCAGCGAGTGCTTGAAACAGACAGCGCCCTTCGCCGCCTGCTCGCCCGTGTGCCGGATCTGGATCTGATCGAACTCCCCGATACTGGTTGCTGCGGCGCCGCCGGCCTGCACATGCTGGCCGAACCCGAGCGCGCCGCGCGCTTGCGCGAACCGTTGCTCATCGCGCTGGAAGCAAGTGGCGCAGTCGAACTATTGTCATCGAACATCGGCTGCCGCCTGCACTTGGGAAACGGCAGTAAAATTCCCGTCCGCCATCCGATCGAATTCCTGGCCGAGCACCTGGCATGAGCACGACCCGCCGCTATTCCCCGCTGGACCGCCTGATCATCGAAGCGCAGCGCGCGCTCGCCACGACGGGCGGCAAGCCGGTCGCCGAGCGCGACAACCCGGGGCTCGCCGAAACCGATGTTGTGATGGCCGAGGCTTCGCGTCGTCATGCCGCTGGGCTGATGCGCATCAACCATACCGGCGAGGTCTGCGCGCAGGCGCTGTACGTGGGTCAGGCCGCGGTCGCGCGCGATGAAGCCACCCGTTCGCAATTGCTCGCTGCCGCGCAGGAAGAAACCGACCACCTGGTCTGGTGCGCGAATCGGCTCGACGAACTGCACAGCCGGCCGAGCCTGCTCAATCCCGTCTGGTACGCCGGCAGTTATGCGATCGGCGTGCTGGCCGGAATGCGTGGTGACGGCTGGAACCTGGGCTTCGTGGTTGAGACCGAGCGCCAGGTCGAAGCGCACCTGGCCGAACACCTGGAAACATTGCCGGCCGAAGACCGGCGCAGCCGCGCCATCCTAGCGACGATGAAGGCCGACGAAGCGCGTCACGCCGATAATGCCGAAGCGGCCGGCGCGCGGGTATTGCCCGAGCCGATTCCGCGGCTGATGGCGCTGACTTCGACGGTGATGAAGGCAGTCGCCTACCGCGTGTGACGGATCGATCGCGCTAATCGCTCAGGTTGCGGCCGTGGAAGAGTTCCTCGATCTCGCGCTTGAGCTGCATTTCAATGCGATGGCGATCCTTGAAACCCAGGTTCTTGGCCTTTTCCTCAAACAGATAAGTGTCGAGGTCGAAGTCCTTCAGGTGCATCTTCGTGTGGAATAAATTTTCCTGATAGACGTTGACGTCCATCATCTCGTAGGTCTGCTTGGTCGCTTTCGAGAGGAAATCCTGGATCGAATTGATCCGGTGGTCGATGTAGTGCTTCTTGCCTTTGATGTCGCGGGTGAAGCCGCGCACCCGGTAGTCCATCACCACGATGTCGGAATCGAAGCTCTCGATCAGGTAGTTCAAGGCCTTCAGCGGCGAAATCACCCCGCAGGTAGCGACATCGATGTCGGCCCGGAAAGTAGCGATGCCGTTGTGCGGATGCGTTTCCGGATAGGTGTGCACAGTGATGTGCGACTTGTCCAAGTGCGCGACCACCGCGTCGGAAATGATCTCGCGGCCGGCCGATTTGCGGTCGATCACCGGCTCCTCGGAAATCAGGATCGTGACGGACGCGCCCTGCGGATCGTAGTCCTGTCGGGCCACGTTGAGGATGTTGGCGCCAATGATGTGCGCCACCTCGGTCAGGATCTGGGTCAGGCGCTCGGCATTGAACATCTCATCGATGTATTCAATGTAACGCTGGCGCTGCTCTTCCGAGACGGCATAGCAGACATCGTAGATGTTGAAGCTCAGGGCCTTGGTGAGGTTGTTGAAACCCTGCAGCCGCAAACGCGGCAACGGCTTGACCACGGTGGTAATCCTTGATGGGCGGGTAATGGGCGGGCGCGCATTATCGGGCAATCCGCCGCCCGGGGGAACCGGCCAGCCCGGATGATTGCCGTGAACCGCGTCACGGCCTAAGCTGTGTCCGTACTTCACAGAATGCCAGGCTCGCCATGACACCACACCGGACCTCGCTCAGCGATTCCAGCATCCTTCGCCCGGTCATCAGCCCATTGGCGCTGGACTCTGTGTCGCTCGGCCACTTCCTCGACCAATGCCACCGCCGACGCTACCCGACGCGAACCGATGTCTTTCGCCCGGGCGATACCGCCAACACCCTGTACTACGTGATCAGCGGCTCGCTAAGCGTCATCAGCGTGGAGCCGGATGGGCGCGAGCTGGTGCTGGGTTACATCAACGCCGGCGAATTCATCGGCGAAATGGGCCTGTTCGTCTCGGCGACCATCCGCAATGTCTTGCTGCGGACCCGTACGCCCTGCGAGCTGGCCGAGCTCGGTTATGAACGCCTGCATCAGCTGTTCTCCGGCACACTGGCCAACGAGTGTCCACGAATCCTCTATTCGATCGGGGCCCAGTTGTCGCAGCGCCTGCTCGACACCAGCCGCAAGGCCAGCCGCCTGGCCTTCCTCGATGTGACCGGGCGGATCATCCGCACCCTGAACGACCTGTGCCGCGAGCCGGATGCCCTGAGTCATCCCCAAGGCACCCAGCTGCGGGTCTCGCGCCAGGAACTGGCGCGCATCGTCGGCTGTTCGCGCGAAATGGCCGGCCGCGTGCTCAAGCAGCTGCAGATTGAAGGCAAGCTGCACGCCCGCGGCAAGACCGTAGTGGTGTACGGCACGCGCTGAAGATGGCCAGCGCAACCCGGCAAACCCTGACCTCCCCGCTGATCCGGCCAGGCCGAGCCAGCGATGCCGACGGCCTGTCGCAGCTGCTGGCAGTGCTCGGTTACCCCTGTACTCCCGAGGAAGCACGTGAGCGCTTGCTCCAGGTCTCCCACGACCCGGACCAGCATCTGTGCGTGGCCGAAGCGCAGGGCGAATTGCTCGGACTACTCTGCTACGACTTGATGTACTTCCTGCCGCTCGGTGCTCCGACCTGCCGCATCACGGCACTCTCGGTTTCCGAAGGCGCCCGGCGCCGCGGCATTGGCCGGATGCTGTTGCGTGAGGCCGAGGCGCGCGCCCGTGAAGCGGGCGCAGTGCGCATCGAGCTGACTTCGGCCAGCCATCGCAGCGAAGCCCACGCTTTCTATCGCGCTTGCGGCTATGGCGATGGCGCGTTGCGCTTCGTCAAACGATTGGGAGGTGCCTGACTCCTTCGCCATGAACCTGCGCCGCCGCACCTTGTTGATCGTGCTGCTGCTACTCCTGGCGACCTTGCTCGCCATCGAGCTGGCCAGCCGTTGGCTGGTGTACCCGAAATTCCTTGACCTCGAACAGGAACAGGCCCGGCGCAATGCCGAGCTGGTGATCGAAGTCACCAACCACGAGTTGGAAGTCCTGGCCGGTAAACCCGAGGACTGGGGCTACTGGGACGACACCTACAAGTTCGTCCAGGACGACAATCCCGAGTACATCAACAGCAACCTCAGCCAGCAATCGCAGCTCAGCCTCAGGGTGAACTTGCTGGGTATCTACGACACTGCGGGCCGAAAGGTCTGGGCGCGTGCGATGGACCTGAACTCGCTCGGTGAATTCGATCTGGATGATTTCACCGGTCCGGCGCTCCCGGCCCATTCCCCGTTCATGGCCAGCGAAGACCAGCCAAAAACTCGCGCCGGGCTGGTCCTGACTTCCCACGGCGTCATGCTCATTGCGGCAACGCCGGTGCTCAGTTCTCTGCGGGTTGGCCCGCACCTGGGCACGCTGATGATGGGCCGGTTCTTCGACACTCGGGGCATCTTGCGTATCGCCAGGCAGGCCGGGCTTGAAGTGAGCTTCGTTCCGCATCGCGGCGATTCGATCCCGCTGCCGCCGGGCCAGGCCCGGCCGGATTCGCTGGTTCACACGCCGCTCATTCTGCGGGCCGACTCGCAGCGAACCTACGTTGACACGGTGATTTTCAGCGTCGACGGCAAGCCAGCCCTGGACTTGCAGGTCTCGACGCCGCGCGACATCAGCGCGGGCGGCAGGGACACCTTGCGCGTGGCCCTGATAAGCACTGGCTTGGCCGGCGTGGCGATCGCATTGATCCTGCTCTGGCAATTGAACATCGGCGTGGTGGTCCCGCTGTCACGACTGTCGCGGCGTTTGCGCCGGATCGGCGCCAGCGACGACGACGTGACCCGACTGAATTTCAACCGCCACGACGAGATCGGTGATCTTGCGGCGGAGTTCGACCGCATGCTCGACCGCCTCGCCGATGCCCGGCAACGCCTGCGTCAGGAAAGTTACCGCAGCGGCGCCAGCGAGATGGCCGGCGGCATTGTCAGGGACATAGGCAATTCACTTTCGCCAGTACAGGAACAGATCGGGCAACCACTGCGCTTGCTCGACCAGGCACACACCTCGAGCATGCAAGCACTGGTCCGGGAGTTGGTGCAGCCAGGCTTGTCGCACCATCGGCAGACCGAATTGCTGGCTGTGCTCCAGGATCTGCTCGGCGAACAGGCCGGCCTCCTGTCGGAAGCACGCGGGGAATTGCGCTCGTTGCGCAGACGGTTGGAGCAGATGCAGGAAAAGGTGGCCGAACACTCCCGCTATATGGCCGCTCCTGGAACATTGGCCCCAGTGTTGCTCGCCGAGCTGCTGGACTTGGCGCGCCGGCGATTGTCCGAAGGTCGCGCACGCGCGACCGACATCCGCATCGCCGATTCCGTGCAACAGGTACCGGCGGTAGCCGCAGCGCGCGAAGTGCTGCTGCAAGTGCTGACAACACTGATCGGCCAACTGGCCAGCCTTGGCGATGGCGAGCACCATCTCTTGCGCATTTCCGCAGGCAGCGAAATCGTGAACGATTGCGCCGTGGTGTTCCTGTACTTCGATGACGAGCGCCCGCTCGCCGAGGCCCGTCGCCTGGCGGCGGAATTCACGCAACCGGCACCTGCGCATCCCGAAGGCAGCAGCCTGGCATGGACGGAGAATGCCGTATCAGCGATGGGCGGCCGCTTGATTGCCGAAGCGTCGGAAGGCTACGGCGGGTTGCGGGTGGAATTGAGGCTTCCGCAAGCCAAATAGGCCTGATACGAAATAAAGTCAGGCGAACAGGCGGGCCAATTCGGCGCCGGGATCAGGCGCGCGCATGAAGGCTTCGCCCACTAGAAACGCATGTACGCCCTCGCCACGCAGATGGGCAACATCGCCGCGCGTGTGGATGCCGCTCTCGGCAACCAGGATGCAATCGCCCGGCACTGCCGGTTTCAAGGCCAGGGTCGTGTCGAGCGACACTTCGAAAGTGCGCAAATTCCGGTTGTTGACGCCGATCAATGGCGCACCCAAGGGCAAGGCGCGTTCGAGTTCGTCAAGATCGTGCACTTCGACCAGCACATCCATGTCGAGCGACAACGCCAGGTTGGAAAGCTCGGCCAGTATGACATCGCCCGTCGCCGCCACGATCAACAGGATGCAATCGGCCCCGAGCAAGCGCGATTCGTAGATCTGCCAGGCGTCAATCATGAAATCCTTGCGCAACACCGGCAGTCGGCAGGCCGCCCGGGCTTGCTGCAAGTAAGCATCGCTACCTTGAAAAAAATCCACATCGGTCAGCACGGACAAGCACGTCGCACCGCCGTGTTCGTAACTGCGGGCAATGTCGGCGGGGTGGAAATCCGGGCGAATCACGCCCTGGCTCGGGCTGGCTTTTTTGACTTCGGCGATCACCGCCGGCACGCCGGCGGCAATGGTCCTGCGCAGGGCATCTGCGAACCCGCGCGGCATTGGCAGATCGGCGCAGCGCGCGCGCAATTCGGCCAGCGACATGCGCGCAGCACGTTCGCGCACTTCCTCGGCCTTGCGCGCCAGGATTTTCTGCAAGATATCGCTCATCGGAAATTCTCCGACGCCAGTCGGCGCGTTGCCGTCAGGTAATCGTCGAGCTTGGCCCGCGCGGCGCCGCTGGCAAGCACGGCGCGCGCACGTTCCACGCCCTCGACGATCGATCCGGCGACGCCGGCCGCATACAAGGCGGCACCGGCATTGAGCAACACGATGTCACGGGCCGGGCCGGGCCGGTCTTCGAGCGCGGACAACAGCATCACCTTAGATTGCTCCGGCGTCTCGACCCGGATCGCGTGCAGGTCGGCCATTGCCAGGCCGAATTCACCAGGAAGTATTTCGTATTCTTCTACCTGGTCGCCACGCAATTCCGCCACCAGCGTGCCGCCGGCAAGGGTGATTTCGTCGAGGCCATCGCGGCCGTGCACGATCAACGCGTGCTTGGCGCCGAGCCGTTGCAGCACGCGCGCCTGGATGCCGACCAGGTCGGCATGGAACACGCCCATCAGGATGTTTGGCGCACCGGCTGGATTAGTCAGCGGGCCGAGTATGTTGAAGATCGTCCGCACGCCCAGTTCCTTGCGAATCGGTGCGACGTTCTTCATCGCCGGGTGGTGCATTGGCGCGTACATGAAGCCGAAACCGGTCTCTGCCAGGCAACGCGCAACCTGTTCGGGCTGCAGCTCGATTGCCGCGCCTAGCGCTTCGAGCACATCGGCGCTACCGGATTTCGACGACACGCTGCGGTTACCGTGCTTGGCGACGCGGGCGCCGGCCGCCGCCGCAACGAACATCGCCGCCGTGGAAATATTGAAGGTGTGCGCGCCATCGCCACCGGTGCCGACGATATCGACCAGGTGTTCGCGATCCGGTACCTCGACCTTCGCTGCGAATTCCCGCATCACGGTCGCGGCAGCGGCGATTTCACCGATGGTTTCCTTCTTCACCCGCAGGCCGATCAGCAGGGCCGCGGTCATCGCCGGCGAAACTTCGCCGCGCATGACCTGGCGCATGAGGTCGACCATTTCGTCGAAGAAGATCTCGCGGTGGACGATGACGCGCTGCAGGGCATCGTGCGGGGTGATCGCCATCATGGCTGGCCGATGAAATTGCGCAGCAGGTCGTGGCCGTGCTGGGTCAGGATCGATTCGGGATGGAATTGCACGCCTTCGACGGGCAGGGTTTTGTGGCGCAGGCCCATGATCTCGTCGAAGCCGCCGTCGGCGCTCTCGGTCCATGCGGTGATTTCAAGACAATCGGGCAGCGAGTCGCGTTCGACCACCAGCGAGTGGTAACGGGTCGCTTCGAAGTCGTCGGGCAGGCCGGCGAACACGCCTCGGCCGGTATGGCGGATGCGCGAGGTCTTGCCGTGCATGATCGTCCTGGCGCGCACGACCTTGCCGCCGAAGGCCTGGCCGATGCTCTGGTGGCCGAGGCAGACGCCGAGGATCGGCACCTGGCCCGACAGCCTGGCCAGCACTTCAAGCGAGACGCCGGCCTGGTCGGGCGTGCACGGACCGGGCGAGATAACGATGCGCGCGGGCTTGAGCGCGGCGATCTCGGCCACGGTCATCGCATCGTTGCGCACGACCTTCACTTCCTGCCCCAACTCGCCGAAATACTGCACGAGGTTGTAGGTAAAGCTGTCATAGTTGTCCAACATCAAAAGCATGTGTTGCTCCGCTACTCGTCGTCGTTCGTCATTCTCCCTCTCCCGCTGGCGGGAGAGGGCCGGGGTGAGGGTGGCTCCGGCGCAATGCCAGCTCGATGCCTTCGCGAACCGCCTCCTGCATGGTCAGGATCTCATGGTTCCAAAATCGCACGACCCGATACCCCTGCAACTCAAGAAAGCGTGTTCTTTCGGCATCATCTTCGGCTTGCTGCAGATGGTGGCCGCCATCCGCCTCGATAACCAGCTTTTCCGCAAGGCAAGCGAAATCAGCGACATATGGACCGATTGCATGCTGGCGTCGAAACTTGAATCCACCGAACTCCCTCGCCCGAAGCATTCGCCAGAGAACCGTTTCGGCTTCGGTCATCCCTTTGCGCAAAATCCGCGCCTTGACTGTGTTGTGTCTCTTGTCCATCCACCCTCACCCTAACCCTCTCCCGCCAGCGGGAGAGGAAACAAAAAGCTGGATCCGGCTTCTCGCCTCCTGTCCTGCTGTCGAGAAAGGGAACTGATGGCCGCGGCGGTACTCTCCCTCTCCCGCTGGCGGGAGAGGGCCGGGGTGAGGGTGGGAAAGCATTGTCACAACCCGCTCGCCGCCTGCGCCACGGCGCGGAACAGCGCGCGGCCCTTGTTCATGGTCTCGTCCCACTCTTTCGCGGGGTCGGAGTCGTGAACGATCCCGGCGCCGGCCTGCACGTGCAGGCGGCCGTCCTGGATCACCGCGGTGCGGATGGCGATGGCGGTGTCGGCGTCGCCCCACCAGCCGAGGTAACCGACCGCGCCGGAGTAGATGTTGCGCTTGATCGGTTCGAGTTCGCGGATTACTTCCAGCGCGCGGATCTTCGGCGCGCCGGAAACGGTACCGGCTGGGAACGTGGCCTTGAGCACGTCGGCGAATGTCTGGTCGCTGCGCAGCTTTCCCGTGACCTCGGAAACGATGTGCATGACGTGCGAATAGCGCTCGATCACGAATTGTTCGCCGACTTTCACCGAACCCGCTTCGGCGACGCGGCCGACATCGTTGCGGCCGAGGTCGATCAGCATCAGGTGCTCGGCGCGCTCCTTGGGATCGGCCAGCAGCTCGGCTTCCAGCGAGAGATCTTGCTCGAGGGTCGCGCCGCGCGGACGCGTACCCGCGATCGGCCGCACCGTGACTTCGCCGGCCTGCAGACGCACCAGGATTTCCGGCGAGCTGCCGACCACCTGGGTGCCGCCGAGGTCGAGGAAGTACATGTAGGGAGAAGGATTCATCGCCCGCAGCGCGCGGTAGACGTCCACCGGTCGCGCCCGGAACGGCACGCTCATGCGCTGGCTGAGCACGACCTGGAAAATATCGCCGGCACGGATGTAATCCTTGGCCGTTTCCACCGCGGCGATGAAACCCTCGCGGGTGAAGCCGGACACGAAGTCCTCCTCCTTGAGCAACGATGGATCGAGGACATCCGGGTACGAGGCGCCGGCGTGACGCAACCGGTGCACCAGCGCGTCGAGCCGACGCTGCGCCTTGGCCCAGGCCTGCGGCTCGGAAGGATCCGCGTGCACGATCAGGTACAGGCGGCCCTTGAGGTTGTCGAATACCGCGACTTCCTCGCTAAGCATCAGCAGCGCATCGGGCGTACCGAGCTGGTCTGGTTTGTGACCCCCGCTTTCAATCAATTCGCGCAGCCGAGGCTCGATCCAGCCAATGGTTTCGAAGCCGAAATAACCGACCAGGCCGCCGGTGAATCCCGGCAGTCCGGGCAGGCGCGGCACGCGGAATCCTTCGCGCAGGCGATCGATCTCGGCGAGCGGATCGGCGAGTTCGCGCGATTCGATCACGTCGCCGTGTTCGCGCACTTCCAGCGAATGGCCACGAAAAATATAGGTGCGCTTGGCCGGCAGCCCGATGATCGAATAGCGGCCCCAGCGTTCGCCGCCCTCGACCGATTCGAACAAATAGGTATGCGGGCCATCGGCGAGCTTGAGGTAGACCGACAGCGGCGTATCGAGGTCGGACAACACCTCGCGCACCACCGGGATGCGGTTATGGCCGGCGGCGGCGAGCTGTCGGAAATCTTCGGCAGTGGTCACGGTGAACTCCGGATCAAGCGCGGGCTTTCGCCACTTCCGCGCGCATTTGAGTAATCACCTTGGCGTAGTCGGACTGGCCGAAGATCGCCGAGCCGGCCACAAAGGTGTCGGCACCGGCGGCGGCGATCGCACCGATATTGTCCGGCTTCACGCCACCGTCCACTTCCAGGCGGATATCGCGACCGCTGGCATCGATCATCGCGCGTACCTTGCGCAGTTTGTCCAAGGCGCCGGAAATAAAACTCTGGCCGCCGAAGCCGGGATTGACCGACATGATCAGCACCAGATCGAGGTCGCCGAGCACGTTGTCGAGCACGTCCAGCGGCGTGGCCGGATTGAATACCAAACCAGCCTGGCAACCACTGGCCTTGATCAGTTGGATCGTGCGATGGATGTGTTCGCTGGCCTCGGGATGGAAGCTGATCAGCGTAGCGCCGGCCTTGGCGAAGTCCGGCACGATCAGGTCGACCGGCTTGACCATCAGGTGTACGTCGATTGGCGCGGTGACACCATGCTTGCGCAAGGCTTCGCACACCAGCGGGCCAATGGTCAGGTTCGGCACGTAGTGGTTGTCCATCACGTCGAAGTGCACCCAATCGGCGCCGGACTTGAGCACGTGGTCGACTTCCTCGCCGAGCTTGGCGAAGTTCGCGGACAGGATCGAGGGGGCGATCAGGCACTTGGACATGGCTCAACCCTTGCGACGTTGCTTCTGGATGATTTCGTAGGCGGCGTTGATCTCGCTCGCGCGTTTTTCGGCCAGCGCGCGGATCTCGTCGGCGGAATTGGCGACCCGATCCGGATGGTACTCGGACATCTTGCGGCGCCAGGCCTGTTCGATTTCTTCGTCCGTGGCCGAGGCGCTGACACCGAGCGAGGCATAGGGGTTGGTGGCCGGCGATGGTGGGGCGACCGGCGGCTTCGCGGCACTGTTGAACACGCCCATGTCGTAGAGATGGCCGAGGATCAGGCCGATCACCATCAACTGCGGGCGTCGGGTGAGCAGCCCCAGCAGCAGGCCGACGATCTTGCCAGTCCAGTTCATCATGTCGGCATTCTAGCAGCGCCGGCTACAATAGCCGCCCAGTCTTGCGCCGGAGCGCCCGTGTCCACCGTCCTGCATACCTCGAACCTGCCCGGCCTGCCCCTGCTCCATCGCGGCAAGGTCCGCGATGTCTATGGCCTGCCGAACAATCGCCTGCTCATGGTCGCCAGTGACCGGCTTTCAGCCTTTGACGTGGTACTTCCGGATCCGATCCCGGGCAAGGGCGAAATGCTCTGCCAGATTTCGAATTTCTGGTTCGACAAGACCGCGCACCTGATCCCGAACCACCTGACACACGAGGACGTGGCCACCGTGCTGCCGGCCGGCACCGATGCCGCGCTCTACGCCCAGCGCACGGTGATCACCAAAAAACTCAAGCCGGTGCCGGTGGAAGCAATCGCCCGCGGCTATCTGATCGGCAGCGGCTGGAAGGATTACCAGCGCACGGGCAGCCTGTGCGGCCTCGTCTTGCCTGCCGGCCTGCGCCAGGCGGAAAGACTGCCGGAACCGATTTTCACGCCCTCGACCAAGGCCGCGGTTGGCGACCACGACGAGAACGTCAGCTTCGACGCGGTGGTGGGTTTGGTCGGCGCCGAACTCGCCGAGCAGGTGCGCGCGGCCACGCTAAAGATCTACCAATTCGCCGCCACCTATGCCGCCGAGCGCGGGATCATTATTGCCGACACCAAGTTCGAATTCGGTCTCGACGAACACGGCGTGCTGCACGTGATGGACGAAATGCTGACGCCCGACTCCTCGCGTTTCTGGCCGGCCGATTCCTATGCCATTGGCATCAACCCGCCCAGTTACGACAAACAATTCGTGCGCGATTACCTGGAAACGCTGGACTGGAACAAGACCGCGCCCGGGCCGAAAGTGCCGGCCGATGTCATCGCGGCCACGCGCGGCAAGTATGCCGAGGCGCTGTGGCGGCTGGCCGGCATCCGCGTAGACTGATCCATAACTTTCTGCGGGATCGCCAGCATGGCCAGCACCATCAACTCATTGCTCGACCAATACACCAGCGATCACCAAAACCCGACGAATCAGGTAATCCATGTCCTGTGCGTACCGGCGATTGTCTGGTCGGTGTCGGCAATGCTCTGGACGATCCCAGTGCCCGGAAGTTTCTTCCTGCCCGGTGCCTGGTGCGCGCTCGCGATGTTCCTGGCCTGGGCTTGGTACTGGCAGAAGTCGCGCTCGCTGGCGATGGGCGCGTTGATCGCTTTCGTGCTGATGCTCTTGCTCAACCGCTGGCTGGCCGCGCGCTTCGGCATGACCGTCCTGCTCGAACTCGCGGCCGGTGTGTTCGTGGTCGCCTGGATCGGCCAGTTCATCGGCCACAATATTGAGGGCAAGCGGCCGAGTTTTTTCACCGACCTGGTCTACCTGTTGGTCGGGCCACTGTGGACCTTGAACAAACTCTACCGCCGGATCGGACTTGGCTGAGTCTCGGCAACACGGCCTGGTCGGCCGCGATCTCGCCCTGGTCGCACTCGTTTGCCTGGCCTGGGCCGGAAATTTCATCACCTCGAAACTGGCATTGCGGGAATTCCCACCGCTGCTGTTCACCGGCTTGCGCTTGGTCCTGCTTGGCGCGCTGATGCTGCCTTTCCTGAAAAAACCGGCACCGGGCCAGTGGCCAAGACTGGCCACGGTCTGCATCTGCAATGGCGTGCTGCACTTCGGCCTGAGTTTCTGGGCGCTGAGCCTGTCGAAGACCATCGCTTCGCCGGCCATCGTGATGCAAAGCTACGTGCCGATGGCGGCATTGCTCGCCTGGTGGTGGCTGGGCGAACGCTTCCACTGGCGCACCGGTGCGGCAATCGCACTCAGTTTCACCGGCGTGCTGGTGCTGGGCTTCGATCCGGCGGTGACACACAGCCCGGAAGCCTTGCTGCTGATGCTGGTGTCGGCGTTTTTCCTGGCCGTCGGCACGGTGCTGATGCGCGGCCTGAAAGGACTGGATCTCTACAGTCAGCAAGGCTGGACCGCGCTGATCGGCATGCTGCCGCTGCTCACAGCCAGTGCATTGATCGAGCCGGCGGCGCCCGCGAGCATCGCCCATGCCACTTGGGTCGCATGGGCTGGTGTCGCCTATGCAGCGGTGATTGCTTCATTGGTCGGGCACGGCATCTATTACCTGCTGTTGCAACGGCATCCGGTGGCGCAGGTGACGCCTTATCTGCTGTCCGCGCCGGTGCTCGCGACCATGCTCGGTATCTATTTCCTGCACGACCAGGTCGGCCCGCGCCTGTGGTTCGGTGGCGCGATGGTGCTCGGCGGCGTGTTCGCCATCGCTGTGCGCAACTTGGCTGTGGTGCGAGTCGCGCCACCAGCCAGCGATATCTGAGGCCGCAGGCTAGACCGGTGGATTCCAGGTATCGGGCTCGTTCGGCTTCAGCAACCAGCGGCATAGCGCCGGCAGGAACACGATCGCGGCGATCATGTTAACCAGGAACATGAAGGTCAACATGATGCCCATGTCGGCCTGGAACTTGAGCACCGAGAACATCCACATCGCCACGCCGACCGCCAGGGTCAGCGCCGTGTAGAAGATGGCGATGCCGGTGGTCTTGAGGGCGATGAAGTAGGACTCGCCCAGCGGATGCCCCTGGTTCATTGCCTCGCGCATACGGGCAAAAATATAGATGCCGTAATCGACACCGATGCCGACGCCGAGCGCAACCACGCACAGGGTGTTGATCTTCATGCCGATGCCAAGGTGCACCATCAGCGAATGGCCCAGCTCGGTGACCAGCACCAGCGGCAGCAACACGCACAGCGCCGCACGCGGGCTGCGGAAGCTGATCCAGCACATCACGAACACTGCCCCGTAGAGCAGGTACAGGATGAAGTGTTCCTTTTCGCGCACGGTATCGTTGATCGCAGCCATCACGCCGAGGCTGCCGGTGGCAAGGCGGAAATTGACCTGGTCGGTCCGGTATTCCTCGCCCTTGTCCTGGGCGGCCTTGATCGCGGCATCGCGGGTCCTCGCGAAATTCGGATCGTAGGCATGATTTTCGCTGCGGAAACGCTTGGTCTCGGCCACCACGCGGTCAATGGTGGAGGACTGGTGGTCGCGGGTGAATACGGTCACTGGAATGGCGCTGCAATCGGCATTGAGCAGGCCCGAGTCAGTCTCGAAACTCTGCGTGGCCTGGCGCAACGTATCCTGCTCGCGCGGCAACACGCGCCAGCGCGCCGAACCGTCGTTCCAACCGGCATTGACCATCTTTGCCGCCATTGGCAGCGTCATTACCTGCTCGACGCCTTCGACATTGCTCATGTGCCAGGCGAAACGATCGATGGTCTCCATCGCCTTGTAGCTGGTGGTGCAGGCCGAGGGGCCGGCCTCGACGATCACGTTGAGGATGTCCACGCCGAGGGCGAACTTCCTGCTGATCAGTACCGCGTCCTGGTTGTAGCGCGAATCAGCACGCAGTTCGGCCACGCCGGCCTGGGCGTCGCCAATCATTACTTTCTTGCCTTCCTGCCAGGCGAAGAACCAGGTAACAACGCCGATCACAAGCACGATTGCGGCGGCACGCGGGCGGCTCAGGCGCGACAGCAGGGCCCAGATCTTGTCGAACTGGGTCAGCTGGCGCAGGCGGTAGGCACGCTTGCGATCAAGGTTGCGCAAGCGCGTGTAACTGAGCAGCACCGGCAACAGGATCAGGTCGGTGAGGATGGTTATGCCTACACCGGCGGTGGCGGTGATCGCCAGCTCCTTGATCATCTGGATCGGGATGAACCAGATCGCGCCGAAACCGATGCAACCGGCCAGCAAGGCGACCGCGCCCGGCGCCAGCAGCATGCGGAACGAGAGCTGGGCGGCCTCCAGTGGCGGCAGCGCGAACTTGGCGCGTTCGCGCAACTGCTCGACCGTGCCTTCTTCGAGGCCACCGAAGAAGATCTCGCCGCGGAAGCGGTTGATCATCTGTTCGCCATGGCTGACCGCGATCGCGAATATCAGGAATGGCGTCAGCATGTTCATCGGGTCAATGCCGAAACCCATCAGGCGCAACGCGCCGAGCATCCACACGACCGCAACCATCGCGCACAACACCGTCAGCGAAGCCAGCTTGATCGAGCTCGAATACAGGAACAGCAGCAGCCAGGTAAACGCAATGGTGATCGCGAAGAATTTCATCACCGACTTCGCGCCATCGCTGATATCGCCGACCATCTTGGCGAAGCCGATGATGTGGATGGTGACGTTGCCTTTCTCGTACTTCTTGCGGATCTGCTCGAGTTGGTGGGCAATCGCCTGGTAATCGACCTTGCGGTCCCTGGACTCGGGGATGATGTCGGCCCAGACCATTGCGCCCGAATAATCCTTGGCAACCAGCCGGCCGAGGATATTGGCCTTGACGATGTTCGAGCGGATCGCGTCGAACTGCGCCGGCGTGCCCGGCTGGAAACTCGGATCGTAATCGTTGGGGATGACGTTACCGCCGGAAATGCCGTCCTCGACTACTTCGATGTAGCGGACGTTCGGCGTGAACAGCGAGCGGGCGCGGGCGTCGTCGGTATCGTCGAGGTTGACCACGTCCTTGGTCACCTGCTGCAAGGTGCCCATGAACTGATCGGTGAACATGTTGCCGTCTTTGGCAATCACCGCCACCAGTACGCGGTTGGCACCGCCGAAATCCGACTCGTAGTCAGTGAACGTGCGCATGTACTCGTGCTGCAACGGGATCTGTTTCTTGAAGCCGGCGTCGACCTTGAGCTGACTGGCGAAAAAGACCATCACCACCGTGATCGCCGCGAACAGGAACAACACGAGCGGGCGGGCCCCAAACACGATTCTTTCGGCGAAACGTTGTGTGGCGGTGCTCATGTCGACTCCGTTACTGCGGGTGGTACAGATCGACGCCCTTGTCGCCGACCAGCAGGTAATCACCGTTGCCATCGAGGATCACGCCGGCAAGGTAAGGGGTTTCGCCATTGGCGTTCTTGAACGTCTGCGCCACGAACGGCTGGCCGGATTTTGCCCGCACCCGCACGGTGCCGTTGGCGCCAACCAGCACGGCGCCTCCTTCTGGCAGTGCGATCCCGCCCATCAGGGCGACCCCGCACAAGGCATCGACCTTGCTCCAGATCAAGCCCTGGTCGAAGGATTCGTAGACGTTGCCGCGCAGGCCAAAGGCAAGCAGGTGACTTTCGTCCCAAGCCATTACGCCGAACATCGAACCGGCATACGGGAAAGCAAGCTTCTGCCAGTGTTCGCCATTGTCAGTCGAACGCAGGAAGGTGCCGCGCTCGCCGGCAATAACCCAGGCATCACCGCCTGCATGGGCAATCGAATTCAGATGCGGATCGGATTCCTCACCCAGCTGCAAGTCTTCCTTGCTGAACACGTCGCCTTGGGCCGGTTCATGCCGTGCTTCGGTGGCCGGTGCTGACGAAATCGCCTGGCGCGCGGACCACGTCGCCCCGCCATCATGGGTGATGAGCACGAGGTTGTAGGCACCCACGGCGATGCCATTGCGGGTGTCGGCGAATGCGATATCCAGGATCGGCACGCCCTGGCGGATATCGTGATCGGCCGGATTTTCGCCTGCGGCCAACTGGTAAGGATCGCGACGCTGCGCCTGCCATGATTTACCGCCATCTGCCGAATGCAGGATCACGCCATCGTGCCCCGCCGCCCACAATTGGCCCTCGATCGAAGTAACGACAGTGAGGGTAGATCGAGTCGGTGTTTGCACCTGCGCCCAGGTTTTCCCGTCGCTGGAAAGCAGCACATGGCCACGCTCACCGACGGCAACAAAGCCAACCTCGGTGTGGGCGACGTCCAGCAACAGCGATTTCACCGCCCTCGGCAGGATTTCCGACGGTTGGGTCGACGGGTCATCAGAAGCAATGGCGCCAGCGCCTTCAACCGCAGATGCGGGCGCCGCCAGCGGCAGGGTCAGGAACAGCAGCATCACGCCCAACCAGCGCGCGGTGCGCAATCGGATCTTCGACATCGGCTCCACTCCTGTCCGCAGCTTGCCGGCACGGCCCGAAAAGCCGTCGCGCCCTTGCGGGCGCGACGGTGATGGCACGGATCAGCGGACGCCGCTGTCGCGCAAGTCTTGCGGTGAGTAGTCGGCCGGTGTGCTCTGGAAGCTGAAATCGCGCGGCTTGTCCTGGTTGTCCAACAGCCCGGAAATATACCGGCCGGACTTCAGGTCGTAATGCGATTCAAGCGTGGTCCACAGGGTCGGCACTTCGTAGTAATTGATCGGCTCGGCCTCGGAATAACGCCACAGATTGCCTTGGCCGTCGTAGTGATCAACCATCACGATCTGATAGCTGTCCTCGTCGAGGTAGAAAGTGCGCCGGCTGTTGATGTGGCGCTGGCCCGGCTTGAGTTTGGCTTCGATCACCCAGACCCGGTGCAGTTCATAGCGCAGGTAGTCGGGATTGATGTGACCCGGACGCACCATGTCACTGACCTTGGATCGGCTGCTGTCGGCCTTGTAGGCGTTGTAGGGAATGAACATCTCCTTCTTGCCGACCAGCGTCCAGGCGAAGCGATCCATGGCGCCATTGAACATGTCGGTCATGTCGTTGGTGCGCAGGCCGTCGGAGGCGGTGCCGGGATTGTCATAGGCGACGTTCGGGGCGCGCCGGACGCGACGCTGGCCGGGGTTGTAGACCCAGGCTTGGCGGGGCGCGGCCTTGGCGTTCAAGGTTTCATGCACCAGCAGCACGCCGCCGGCTAGGCGCGCCGGCGACAGCACATCCTGTTTGAAGTACAGCAGGTTGTTGTTGATGTTCTCGGAGGTGTTGCCCGGCTTGTAATAGAGGCCGAGGATTTCCTCGCGCAAACGGGTCAAGGTGTACGACCCCCCTGCGGTCGGAGTGACCTGGTTGGAAAAGCTGCGCACTGACAAGCCCTTGTACTTGAGCTTGTGGTTCCAGATCGCTTCATAGGCGTTGTTCGGGATCGGGAACGGAAAACCTTCGGCACAATTGCGAATACCATCACCATCGGCGATCAATTCGCAGGCAGTGGCATTGCGCCGGGTGAACTCGTAAGTACGTTGCGGGAACGAAGCACTGCGGTGGCTCGGGTAGACATCCATGCGGAACGTCTTGTAACGCTCGAACATGGCTTGCTCGCCGGCACCGAGCCGGTCTGCATACTGTTTGTAGTTGGCCGGAGTGATCTGGAACGACACCCGGTCGGCGGCGTAAGGATCAATATGGTCGCCGCCGGCCCGGTAGCCCGCGGGCGGACGGGTAATGCCGCCATCCCAGGCCGGGATCGTACCGGCAGCATTACCGGCTTTTTCCGAACCCATCGGGGTGAGTGTGTTGCCCAACTGCGCGGCCTTGTCGGAGCTCACCTTGGCTTGAGCCACTACCGCGCTCAACAAGGCGGCGCCGACAAATGACGCCAGCATCGAGTTTTTGATCAATTTCATCGTCTGCCCTCCCTAATGGCTCAGAACGAATACTTGACGGTGAAGGAAGCGAAATCCCGGTCGGAGATCTGGTTGAAACTACCGCCGCCGAAGAAGGCTGTATAGCTGAGATCGAACACTAGCTTGTTGAGGTAGTTCGCCTCGACGCCGACGGTTCCGGACTTGCGACCCTCGAGGAAATTGCCACCCGGCCCCGGAGTGGTGCCATGCACGTCATGATTGAAGGCAATACGTGGCGACAGCGTGATCGAAGTACCAAACGCGCTGTTGTAGTCGGCCTTGGCGGCCAGGCGATAGCCCCAGGAGAACCGGGTCGGGAAGCCGCCGCCCAGAGTCAGCGGGTTGCGCAGGCTACCCGGAGGGCAAGTCGACGGAACCGGGATCGAGCCAACACCCGGCACCGTAACGTACAGGGCGCAGGAGTTCACATCCTTGCCGCCACCGGTATCGGTACCTTCACCTTCATAGCGCAGCACCGACGGATCTTCCAGGTTGGGCACGTTGGTCGCGCCGATTTCGCCCACCAACGCGAGCTGTTCGGCACCCAGGACATCCGGGAAAGCCTTGGTGAAAGTCATCTGCAACTGCTCCACTTCTTTCCGGCGCCAGCCCTGCACGTAATGGTTCTGCGGCGCACTGGTACAGCCCGGGAGCAACTGACTGCAGAACTTCAATGACGAATACGGAATCGAGATATTGAGCGGGCTCAGCGCCGCGAACAGTAATTCGACGTCATCCAGTTGCAGCGGCATGTTCGGGCGATAGCTGACTTCACCCTGCCAAGCCACGCCACCCGGCAGCGAAGTGTTCCAGCTCATGCCGTACATCTGGATGTCTTCCGGATACTCGACGAAATAACCTGCGGCCTGCCCGATCGGCACACCGGCAGCTACCTTGGCGAGATTGATCGACTGGCCGGACAGCAGTGGCAGACGGCTGTGGTAGTTCAGGAAGTAGAAACCGAAATCGGTGCTGCCCAGATTCTCGGCGAAATAATGCACCGCGAAACCGTATTGGCCGTTGTTGCTGGCCTTTTTGTCAGCCAAGCGCTGCACGGCACTCGGGCAGGCGACCGCAATCAGCGCGCCGATGCCGGCATCGGAATTGGCGTAGCCCGCAGGGCCATGGGCGCATGTGGCGTTGTACAGCTCAGGATTGTTCACCGGCTGCGGCGTCGTGCCGAAGCCCAGCATCACATAGGTGCCGCCGGGGGAGGCGAAGTCGTTGGAGCTGAAGTAGGTGCCGGAAGGATCAACCTCGATCTCCTGGAACTTGAGCATGTAAAGGACATCGGCCGACAGGTTGTCAGTGAAGCTGAACGAGCCCCAGAGCATCGGGACGGGCAGGAACGCTTCCTTGAGCTCGGCGCCGGCGACGCGCAGCTTGGACACGTCGATCGGGTTGATCACGTTGATGCCGTTCTGGATGAAGGTGCTCTCGCCCCAACTCACCACCTGTTGGCCAACGCGCCAGCTGCCCTTGTGATCGGCGATGGTGTAGTCGTGGTACAGGAACGCATCAAGCAGGCGGAATTCCTTGCCGACCTTGTTTTTCGCGGCCTGGGTCAGGTCGTCGCGTCCCTCATTCTCGAAATCATAAAAATAGCTGGCGCGAACGAAGGCGCCCCAACTCTGGTTCTCACCCCATTTCAGGCTCAGTTCCGAAGTGATCTTGAAAGCATTGGAAAAGGCATCGCCCTTGCCGTACTTGAGGTCGCCGTCGTCGCGATTGACCGAGAACCGGCCCGGAGCGGCTACTTGGTAGGCCGAACCCGGTACGCCGCCGGTGGAGGTGCAGCGACCGAAGCCGGGCGGGATGGCGCCAAGCGGAACGTTGAAGGCACATAGACCCGGATTGAAATGGGCCTTGCCGATCAGGTTGGGATCCGCGTCCTGGGTGCGGACCGAGATTCCGTAGGAAATGGTGGTGTCGAGACTGCCGGTGAGTCCGCCATTCTCGAAATCGTAAGCTTGGGCAGCCGGCGCGACAAACAGCGCAGCGGCAACAGCAGATGCGAGCGGGGCGCGGGCAAGAAGTCCGCGGAGCGGTTTGCGTTGGGTCATGACGTTGGATCCTCTTCAGGGCGAATCAGGTGGGGCAGGCTGTACGTTACTCCATATTAAAAGTCCGTTATGCAAAGAAGCAATGCCCTAGCGTATGGAATGAGAACAATTCCCTGCTGCATCGCAGCATAAAATATTGACAACAAGCCAACTCAAGGCTCGAAAAGACGCGGCTGGAAACCGAATGCTGCCGCTGCCGGGCCTGTTTCCGCCGTCTGGTCGCGGCGGGTGCGCTCAAGAAATCCCGGGCCCAGCGACAACGTGCCAACGCGTCCGGCGGCGGCCAGCAAGGCCTGGAACAGTATTCGCGGGACCGTCACCACCCGTGCCCCGGGGACATGGCGGGCAAGGCTGCGCACGATCATTTCCCGAAAGGACAAGCGCTCGCCACCCGGCAGATCGAAACACCGGCCCACTGCTGCCGGCGCATCCAGGCAGTCGACGATGGCGCCCGCGACGTCATCCACATGCACCGGCTGGCGCAATCCGGAGGCGCCCGCAGGCAGCACGACGAATCCCCAGCGCCGGGCCAGGGCAAGCATCGGCGTCAGGCTGGCATCGCGACCGTGGCCGTACATAAGCGTCGGGCGCAGCAAGGTCACTTCTGCACTCTGTCTGCGCCCGGCCTCGAACAGGCCCAACTCGGCGCGAGACAGCGCCAGCGCCACGCCCTGTTCTTTCAGATCCCGGGATTCGCGCTTGTCCTCCCGCCCGGTCGAGCCCAGGGCTACGACACGCACATTCGACAAACCAGATTGGCCGAACCAGTCCGTGAAAGCATCCAACGGTCCCAGGCTGATCACGGTGTCAAGGCGCTCGGGCAAGGGCGGCATCGCCTGGAGCAAGCCGGTAAGCCAGTAAATGCCTGCTGATGCTGGCGGCGCTTGCCGGGACACGGCCCAACATTCGCCCAGGCTGGAAAGGTGCGGCCACAAGGCATCACCCACCTGCCCGGTCAAGCCGATGACGAGGATTCGCCTCATGGCCGTTTCAGTGCCCGGCGTGGATGAGCTCGAACGCAAGCCAGGCGACGAACAGCACACCAAGGATGCCGCCGTCACGACGCCCCAGGCGCGTATCGCGCGTCAAGAGCAAATACACGACCAGGCCGAACGCCATGGCGACGGGCAGCGCGAAACTGATCACCGACGCAGGTAGCTGTACCGGACGAATCGCCGCCATGCCGCCGATGACCACGAGCAAGTTGAACAGGCATGCGCCGAGCACCTGGCCGGCGACAGCATTGCCATGCCCCCGGTAGGCAGTCAGCGCCGCGGTGACCACTTGCGGCAAAGCGGTTCCGACCGCGACTACGGTCAAGCCGGTGAGCGCCGCACTCAAACCCAGTGCCGGCCCGATGATCAGCGCATTGGCCACAACAAACTTGCTGCCGAAATACAGCACTACGGCTGCAATCGCCAACCGGGACACGTTCTGCGCCGTGCCGATACTGGTGTGGGCGAATTCCGTCAGTTCCTGCTGCACTTCAGCTGGCTCGTTGCGTCCGCGAGTGAATACGAAAACGAGGAAGGCGGCGAAACCCGCCAGCAGCAGCGTGGCTTCCCAGCGCACGATTTCGCCATCAATCCCGAACAACAGCACGGCGCCGGTAGCCACTAGGACGAAGACAGCTTCGGCAACCAGCGCGCGCATGCCGAGCAGCAAGGGCGCGGTGATCGCCGCCAACGCGAGGGTCAAGCCGATGCTGGCGATCGTGCTGCCAATCGCATTACCCAAAGCGAGGTCAACCTGCCCGTGTTCGAGCGCATAGGCGTTGACCGCCAGTTGTGGCAGCGAGGTCGCGACCGACAGCAACAACAAACCGGCAGTGAACGAAGCAAGACCGAGTCGTTGCCCGAGCCCGGAAACACCGCGCACCATCGAATCACCGCCAAGCAGCAGCAAAAACACGCCAAACAGGAAGAATCCGATCACTTCGTACATGTGCCCTCCGGGAAAGCGCCTTTAGCGTTTCTTCGGAATATACAGGTCGGTGATGCTGCCTTCGAAGACTTCGGCAGTCATGCCCACCGATTCACTGAGCGTCGGATGCGGATGAATGGTGTGGCCGATGTCGCCGGCTTCGCAGCCCATTTCGATAGCCAGCGCGATCTCGGCGATCAGGTCACCGGCATGAACGCCGACAATGCCGCCGCCAACGATCCGATGCGTGGCTTCGTCGAAAATCAATTTCGTGAAACCCTCGGTACGGCCCAAGCCGATCGCGCGACCGGACGCGGCCCAGGGGAATTTCGCGACGCCGACCTTGAGTCCCTTGGCCTTGGCATCGGTTTCGGTGACACCCACCCAGGCGATTTCCGGATCGGTATAGGCTACCGAAGGAATCACCCGCGCCACCCACTCGCGTTTTTCGCCCGCCGCCACTTCTGCAGCGAGCTTGCCTTCGTGCGTGGCCTTGTGCGCGAGCATCGGCTGGCCGATCACATCGCCGATCGCGAAGATGTGCGGCACATTCGTGCGCATCTGCCGGTCCACGGCGATAAAGCCGCGCTCGCTGATCTGCACCCCGGCCCTGTCCGCGCCGATCTTGCCGCCGTTCGGGGAACGCCCGACCGAGACCAGCACGCGATCATATTTCGTGTTGGTCGGCGCTTTCTCGCCCTCGAAGGTCGCATGCAGCGCGTCTTTCTTGGCGTCGACTTTCGCCACCTTGGTGGAAAGATGCACGGCGACGCCGCGTTTCTTCAGCAAATCAGCCAGTGGTTTGACCAGGTCGGGATCAGTGCCGGGCATCAGCTGCGGCATGAACTCAACCACCGTGACAACGCTTCCCAGCGCCGAATACACACAGGCCATTTCCAGGCCGATGATGCCGCCACCAACGACCAACAACTGTTTCGGAATGTCGGCCAGCATCAGCGCATCGGTTGAATCCATCACGCGCGGATCGTCCCACGGGAAACCCGGAAGCTTCACCGGCTGCGAACCAGCCGCGATGATGCACTGGGCAAAGCGCACGAGCTTCTTGCCGTCGACGGTCTCGACTTCGATCTCATTGGCGGACACGAACTTGCCAACGCCGGTCACCGTGCGCACCTTGCGCGCCTTGGCCATGCCGGCCAGGCCGCCGGTGAGTTGGCCGACGACCTTGTCTTTGTTCGCGCGCAATTTGTCCAGGTCGATCTTCGCCTCGCCGAAATTCACGCCATAGCTCGCCGCATGTTTGGCTTCCTCGATCACTTCGGCCGCGTGCAGCAAGGCCTTCGATGGAATGCAACCGACGTTGAGGCAGACGCCGCCCAACGCGGCGTAGCGTTCGATCAAGACCGTATCGAGGCCGAGGTCGGCGCCACGAAACGCGGCGGTATAGCCGCCAGGGCCGGCACCGAGCACGACGAGCTGGCATTCGATCATGGTCATGCCCACCTCAGACCAGCAGCCGGCGGATATCGCCGAGCACTTGCGACAGATACGTGGTGAAGCGCGCGGCGGCGGCGCCGTCGATCACCCGATGGTCGTAGGAGAGCGACAACGGCAACAACAGGCGTGGCGCGAACTCGCTGCCATTCCAGACGGGTTTCATCTGTGACTTGGACACACCGAGGATCGCCACTTCCGGCGCGTTGATGATCGGCGTGAACGCCGTGCCGCCAATGCCCCCGAGCGAGGAGATCGAGAAGCAGCCGCCCTGCATGTCGTTCGGGCCAAGCTTCTTCTCGCGCGCCTTGCCACTGATCTCGGCCAGCTCGGCCGACAATTGCAGCAGGCCTTTCTGGTCGCAATCGCGGATCACTGGCACCACTAGGCCATCGGGCGTGTCGACGGCGATACCGACGTGGAAGTACTTCTTCAGGATCAGGTTTTCGCCATCAAGCGAAGAATTGAACGCTGGGTATTTCTTCAGCGCCGCCACCACTGCCTTGATCAGGAACACCAGCGGCGTGACTTTCACGTCTTTCTGCTCTTCGCCGAGTTTCTTGCGGAAGGCCTCCATCTCGGTGATGTCGGCGTCCTCGAACTGGGTGACGTGCGGGATCATCGCCCAGTTGCGCGCCAGGTTGGCGCCGGACAATTTCTTGATCCGGGACAGCGGCTGCGATTCGACCGCGCCGAACTTGCCGAAGTCCACCTGCGGCCACGGAATCAGGTTGAGCCCGCCGCCCGCGGTGACCGTGGCGCCACCGCCGGCGAGCGCCTTCTTCACGAAGGCCTGCACGTCTTCCTTGCTGATCCGGCCGCCGCGCTCGCTGCCTGCGACTTTCGCCAGATCTACGCCGAGCTCACGCGCGAACACGCGCACCGCCGGACTGGCGTAAGGCACCTGATCGGGCATCAGTGCTTCGGCACCAAAGGTCGGCGCAGGAGTATTGATTGTCGCAGGCGCTGCGGCGACCATGACGTCAGGCGTCGCAACGATCGGGGCGGCAGCCACGGGTTGCGGCGAAGGTGGCGGGGAAACCGGGGTCACGGCTGACGCCGCTCCTACCGTGGCATCGGTAGCTTCAATCAGGGCGACGATGGCGCCTTCGGAAACTTCGTCGCCGATCTTGAGCTTGAGCTCGCGGACAATGCCAGCGAACGGCGCCGGAACTTCCATGGTCGCCTTGTCCGACTCGAGGGTGAGCAGGCTCTGGTCCTTCTTGACGATATCGCCAACCTTGACCAGCAACTCGATCACCGGCACATCATTGTGACCGCCGATGTCCGGCACTCGTGCTTCCTTCAACTCCGCCATGGCGATTCCCGCTCCCGAACACTAGACCGCTATTGTGGCCCGGTTGCCCCGATCGGCCAACCATGGCGGCGAGCGCGCAAAAAAAACCTCCCCATGGGAAGGGAGGGAGGGGAAATGTCGCGGGTCCGTCGCCTCTCAGGGCGTCTGGGCAGTTGCTTGCTTGTCCACGCTGAGCAATTCCAAGCGGCCACCATTGGGCAAGCGGTAGTCGAGCGCGTTGTCGAGGGCGTCCATGCGCTTGAGGCGCTGGCACATCGAATCGGCCAACGGCTCCAACGCCTTGGAACGGGCATCGATCTCATGGTCCATGGCCTGCTCCAGCCGGTTCATTCGCGCTTCCATGGCGTCGCGCTCGTGATCACCTGCGAAGATCGCATGGAACGCCAGGCTGACGGCGCCACCGGCGATCTCGGGGACGAATCTCGAGACGATCGGTTCGATCACGGCATCAATGGCATCGTCATCGTGGCTGAACAGGAAGGTCGGGTGCGAATACAGTTCGCGCAGGGCAATGGCACGCGAGCGTTCCAAATCGGCGAGCGCCTCGCGCGGGTGGCTGGCCAAGGTCTTCGCCACTTCGCCGAGGGCATCGAAGGCGATCCCGATTGCCGCCGTCGCCACCTTCTGCGATTCCGGTAGCAGCAAGCGAAGCTCGGCATCGAACTGGCGAACCCGGGCCTGATCTTGCGGCGACAGGCTCATGGCATGACCATCCACGGCGATGGCACCATCGCCCATAATGACGCGGCCGGGTCTGCCGTCCGCTTGCGTGAAGATCATGGCCTCGTTCCCGGCCACCAGCGAGTAGCGGGAATCGATATTGCAGCTCATGTGCACTTCACGCGCCTGCGCCGCACCGCTGCCAAGGGCAAGTGCCAGTACCAGAATCGTTCGCTGCATGGTCTTTACTCGTTGCTGGCAAGGCGATGAAGCTAATTTCTCATGGCGGGCCGAACCAAGAACGTGCCGAACGGCGGAGTGACCAAAGTCATGGTTCGTGAACGGCACAAGAAAGTTCACTGCTCGCCGAGCACCGGCTCACTGGCGATTCATGCCGGCTTTGCCAGTCTTGCCGCGCCGTCTCCCCCGAGCGGCGTCCCCACCCCCAAGAGGAATCCTCCCATGCGCACCCCCACCCTGCTTTCCCTCGCGCTGCTGTCGGCTCTCGCGGCCGGCACTGCCAGCGCCGAAGGCTTCACCGCTACCCTCGGCTACGAAAACGTCCACCCGACCGGAAACAATGGCTCGCTGTCCAGCGCAGATGCCAACGTCAGTTCGGAGTGGGGCGTGACCGGCAGCGTTGGCTACGACTTCGACGACCATTGGTCCGCCGATTTCTGGACCGGCCTGGGCAAGTACCAGCATACGGTCAGCCTGACTGGCGTCGGCGATGTCGCCCGGGTCGACCAGCGGCCAATGGCCTTGACCGGGAACTATCACTTCCTGCCTGGAAGCAAGTTCAATCCATTCGTGGGCGTCGGCTACAACTGGGTCGATGTGTCGGGCGAAAAGGGTCTCGGCACCCTTTCCACCGCCACCATCAAAGCTGGCAACTCCAGCGGCCTGACCTACACGCTCGGTGCCGATGTCGCGCTGAACGATAAGGTGTTCTTGCGCGGCAGTGCCCGCCACCTCGATTTCAACAGCGATGTCGCCGTGAACGGTGTCGCAGCCGGCAATGTCAAGGTCGACCCCTGGGTGTACGGCATCAGCGTCGGCTACAAGTTCTGATACTCCACTGTGCATGAAACAAGAATTCGGGGCGCATCGCGTCCCGTTTTCTTTGGCATGGACGGAACCACAGGTATCCTAGGCGGGAATTTCCACTGTGAGCCCCTGGGTGACCCTGAGCGAATCGATTCGCCGCCGACCGTTCCTTGCGGTCTTCCTGCTCTCGATCCTGATGGCGATGGCCTTCCAGGGTAGCCGCGGGTTATGGGAACCAGACGAAGGCCGCTACACCAACGTCGCGCTGCAGATCCTGCGCAGCGGCGACTGGATTTCGCTGTATCGCCACCATGACTCCTTCCATTTCACAAAGCCGCCCTTGACCTACTGGGCGATGGCGGCCAGCGTGAAAGTCTTCGGCTACAACGAATGGGCAGTGCGCTTGCCAATGGCGCTCGCATACACGTTCACGGTGCTGATGCTGTATCGGCTCGGCCGCAGTTTCGTGCCGACCCGGCCATGGTTGCCGGCGTTGATCTACGCCACCGCGCCCTTGCCGTTTCTGGCCGCCAACGCAATCACAACCGACGACATGCTGACGGCGATGGAAACGCTGGCGGTACTGTGTTTCGTGCAGGCGCGCTTGGCCGGCGAATCACGACGCTGGCTGGATGGCATGTGGCTGGCGTTCGGCCTGGCCTTCCTCACCAAAGGACCTCCGGCGTTGTTGCCATTGCTGGCGATCGTCGCTTTCCTGGCCTTGCACGGCCGCGTGCGCGACCTGTGGCGGCCGCTCGGCTTAATCGGCTTCGCTGTCGTCGGCTTGGGCTGGTACTTGATGGTAATAGTGCGGCATCCCGGGTTGCTCGATTACTTCATCGGTCACGAAGTGGTCGCACGTGTGACCTCGGACGAGTTGCACCGCTTTCCGCAGTGGTATGGCTGGCTTCTGGTGTACTTACCGACACTCCTGCTGGGTGCATTACCGTGGATTGCCGTTGCGCTTTGGCGCACGCCGTGGCGCGCGCAGCGTTGGGCCAACGCGGACGAGCCCAAGCGGTTCCTGTGGTTGTGGCTTTGCCTGCCGCTGCTGGTGTTCTGCCTCGCCCGCTCACGCTTGCCGTTGTATGTGCTGCCGCTGTTCGTGCCACTGAGCCTACTGATGGCGCGAACGCTGGAACGCGCGAATTGGCATTGGCTGGCCACGACGCTGCTGTCGATCTGGGTGTTGGCATTGTTGTCGCTCAAGCTGGGGCTGACCTTCTATCTGCATGCCAAGGACACCCGCGAATTTGCCGAGACTTTGCAGCACCTGGTGCCGGGGCGCCTGCGCGAAATCGTCTTCGTCGAGGACATGACCCGCTACGGCCTACATCTGTACACGGGCGCCGAAGTCGAAAAAGTCAGCTTCAAGCCCCACCCAAAACCGATTTCCGATGCAGACTTCGACAATACGCTTGCGGTGGCGCTGCACGAGCAAATCACGCGCCGGGTGTTCATCATGAAGCGTAGCAACGAAGGCTACTTCCTGACCGCCGTGCAGGCGAACGGCTTGAAAGCCGAACTGCGCGGCGTGATCCCCGAGCAAAAGAAGCACACCGACACCAGCCGCGACCGGATGATTTACACCCTGGCCGGGGATTTCCCGCCACGCTGACGCAAACGTCAGGGATGCTCGGACTCGACGTGCACCCGTTCGCGCCGTACCAGGTAAACGCCGCTGGCGATGATGATCGCCGCTCCTATCAAGGTGATGCGATCCGGTGTCGCACGCCAGAGCAGCCAATCAAGCGCCAACGCCCAGGCCAAAGCGGTGTATTCGAAGGGCGCGATCACCGAGGCCTGGCCATGCCGGAACGCTTCGGTAATGGTCAGTTGCCCGAAGAAGCCGAACACCGCCACGCCGAGCAGGATCCAGCCGTCGTCGATGCGCACTTCGGTCCAGTGCGGCACGGCCATCGCCCCAGCACCGACGGCGACGAATGTCATCAACCAGAACACCAGGCTTTCGCTGCTGTCGGTCTTGTTCACCAATCGCACGGCGATGGCAGAAACCGCATAACAAAACGCGGCGCCGAGGATGGCCAGGCCGCCCAAGCCAAACATGCCGGCAGCGCTGGGTCGCAGCACCACCAGCACGCCAGCCAGGCCAACGAACACTGCCGCCCAACGGCCGGCATCGACTTCTTCGCCCAGCACCGGCACCGACAGCGCGGTGATCAGGACTGGCGCGATGAACGAGATCGAATACGCCTCCGCCATTGGCAAGTGACGCAACCCAAAGGCGAACAACGAGAGCATAGCGATACCGAGTACGCCGCGCAGCAGATGCCAACGCCAACGTACCCGCCACAGGCTTGGGATCGCACCACGCCAGGCAACATAAGCGTAGACCAGCGGCAGCGAGGCTAGCGCCCGCAACGCCGCCACCTGCATGGCCGGGTAGTGCTGCGAGAGCAGCTTCAGCCCGGCGTCCATGAAGGCGAACGAAGGCACCGCCAGCAGAATCGCGCTGATGCCGCGCAGGTTGTTTTTGGAAGGCATGACGCCAGTATGCCCGGGCAAGCTGTCGTTCTGAGCGATGTTCGCTTTGGCTCTTTACGCCCTTACAATGTCGTTTCCGCCACTAATCGGAGGCACGCTGAGGGCAGACGCTATGCCTACCCCGGGTCCCCGACCCGTCCAAGGAGATGCAACATGCGTATCGCCCTGAGCGTTCTCGCTCTCGCCGCCATCCTGTTTTCCACTCGCAGCGCGGCCCAGTTCAACGACTCCCATCGCCCGGTCTACGGTATCGGCGGTCAGTACTCGGCCGTGCTTTACCAAGCACGCAGCACTTGGCAGCTGCTACCGGCCAACGGCCCGGACCAGCTGATCCCGGCCAGTCATTGCGGCAAGCACAGCCACTTCCCCACCGGTGTCTGGCTGGTGGCGCAGGATGCCGACGGGAAACCGGAGCTGATTGCACCGTCGACGACCGTGTTGCCGCCCGGCAGCCCGGATCACATCCCGCTGCGTGCCTGCGGAGTGTCTGGCGAATCCGCGCTGGTGCTGCCGCAAAACCTGCTCGATCAGCTGATCGTCAACGTCGGCGCGGTGTATATCGATGACTGAGCGCCGACTTCGGATAGGCGTCCTCGCTTTTGATGGTGCGATGCTTTCGAGCATCGCCACCGCCAGCGATACCCTGCGGGTGGCGCATACCCTGGCCAACATCCGCCAACCCGGCGCCCTGACTCTGGAGACTGTGGTCTTTGGCGCCCTCGGCCAACGTTCGGTCCAGACCTCGACCGGACTCGAACTCGGCGGCCTGGCCGAGCCTCCGGAACAGCTGGACCTGCTGTTGTTGCCCGGAATCATGCACCGCAGTTCGGAAGACCTGATCGAGAGGGTCGAGGCGCTGCAGCCCGAGCTGGAGTTCATTCGACGCACGCATCTGGGCGGCATCAGGATCGCCGGCACTTGCAGCGGCAGCTTCCTGTTTGCCGAGTCGGGACTGCTCGACGGCCATCGCGCCACATGCAGTTGGTGGCTGGCGGGGACTTTTCGCCAGCGTTACCCGGCGGTGCATCTTGAAGCCGATGCGATGGTGATCGAGGACGGCGGTTTCTATACCGCCGGCGGCGCCGGCTCGATCCAGTCACTGATGTTGCGACTGATCGGGCAAGCGGGCGGTGAGGAACTGGCACAGCAAACGGCGCGCCTGCTGCTGATTGACAACGAGCGACAGAGCCAGGCGCCGTACGTGAGCCAAGCCATGATGGAACGGCCGCGTCACTCGTTGACCGAGAAAGCCGAGCATTTCCTGCAAAGCCGACTGCACCACGAGATCAGCGTCGGTGAGCTCGCCGAGCATTGTGGTACCAGCGAACGCAGCCTGTTGCGCCATTTCCGTACTTACCACGGGCTGTCGCCGATCGAACACATCCAGCGGTTGCGGGTTGAACGCGCCAAGGCGTTGCTGGAGACCACGCACCTGTCTTTCGACGAGATCGTCGAACGCTGCGGCTACAGCGACAGCGCCAGTTTCCGCAAACTGTTCAAGCGCGCCACGGCGATCACGCCCGGCGACTACCGCGAACGCTACCGGATGCGGCCGCATTAAGCAGTAGCGATCCACGATCGGCGCGGCGACAATGGCGCATGCGAAAAATCGTCCACGTCGACATGGACGCGTTCTATGCGTCGGTCGAACAACGCGATGACCCTTCCCTGCGCGGCCGGCCGGTGGTGGTCGCCTGGCGCGGCGCGCGTTCCGTGGTCTGCGCGGCCAGCTACGAGGCGCGCAAATTCGGAATCCGCTCGGCCATGCCGGCAGTACGCGCCGAGCGCCTGTGCCCACAAGCCGTGTTCGTGCCACCGGACTTCGCGCGTTACAAACTGGCGTCGAAACAGGTACGCGAGATCTTCGCCCGGCACACTGACCTGATCGAGCCGCTATCGCTGGACGAAGCCTATCTCGACGTAACCGAAAACAAGCTCGATCTGCCCAGCGCCACCGCCGTCGCCGAAGCCATCCGCGCGGATATTCGCGCAACCACGCAACTCACTGCATCGGCGGGCATCGCCACCAACAAGTTCCTGGCCAAGATCGCCTCCGACTGGAACAAGCCTGACGGCCTGTTCGTGATCCGACCGGAAGCAGCGCTGGATTTCCTCACACCTCTGGCGGTCGGTCGTTTGCCCGGCGTCGGTAAAGTGATGGAAGCCAAGCTCGCGGAACTGGGTATCACTACCGTCGGGCAGTTGCGCGATCGCGGCGAAGCGGAATTGCTGCGTCGCTTCGGCCGCTGGGGCCGACGCCTGCATGAACTCTCGCTGGGCATCGACGACCACGCCGTGGTCAGCGAACGACCGACCTTGCAGGTATCGTCTGAAGACACCTTCGAGCGCGACCTGACCTTGTCCGAACTCGAGCCGCACATCATCCGCATGGCGGGTCGGGCCTGGGCAGCCTACGAGCGCGAACTCGCCCAGGAGCGCAGCGCGCGCACCGTCGTGCTCAAACTAAAGACTGCGGATTTCCGGATCATCACCCGCAGTCTCACGGCGGAGGCGCCGCCGCCGACGCTGGCGCACTTCGCCGCGCTGGCATTGGACCTGCGCGACCGGGTCGGGCTGCCTTCGCGCATCCGCTATCGCCTGGTCGGCGTCGGTTTGTCCAACTTCCGCCATGCCGAGGAAACGCCTCCGCAGCAGGGGTTGTTCGATACCGAAGGCTGAACGCCTGCGCTAGACCGCCATCAGCGTATCGGGTGCCATCAAGTCGACCAGTACCCGGTTGCGGCCACTGTGCTTGGCCTGGTACAGGGCACGATCCGCGCGCTGCAGCAGGTGGTTGAAATCGCCGTCTTCGACGCGGTATTCGGACACGCCGATCGATACCGTCAACGAACGGAACGTGCCGAAGAACGTCACTGGCCGGAGCTCGACCTCATTGCGCATGCGCTCCGCCGCCTAACGCGCCTGCACGGCATCAGTATCGGGCATCAGCACTACGAACTCCTCGCCGCCGAGCCGACCCAGCAGGTCACAGGAGCGAACCAGGGTCTGCATCATCTGCACGGTGGCAAGCAGCGCCTTGTCCCCTGCGGCATGGCCGAGTTCGTCGTTGATGCGCTTGAAATGATCGATGTCGACGACCATGAGGGACATCGGCGTGCCGTGCCTGATCGAAGCCGAGATCATCCGGCCAGCCAGGCCTTCGATCGCACCGCGGTTGTAGATGCCAGTCAGGTGGTCGGTCCGCGCCGTGCGTTCGATCTCGCGCTGGCTGCGTTCCGTGCACATGAGCAGAAAAGCGATCGTACCCACCACCGGCATCAGGCCGCCAACGGCGTAGATCGCCAGCGTCAGGGGGTTCACTTCGAAGATTCCGTGTGTCGGCATTCCCAATAGCAGCGTCGCCATGGCTCGCGCCATGAGCAGGGCCAGGCCGAGCAGGAAATAGAAGCCGATGATGTGCTGGCTCAGCGTTCGCGGCAGTGCATGGCCGTAGATGGACTGCACGCAGACACCGGCCAACGATGCCAGCAGGATCGAGATCAGGCCAAGCCGGATGCCCTCGTCCGGCATGGCGAACAGCAGCGTCCCCGATACGGCCATGGCTGACAATGGGATGATCAGCAGCAGGCGCTTGCGCCATTCCTGCAACCCGAAGAAGCGACGCAGTGCAATTGCGAAACAAGCCATGCCGACGGCGACCAGGCCATTGCCCAGTACCGCCGACCAGCCGATCCAGATCCAGTCACGCATGCCGGTGAGCACGAAGCCGAGCGCATAGCTCAGGGCACCAACCACCCACCAGCGCATCGTGCCGCGATAGGCATCGGGCTGCGTCGAACTGACGGCGTACATCATCGCGCCGATCAGGAACGTGAGCGCGGCTCCGACCAGGATTGCCGTGCGGATGTCGAATTGCCAGGCCATTCCTGCCATTCCCCCCCGGGGAGCTGGATTCAAGCGACCGGCAAGGGTCCCATGAATCACCGCACCGCACAATTCCGCCGATCGGCCTCTAACCACCTTCGAACAGGGAATGCCGGTCAGCGGTGTCGAGTACGCGCCACTGGCCCGGCGCAAGATCGCCGATCTCCAGGCCACCGATCGATACCCGTTCGAGCGATAGCACGTGGTTTCCGACTGCCGCGAACATCCGGCGCACCTGGTGATAACGGCCTTCGACCAGCACAAGTCTGGCATGGCGCGAAGTCACTGCTTCCAGTGTTGCCGGCGCCAGCGCCGTGGTCTCGGATTCAAGCAGCAGCGTACCGCTGGCGAACGCGCTGGCTTCGTCGCCGCGCAAGTCGGACGCAAGCTCGGCCAGGTAACACTTGGGCAAATGCGACTTCGGCGAAGTGATCCGATGCAGCAATGCACCATCGTCGGTCAGCAATAGCAGGCCGGAAGTATCACGATCGAGCCGGCCAACCGGCGACAGGGCCGGATTGCGAAGGCGAAATCGCGGCGGCAGCAAATCGTAGATCACCCGTCCCTTGTCCTTGGTCGAACAGGTAAAGCCGATCGGCTTGTTGAGCAGAATCAACAAGCCTGCGGCTGGATCCAGTGGCGCATCGTCCAGCCGCAGGTCGGCGTGCTCTACCTGATCGTCGGCGTACAGCACTTCGCCAGAGGCGTCAGTGATGCGGCCCTCGCGGAACATCGCCGCGACTTCCTTGCGGCTGCCGTAACCCAGGTTGGCGATGAGCTTGACCAGTTTCAACGGGCAATCAACGGCGCTTGATGGTGAACGCGCCGATATCCACGCCGATGTTCATGCCTTCACCACCGCCTGCGAGCGCCAGCGAGACCGGGCCCTTGCTCAACACTTGTGCTTCGCCGGATTTGACGACGCCGGCATTGGCACTGGCCTGGGCATAGCGGCCAAGCACTTCGTTGATGTTATGGACATCGCTGAAAGTTCCGTGGCCATTGTCGATATGCCACTTGCCGGCGGTCAGGCCTACTGCCTTGGCGCTTATGTTCACCCGCATTACCAAGCCATTGCTGCATCGGACCGTGCCGGTGCCACTGGTGTGCTTGTAGATCAACGACCAGCCAGTGAGCTGGTAATCAAGCTTGCAGTCGAGATCGGCACTGGCGAAAGCCGGGGCTGCAGCCGACAGTCCGAAAGCGCAGGCCAGGGTGAGGGATAGCAACTTCGTGGTCATGTTCATGGGCAATCTCCTGCGTTGGAGTAACGCGGCGACCAGTCTGCACAAGCTGGCTGAACGGCAGCGAAGTGTAGTGTAGCTGCCCTAGCCGACGACAATGACTTGAGTCTCGAGATGGACTTCGCCATTGAGCGAATTCGTAATCAGGCAGCTGTGTTCGGCTTTTTCGAGTGCCGCGCGCGCCTGCACGACGTCAACGCCTGCAGGCACGGTCAAGCGGGCGCGAACCAGATACGTCGTGAAGCGCGACTTGCCCTGCTCGCGCGTCAGCGTGCCGGTAACCTGACACTCCAAGCCCTGCCATTCCATGCGTGTGGCGCGGGCAATTGCACGAAAGGTGAGGATGAAGCAGTCGGCGATCGCCGCAACCAGCAGCGTCTCAGGCGACCAGCGATCCCCCGGGCCATCGAATTCCACTGGCGGCGCCGAATGCATCGTTTCCAGACCCGGACTGTCCAGCAGGACCTCTCCGAGTGCTTGCGCGATCGCGTTGACCTGATATTCGTGCGGATAGGCTTTCATGTCGGCTCCATTGGCGGCTGTGCTGCACACTAACCGGATTGCCGCGCAGCGGTGTTGATCGGCATCAAGCCGAGCGGTTCGGTATCCTTGTGCAACCGTTCCGCCCTACCGAGGCTCCCGATGTCCGATTCCCCTCCCGACCACCTGGCTGTCAACCCACGCAGCCCCTTCCACGATGGCGCCGCCCTGGCACGCGGCGTCGGCGTGATTTTCAAGGGCACTGAACGGCACAACGTCGAGGAATATTGCGTCAGCGAGGGCTGGGTTCGTTTGCCGGCCGGCAAGGCGCTCGATCGTCGCGGCAATGCCATGACCATGAAGTTCATGGGCGAAGTCTCGGTGTTTTTCCTCGACACCCGCGGCGACGCCACGCCCTGACTCCCGGGCTTTGCGCTGGACACCGGCAAGGCCTATGCTCGGCGCCTTTCCACTCGCCGGATGCTCGCCATGCCCCTGCCCTCGAAACGAGTCGTCGCCACGATGCTGGCCACGACCACCTTGCTGACGTCACTGCTTGGTGCCTGCGGCAAGACTGACGCGCCGGTCACCGCCATCGTCCCACCCACCGCGCCAGCGCCAGTGGCGAAGCCCATGTTCGGCAGCTTTGGCTTCGACAGCTCCGGCATGGACCGCAACATCGCCCCGGGCGACGATTTCTTTGCGTTCGCCAACGGCAACTGGGCGAAGACCACCGAGATTCCTGCCGACCGTTCCGGAATCAATACCTTCAGCATCCTCGGTGAACGCACCCTGGCCGACACCCGCGCTATCCTCGAGAATGCAGCGGCCAACAAAGCGACCAGTGGTGACGCGCGCAGGATAGGCGACTACTACACCGCCTTCATGGACGAGGCCGGCATCGAAGCCAAGGGTCTGGCGCCGATCCAGCCGGAACTGGACGCCATCGCCGCGCTCAAGGACAAGTCCGAACTCGCGCGCAATCTCGGCGGCACGTTGCGCACTGACGTGGACATCCTCAATGCCACCAACTACCACACCAGTCGCCTGTTCGGTCTGTGGGTGACTCAACACATGGATCGGCCGGCCGACGTCGCGCCTTATCTGGTGCAAGGCGGCCTCGGCCTGCCCGACCGCGATTTCTACCTCGATGGCGGCCGCATGGTCGACCTGCGCAAGGCCTACCAGGCGCACATCGCCAAGTTGTTCGCGCTGGCCGGCATCGCCGATGCCGACGCTCGTGCCGCGCGCATCCTCGCCCTGGAAACCGCGATCGCGCGCGTGCATGCTTCGGCCGAAGACACCAGCGACGTCAAGAAAGGCGCCAATTACTGGCCGCAGGCAAGCTTCACCAGCAAGGCGCCGGGCCTGGAGTGGTCGGAATTTTTCGCGGGCGCCGGCTTGTCTGCGCAGCCCGAGTTCATCGTCTGGCAGCCTGCTGCCGTCCGCGGCATTGCCAAGCTGGTCGCGGCGCAGCCGCTGCAGACCTGGAAGGACTACCTCGCCTTCCACGCGCTCGACCGCGCCGCGACCTTCCTGCCCAAGGCATTCGCCGATGAGAGCTTTGCTTTTTACGGCACCACGCTGAACGGCACGCCGCAGCAACAGGATCGTTGGAAGCGCGCTGTCAACAACACCAACAGCGCGCTCGGCGAACTGGTCGGCAAGCTCTATGTCGAGAGCCACTTCACGCCCGCGACCAAGGCCCGCGCCAACGAGATGGTCGCGAACCTGGTTGCCGCATTCGGCAAGCGTATCGACGCCATCGACTGGATGGCACCGGAAACCAAGGCCGCCGCCAGGGCCAAGCTCGCCACACTGAAAGTCGGCATGGGTTACCCCGACAAGTGGCGCGATTTTTCTGCTCTCGAAATCCGCCCCGACGACGCCTACGGTAACGCCGAACGCGCCGGCCTGTTCGCCTACCAGCAGCAGATCGCCAAGCTCGGCAAGCCGATGGATCATGACGAGTGGTACATGCTGCCGCAGGACGTTAATGCGCTGAATATCCCGCTGGAAAACCGGCTGATCTTCCCGGCCGCGATCCTGCAGGCGCCGTTCTTCGACGCCGCCGCCGATGATGCGGTGAACTACGGCGCGATCGGCGCGGTGATCGGCCATGAGATCACGCACAGTTTCGATTCCAGCGGCGCGCTGTTCGATGGCAATGGCCGCCTGGCAAACTGGTGGACGCCGGACGATCTGAAGAAATTCGAAGCTGCGGGCGCCGCACTGGCTGCGCAGTACGATGCCTATCATCCGTTCCCGGACGCAGCGATCAACGGTAAGCTCACGCTAGCCGAGAACATCGCCGATGTCGCCGGCCTCGCCACCGCCCACGATGCCTATCAGATGTCCTTGAACGGACAAGCCGCACCAGTGCTGGATGGTTTCAGCGGCGACCAGCGTTTCTATCTTGGCTGGGCGCAGGCGTGGCGCGGCAAGGCTCGCGAACAGGCGCTGCGTAACAGCCTGCACACCAATGGCCACGCGCCACCGCAGTTCCGCAGCGAAACCGTGCGCAACCAGGATGCCTGGTACAACGCCTTCGAAGTCAAACCCGGGCAGCAGCGTTACCTGGCACCCGAACAACGGGTCAAGGTCTGGTGATCAGATCTTGACATCCACCGCGTAGAGTTTGAGCTGATCCAGCGTCACCACGCCGAGCGCGTTCAGGTGGGTGGCTTCGAGCACGACGTCCGGCGCCATGCCGGCTTGCAGTGCTTCCAGCCAGCGTGTGGCGCACAGGCACCAACGATCGCCGGGCTTGAGTCCGGGGAAATCGAATTCCGGCCGGGGCGTTGACAGGTCGTTGCCGCGATCGCGCGAGTAGGCGAGGAAATCCGCGGTCAGCACCACGCAGACCACGTGCAGCCCGCGGTCGGTGGGATCACTGCGACAACAGCCGTCGCGGAAGTAGCCGGTCATCGGTGACCGGCTGCACGATTCCAGCGGCAGGCCAAAAACATTCAGGGCAGAAGTAGTCATGGTTGTGGCGCCGTGGGTGACTCTGCACTATATCGGAAGCGTCACGCCAACCCGCTGTACGAACCAGAACAAGCCGGCCAGGGCCACCAGCGTACTGCCCACGCGCACGCCATGCTGGGCGAACCAGTTGCGGCGACGCAACCACAACAGCACGGGCAGCACCACCAACAACGCCAGTACTTGTCCGGCCTCGACGCCGAGATTGAACGAGACCAAGGCCAGCGGAACGTCCGCTTTTGGCAGGGCGATTTCGCGCAATGCCCCGGCGAAACCGAAACCGTGGACGAGGCCAAACGGGAAAGTCAGCAGCCAGCGGCGCGATGCGTCGGCAACAAACCAGTTCTCGACACCCACATAGACGATAGACAGGGCGATGGCCGGTTCGACCACGCTCGGGCTGGGCGCCCAGACACCCAGCGCCGCAAGCCCCAACGTCACCGAATGCGCGAGCGTGAATGCGGTGATCGCAAGCAACAAGGTGCGTAATTTCCCGCCGACCAGCACGACGCCGAACAGGAACAGTAAATGGTCGAAGCCGGTGAGGATGTGTTCGATGCCAAGCGTGAACAGTGGGCCGGCGACGTCGCCGGTCGCGGTCGTTGGCTCCGCTGTAACCACAAACGCGGGGCTGGCTTCGTAGAGCACGCGGGTAACCGCAGTATTGCCGGCGGCCACCGCCGCCAGATGCCGATGCCCGACCGATAGCGACGACAGCAAGGACATGCGCAGCTTGAACGACTTCGGAACATCCGCGCAAAGGTAGCGCAGGCGCAGCGCCAGGCCATCGTTCGCGGTCAGTGCGGCCTGCACGAGTTCACCGCGGCAACGGCCCGTGTTCGAATTCACTTCGATGCCAGTAATGACCGTCGTCGCCAGAACATTGCGGGCAAGCTCCACTTCCTGGTCACTCAAACGACCATCGCCGTTCGCATCCAGGCCGGGCACGACCGAGGCGATTTCCGGGCGCGCAAAAGTAAGCTCGGCGGTGAGCGATGAACCTTCAGCCCGATACACGCCCCGGGAAATACCTACCTTGTGCGCAAGCGCCGGTAGCGCAGTGAGCAGGAGAACGCCGAGCAGGCACGCACGGACCCATGCGAAAGATTTCATGGCTTAATTTCCCGCCACGCTGGCAGGCATCGGTGCGAGCAGGCGCCGAGCTTCGGCGGCGCCGTCGAGATCGAAACCGGGATTCAACTGCAGGGCCTTCTCGATCAACACGCGACCCTGGGCGCGTTCACCATTCGCCAGTTCGATCGCACCCGCGTGGAAGAGCAAGCGTGCGTCTTGGGTTCCCAGGCGCAAGGCCTGTGCGCTCATGCGCTGCGCTTCGGCGATGCGCCCGCTGCGATACAGCGCCCAGGCGTAGGCATCATCCACGAAGATACCGCCACGGCTTTTACGTTCTTCGTCGAGCAGGCGCACGGCCTCGTCGGCATTGCGATTCTTGCTGGCGAAGAACAGCGCGAGAGTGAACTTGTCGCCACGCCGGCCCTGTCGCTCGGCATCGTCATACGCGCTTTTTGCCTGCGCATTATCGCCAGCGAGCGCATAGGCATCGCCCAGTAGCCACGCAGTTTCCACCAGTGGATGCTTGCGTTGCGCGATCGTCAAATTCGTAATCGCCATCGCGGCATCGCCCTTGGCCAAGGCCACTCGACCTCGCCCGGCCAGTGCCGCCGGATAATCCGGCAACCACTTGAGCGCTTCGGAAAACAGCGCATCGGAGCCGGAGTAATCGCCTTTCTGCCAATAGATCATGCCGGCTTCGACGAACGCCCAGGCGGCGGCCTCAGGGTCGGCGGCATTGCGTTCCATCAGCGCATCGCGAATGAAAAGTTCGGCGCTACGGGTATCACCCTTGAGCCAGTTTAAGTGCGAGGCGCGTGCGCTGGCGGCCATGCCGGGATGGGCATTCATTTGCGCCTGCACTGCGCGGGCGGCCTCCGGGTAGCGACCGAGCTCGAGCAAGGCATCGCTGAGCGTGCCGTTGGCGATAACGCTCTCCGGCGCACGCACAAGGATCTGTTCGGCGAGCGACCGCGCCGATTCGAATTGGTGGTTGTTCATCAGCACGAGGCTGCGCAATTCCAGTGCCGGTACGAAGCCAGGATTGGCCAACAGCGCTTCGCTCACGCAGGCATCCACGTTCACGTAAAAACCCGGATCGGTGGTCAGCCTGGCCTGGCGAACCCAGCCGCGACCAACGGCTATCCATAGCTCAGGGCGTTGCGGTTGTTGTCGAACCATCGACTGCGCTTGCACCAAGGCGAACTCGACGGACGATGTGCCGCTGGTAGCGGCCAGACACAGTGCTTGCGACTCGCGGTTGGACAAGGCCGGCGTCGCGGTGTTCGCAAGCGGGGTTCGATGTTGCGTACAGCCGGCAATCAACGCGAGCGTGGTGAGCAGCAAGCAGTGAATTCGCGGCATATTAGGGTTCCAGTCGTAGGGCTGCCATGCCCTCGCGGGCATGGCAGCGTGGTTGTCGATGCGACGATGCATCAGTAGATCTGAACTCAGTGAATCTGGTTGGTGCCGCCGTGGCCGCCATTGAGGCCGGAATGCGGTGCCGCCATGAACGGGAATACCGTCAGGTAGTCCTTGTCGTTGCCGTCGACGCCGTCGCCGATGCCGGCATTCGGATCGCCCGCAACTACCAGGCTGATGATCACGTCGCTGACGTCGACGTTTTCCTTGTTCGGGGCCGAGCCACCGTCAATGCGGCGTCCGTTCGGGAAGTGCGATTCGAGCGCGGCATCGAGCGTCAACACATCACCCGTGGAACCATCGGCAATCGGGATATTGCGGTTCAGGTTGATGGTGTTGATGATGTCCACGCGCGGCCCTTTCAGGCTGGCCACCGTTGCCGAAGACAGGCCAAGGGCGCGATAAATGCCGAGGGCATCGGCATCACGAACCAGCACCGGATACAGGATGTCGTTGCCGAAGTTGCTGACATCTTTCATTGGGCTGTTGCGCAGATAGGTGGTCTGGCGGATGGTGCCGACGATGCCGGCGTCGAACAGCGGCAGCGCATTGCGGCCGACCTGCACCCACTGGCCGGAGTTGCTGTAGCCGGTGACCACGTTGCTCGGGTCGACCACTTGCACGGCCTGCTTGGTGATCCTGGCCCAGATCCGCAGCAGGCTGTCGGTTGATGTGTCGTTCGGCGTGATCACATTGTTGTGCGGGATGCCTTTCGGGAAGACGTCGGTGATCGGCAGCTCCAGGCCGATGGTGAAGATGTTGAAGCCGGTGAACACGTCTTCGCAGGGAGTACGACGGGCGCCGGGCAAGCCACCAACGCCGGCTCGGCACAGGTTGACCAGGTCGAAGATGCCCTTCTCGTCCAGATAGTAGGGATCGTCGCGCTCACCGGAGAATGCGCGACCGCCATTGCTCAGGGTGTGGATGTAGTGGTCGGCGATGAATTTGTCGTTGTACAGATCGACTTCACGGCTGGTCGGATCGCCGGAATCGTAACCAGCGAACGCGCCCAGGCCATTGACCAGGCGATCGGTCTGCGGGCCATGGTCATTCGGAGCTACCGGCAGATTCGCGCCAAGCACCGTTTGTGCGCCGGTGGCGCTGTTGATCCGGGTGATGGTGTAGGTCTCGGTGCCGCCCGTCAGCTGCCAGAGCAACTCGTTGCCACCACCGAGCGGATCGTTGGCGCTGGGCGTAACATCGGTCGAAGGCGTGGTCTTGAATTCGATCCGATACACGTACTTGTCGTCCAGGCTCGAGCCCTTGCCGATGTGGAATTCGTAGCGATAGCCATTGCAGACGCGCAGGCCCTGGTTGCCCTGGCCCGGCTCGTGCAGCGGATTGAAATTCATGAACAGGTACAGTTTGTCGTGCGCGCCCGGCTTGACCCAGGCGTAGGTATCAGTGTTGTCGGCGCAAGGCTCGTTCAACACGGCCAGCGCTTCGCGGTGACTGGACGCATGGGCGATCGGGCCAGAAAGCACGGACGCCATGGTCAAGGCACCAAGAACCGCCATCTTTGTCGTTAGCTTGTACATCTTGCTGCTCCATCAATCGCGAAGGGATTTCGCGTTCGCTGTCAGTTACGCGAGCACGGAACCGATGGATGCAGCAAGTTGTGAAGGCTGGGTGAAAAGCTGCCAGGAACCGGATCAGGGCTTGCGGTACACATGCACGAAACGATCGGTCTTGCCGCGAATCGCAGGATCGAACACATTCGTGGCGTGATCGTCTTCGGCGTTACGCAACACCGGGATGGACCCGACCCAGAGCAGGCCATGCGCCTTGAAATCGGCGATGGCGAATTGTTCGTCGATGCGATGCAGTTTCTGGGTGTCGCCCTTGCCGCTGCCCGGGCGCGCCGCGTGGTCGACGATCAGCAACGTGGCGCCAGGCTTGAGCGCGGTGACGATCTGGTCGAGGAACTGGCCGGCATCGATGGCTGGCCAGTTGTCGCTCGGATCCGCGACGTACAGGTCGTGGTAGGACATCACGATCAAGGCGCCGTCAAGGCGGTTCTGGCCGAGTTCCATTGCCTCCGGAGGTGTCACCGTGTAATGCACATTCGGCAATCTGTTGCCGGCCAGTCGCGGTTCGCGCGACTTCTTAGAATAGCCGTCGTAGGGCGGGTTGTTGACCAGCAAGACCTGACCCTTGGCACCGACGATGCTGGCGATGATCTCGCTGTAGTAACCACCACCACCGAGAATGTCGGCAATGGTTTGGCCACGCTTGAAATCAGCCAGAGCCAGCACTTCCCCTGGATGATCGCGTGCATCGCGTTCGCGATCGGCATCTGAACGCGCCGTATTGGCCAGCGCCGCCGCGATGATGTCGCGCGGCGTCGAGGTTGCCACGCCGGCGCAGCCGCTGGCGGCCAACAGGCAGGCTGAAAGCAACAGGGAAAGTGCGCGCATACCAGTCTCCATCATCGGATTTAGTCGTTACTATGCCACGCAGTTTCGCCGTTGCATGGCCCGGAGGTCATGCCGAACACGGTTGTTTTACCCTGACTGGCCTTCCAGCGATAAATCGAAACGCTCGACGCGCTCACCCAGCCACCAGACCACCGTCATCATCTCCACGACCAGCGCTGCACCGGCGATCAGCACTGCCAATGCCGCCCCGATCTGGAAATTTCCCAGCCAACGACCGAGCAGGAACGCCAGCGCACCCAACACCGCCGCTGGAACCAGGGCAATGGCTGTCACCACCAGGTAGGCACCCATGAAAATCATGCGCTGGCCGGTGGCCTCGATACCGCCCTGACGTGACGACATCGTCGAGGTCCAGGCCGGGAAATACAGCAGGCCGGCAAATGGCACGCACAGGAGCAACGCGGACAGTGGCGGCACCAGCAGCAGCACCGCGAAGGCAGCGATCAGCAGGTCGGTTGCGGTCAGCCACGCGCTGTCGGCCTGCGGCAGTGACGACATCGCCACGACCAGCAGCAAGAACCACTGCACAAAGGTCATCACTGCCATCGGCGAGAGCAGTTCGCCCAGCACGATCTGCCAGCCGCGCAGTGGACTGGCCTTGAGTACATCCATGTACTCCAGGGTCTGCTGCAGACCTCGTTGCATGAACATCGGTCCAGCGAACACCATGGCGATGCCCAGGCTCAAAGCCAGCCCGGCGGATACTTGCAGCAGGTCGGACCCATCGGGATTCGCTGCCAGCCAACGGCCACCGATCAGCACGATCGCGCAGCCAATCAGCCAGGTCCGCAGCCGGTAGAACGGCCCGAGCGCAATCAGGTTTTTCCATAAGAACGCCGTCGGCACGAATCCGCTCGGCGCGAGCTGGAATGGCGCGCTGCGTGCCTTGCCGGGCTTCGTTGCGGGCCGCTTCCCGGTGCGCCTGGCGTCGCGGCGCTCGGCCTGCCGACGCGCGCCTTCCAGAGACGCTTCTTCGAAGGCCACGTTCGAGCGCACGACCCAGAAATAATGCGCTACCAGCAACCCCGATGCCGGCAGGAATGCCCGCATGAAGGCGCCAGTATCGGTCGCAAACAAGGGTTGCACCAGCACGCGAAACGGCGCCAGCAACCACCATACCGGTGCCGCGGCAAACACAGTGGTCAGGTACCGCAGCATGCTCCGGGCATCGACCAGGTCCTGGCCGGACGGTGGCGCCAGGCTCCCGCGTAGCCAGAATGCACAAGCCGCCGACACCAGCAGCACGCCACCACCGATCAGCCAGCGCCGGCGCGCATTGCCGATGCCCAGTTCCAGCAAGCGCTCGCGGGTGAACGATGCACCCATGAAATGCAGGCTCATCGTCGACAGCAACAACCACCAGCTGGCGGCATGCATGATCGACACGGCAGCCAACGGCCCGCTGCGCCGGAACACCAGCGACATCACGAAGGCCGAGAAAAAAATTCCAAGCTGCGAGCGATAGAGCTGGAAATGGATCAGCATCCGGCGCGACAGTGGGGCTGGAAACAGGAAGACCGCTTCCGCCTCGGTGAACTTCAAGGCAGCTCGTTTGCTCGGCACCAGCCAGGCCAGCAGTACGATCACCATCAGGAACAATGCCGCCAGCGACAACCAGATCGGCAGCAAGTCAGGCGGCAGCATGTGCGCGTCGCCGCGCATCGGGGGGTTGAATATGCGACGGAACAGGAAGAAATACAGGTAGGCGCCACCAACGATGGCACCCAGCAGGTATTTCGGCTGGCGCAGTCGCTTGAGCCGCTGCACGAGGCGATTGCGCAGCGAGGTCAGCTGCAGGTAGACGACGGCATTGACCACGGAACGACTCACGACGGTCGCTGCTCGACGTCGCCAGTGGCGCGGAAGAACACGTCTTCAAGACTGATGTCGCTGCCGCCGGAGTAGCGTGCCTGTACTTCGGCCACGGTGCCATCAGCGACTTTCTCGCCATTTTTCAGGATAAGCAGGTGCGTGCAGACTTCCTCGACCAGGCTGAGCAAGTGCGAACTGAGGATGATCGCGGTACCGTCGCGGGACAGACGGCGCATGACCTCCTTCATCCGGCGGATACCGCCCGGATCGAGGCCAGTGAGCGGCTCGTCGAAGATCACCGCCTTCGGTTGATGCAACAGGCCGCAGGCGATGGCGAGTTTCTGCTTCATGCCGCGCGACAATTCACCGGGCAGCATGTCCTTTTTGTCGGTCATTTCCAGTTCGGCCAGAATCGGTTCGGCGCGCGCGACGTAATCGCTCACGCCGTAGAGACGGGCGACGAAGTTCAGGTGCTGGGCGACGGTGAGATATTCGAACAGCCGTGGCTCGTCGGGAATGAACGCCAGTTGCCGCTTGGCCTCGGCCGGCTGCGCGAGAACGTCCACGCCACCCAAGCGGATGCTGCCCTGGGTCGGCGGGATGATGCCGGCGATGCAACGCAAGGTCGTGGTCTTGCCGGCGCCGTTCGGGCCGACCAGCCCCATGACCTGACCAGGCCCGAGGGAAAACGATAGATCGCGCACGGCGGTGAACTGGTCGTAGCACTTGGTCAGGTGGGCGACGTCGATCATCAGCGGATGCCTGCGGGGTGAGTGGTGGCGAGTGTAGCCCGGGAGACCATTGCGCGTGTCTGACGCCTGATGTAATCAAAAGCGCAGCGACAAGCAGCTCAATCCGCCATCCATCTTGGCGAATTCGCCCATCGGCAAGGGCAGGCAGCGATAGCCGAGCGCCTCCAGGCGCGTTCGCAAATGCGGAAACCCGCTGGCCAGCAGCACCGCATCGTTCACCCGCACAGCGTTGGCTGCATAAGCTTCGTCGGCCTCGGTGCGCACGATTGCGAAACCGGCGAAAGCCGGATGCGCGGCGAGTTCGTCGATCACCAGCAAGCGGCCGTCACCCAGCCAGGACATGCCGCTCTTCAAGTGCAGGATCGTGTGCAAATCGCGCACGTCAACCACGCTCGAGGTGTAGCCGACCGAGGCCAGCCAGTGCCCGAGTTGCGCCGCGCCTGCTGCGTTGGTCCGGTGCGAGAGGCCGATGAAAACATGCCGGCCGGCTTCGCAGATATCGCCACCATCCACCGTACCCGGCGCGTCGATGCGTGCAAGCAGCGGGTAGTGAGTGCGCAGCTCGTCGGCGATGACCGCGACTTCACCCTGACGCGAATCAGCACCGGGGCGGGTAAGGATCGCGCCCTCGGGCAGTACGATGGCGGTGTCCTCGACGAAAGTGCCATCGGGATAACGCGGGTCGGCAGGCAATACCGTCAGCGTCAGGCCGCAATCGCGCAAGGCCTGGCAGTACGTCGCATGTTGCTCGAATGTCTGCGAAAGCGATGGCGCGCCGAGATCTTCACGAGTCAATCCGTCGGCGAAATTGTTGCCCGGCAAGCGGACGATGGCGTGGGTGAACTGCATCGCGGTCGCCGCCTCAGTGGTTGCCGAGCACGATCGTGCCCTGCTTCATCACCAGCGCCGGATGCTCGGTGGCGCGGATGTTCTGCAGCACGTTGCCCGGCACGGCGACGATATCGGCGAACTTGCCCGTCTCCAGCGTGCCGGTATCGCCATCGACGCCAAGCAAGCGGGCGGCGCCCTGGCTGCTGGTCAATAGCGCTGCCGACGGCGTCATACCGACATCCACGTAGTCGCCGAATTCCTGCGCGTTGATGCCATGCGGGTAAACCGCAGCATCGGTGCCAAAGGCAATCGGCACGCCAATGCGCAGCGCGTTCTTCATCATCGCGGTATGGGCCGCACCAGCGGCGCGGGCCTTGGCGGCGATTTTTGGCGGGTAGGAATCGGCCTTGGCCAGTACCCAAAGCTGGGTCATGCGGGTCGGGACCAGGTAGACGCCACGTTGCTTCATCAATTCCAGCGTGGCTGGTTGCATGAAGCTGCCGTGTTCGATCGAATCAACACCAGCCTCGATCGCCTGCCGCGCGGCAAGATCGCCATGGCTGTGCGCGGCGACCTTGCGGCCCCAGGTGTGGGCTTCACCGATGATTGCCGACAATTCGGCCTGCGTCAGCTGCGGCACATCGACCGGATCGGACTCCGAGAGCACGCCGCCCGAAGCGCAGATCTTGATCACATCGGCACCGAATTTCATCTGCTCGCGAACCGCCAGCCGGCATGACTCGGGGCCATTGCACACGCCTTCGAGCGGGCCGGGCTCGGGCACGCGTTCGGGCGGAAACGGCGAAGCGTCGCAGTGACCACCGGTGGAGCCGATGGCATGGCCGGCAACGAGCATGCGCGGGCCCTCGACCAGACCGTCGTTGATGGCATTGCGCAGGGCGACATCGACGAAATCCGACGCGCCGACATTGCGCACGGTAGTGAACCCCGCTTCAAGCGTGACCTTGGCGTTGCGCGCGGCGTGGAAGGATTGCTCCACCGGGAAGCGCAGCATGTCTTCGTAGAAACCTTCCGCCCAGTTGTCGTTGTGATCGTCGGCGATGTGCACATGCGCATCAATGAACCCTGGCAGCAAGGTGGCGTCGCCAAGTTCGACCACCCGGGCGCCGGCAGGAATGATCGCTGCACTGCCAACTCCAACGATGCGGTTGCCTTGCACCACGATCAATCCAGGGCTGCTGAGCTGGCCACTGCGGCCATCGAACAGATGCGCGGCTTTCAACACGATCGTTGCCGGCATCGCGGCATGCGGCGCATCCTGTGCCTGACTCGACATCGCCAACAACACGCCCGCCGCCAATCCCAGCATTCGAAGTTTCATGTGCCGCCCTCCCGGAGTGAAAGAGCAGTGTAACCATCGCCCCGGCCGGCGACCACCGCCGCAATGGCTGCCATTGCCCGGAAGACAGGGGTAAGGTATCTGTTCGTTCTGTAACGCCAACGGAAGACACCATGCGCATGCCGCTTTTGCTTCTCGCCCTCGCCCTCGTTTCCCTGTCCACGCCCGGCCTGGCGCAATCGCCGGCCGCGCCACCGGCGCAAGCAGCCCAGCCCGTTGATTCGGTGGCGACGCTGGTCGGTCGACTCGATCTCGGAAAATACAAAGCGACGATCAAGGCGCTCACCACGTTCGGCGATCGCCGCCAGGGAACCCAACGCAATCGCAAAGCGGTTGCCTGGATCGAGGAGCAACTCAAACGTTACGGCTGCAGCAATGTCGAACGCCTGCACTTCAGTTATCAGGCGCCACCGTCAGCTCGGCCACGCAACGATATGCCAATGGTGCCGGTGATCGCCTCCGGTGAAGTGCGTGGCGGCGTGGGTGGCTCGCGCTATCGCGGCATCACCAAGGCAACAGGCGTCAACACCGACCCGATCCGGCAGCCGGATGAAAAACTGCGCGCACTCGACAGCGAACCGGCCAGTGACGGCGTGCGCGACGACGTTTACTGCACCAAGATCGGCAGCACCCATCCCGAAGAAATGTACCTCGTCGGCGCGCATCTGGACGGCCACGGTTGGGGCGAAGCGGCCAACGACGACGGCTCCGGCGTCGCGCTGGTCATGGAGTTGGCGCGCGTGTTCAACATGCCGGACGTGAAGACCGAGCGCTCGATCCGCTTCGTGCTCTGGAACAACGAGGAAACCGGCTTGAACGGCTCGCAGGCCTACGTCGACCAGCGTGCCGCCCTGCAAGGCCAGGAATCGCCGAAAGGTTCGGGCAAATATCCGGAGCCGCGTTGGCTGGCCATGATCCAGCACGACATGATGCTCTGGGACCATGGCATGCCGCACGCCGACGGCAGCTGGAATCCGGAGCAACGGCCGGAAGCCGACGTCAACATCGAGTTCCAGTCGAAATCAAGATTCGCCGATGCGGCGATGAAGCTCGGCTTCTTCTTCCGCGACGCCAACGAAAAATACGCGGCCGATTATCCGGCCGCCGTCGGGCCGCACATGACCAACACCGACTCGACCCCGTTCATGGATCTGGTGCCTGCGCTCAGCTTGCGCGAAAACGAGCGCGGCATGCAAACCGGCGCCGGCTGGAACCCAACCTGGCACCAGCCCATGGACGTCTATTCGATGTTCTCGGACAAGGACTTCCGGCTCGGCCTCAATGCTGCGCAAACAACCCTGGGCGCGGTCGGCCAATTGGCCGGCGCGACGCTGAAATAATCAGCACAGCCTAGTCGGGAAGCGTAACGCCGGAACCACCCATCTCGGCCGGCATATCGCGCATCTTGGTCACGCTATCGTGGATGTGCAGTACGGTTTCCAGGTAGTGCACGTGCACGCCTGGCCTGAAAAAATCTAAGCCAGCGGCAGGGGCCATGCGTGAAGCGAGCAAGCAGCTATGATCCGGACTCCCCTCAGATCGGCCATCGCCATGAAACGTCTCACCGCTCCCACCCTCACCGCCACGCTGGTACTTCTGACCGCCTGCGCGCATTCGCCTGTGACATCGACGGCGACGACCGCGTCGCCATACGTGGTCGAGCGGCAGTTCGCCATCGGCGGCACCGGGCGCTGGGACCTGCTCGCGGTCGACAGCGACCGGTATCATCTGTTCCTGAGCCGTAGCGATCACATCGACATCGTCGACACACGCAGCGGCGAGCGCGTCGGCACGCTGGCCGGTACCGACGGCGTGCACGGCATCGCTATCGCGCCCGGCCTGATGCGCGGCTACAGCACCAATGGCCACAGCGACACGGTCACCGAATTCGACCTGGCCACGTTCGCACGCATCCGCGATATTCCGGTCAACGGCCATTCGCCGGATGCCGTGCTGTTCGATTCAGGCTCAGGCCATCTATTCGTGTTCAATGCCCACAGCAATAATGCCTCGGTGATCGATCCGGCCAGCGGCAAGGAGATCGCAACCATCGCCTTCGAGGGCAATCCGGAATTGCCGGCCGCCGACGGCCATGGCCACCTGTTTGTCAATATCGAGGACAGGGCGCAGATGGTGCGGATCGACACAGCCACGCTGAAGATCATCGATACCTGGCCGCTTGCCGGCTGCGAGGAACCCTCCGGACTGGCGCTGGATACGGTGCACGGACGGCTGTTCTCGACATGCCAGAACCAGGTCCTGGTCGTTACCGATGCCGGTGACGGCCATCCGGTCGCGCAACTCGCCATCGGCGAAGGCCCGGATGGTGCCGAGTTCGACCCGCAGCGGCAACTCGCCTTCGTCCCCAGCGGAAAGTCCGGCGTGTTGACCCTCGTGCACGAGGACGACCCCGATCATTTCCGTATCGTGCAGACGCTGCCCACGCAAGCCAGCGCCCGCACCCTCACGCTCGATCCGCAGACGCATCGCCTATACATGCCGGCAGCGCGCTTCGAGCCGCAGCTGGAAGGCAGCAAGGAACGGCCGCCGATGATCGCCGACAGCTTTACCGTGATCGAGGTCGGCAGCGGCGAAGAACGCTAGCACCAGGCTTCGAGCCTGATAGCATTGCCCGCTGATACCGCCGGGGATTCGCGGCAGTCGAAAGGAAAATCATGCTTGGACTTTCACGCTATCAATGGGCCGTCCTGTTCGCCGCCTGGCTGGGCTGGGGCTTCGATGTCTTCGATGGAATGCTGTTCAACTATGTCGCGCCAAACTGTGTGCCGACGCTATTGCATCTGACCATCGGTTCGCCGGAAGCGAAAAGCGCCACGCTGTATTGGAACGGCCTTCTGACCTCGATCCTGTTGCTCGGTTGGGCGGTCGGTGGCGTGCTGTTCGGCTATCTGGGCGATCGCATTGGTCGCACCAAAACACTGCTGCTGACCATGCTGCTGTACGCCTTCGGCACCGCCGCGTGCGCGCTGGCGCCGAACATCTGGGTGCTGGCCCTGTGCCGCGTGGTCGCCGCGCTGGGCATCGGTGGCGAATGGGCCGCCGGCGCCTCGATGGTGGCCGAAGTGGTGCCGGAAAAACGCCGCGTCGAAGCGGGCGCGTTACTCTACACGGCCGCGCCGATGGGACTGTTCCTGGCCACCTACGTGAACTTCTGGGTCGCCGGCGACTGGATGAAAAACGCACCTGAAACCTCCTGGCGTTACGTTTTCCTGTTCGGCCTGATTCCTGCCGCCGTCGCCTTCATCGTCAGATTGTTCCTGAAGGAACCCGAGCGCTGGCAGAACGCAATGCTGAACTCGGCGCCGGTGCGCCTGGGCGAAATCTTCGCGCCACAGTACCGGCGCGCGACGATCTGTGGCGTGGCGATGGCGGTGGTCGCGCTGATCACTTGGTGGAGTTGCAATGCCTTCATCCCCACCGTCGCCAGCGGGCTCGCACAAGCTACCGCGGCCGCGACCCAATTGGACAAGAGCGCCACGCTGGCGCTGGTGGAAGCCTGGAAATTCAAGGCGACGTTCTGGTTCAACATGGGCGGACTGCTCGGTACGCTGCTGACCATTCCGGTGGCGAAGCTGCTAGGTCGCAAGCCGCTGTTCCTGATTTATTTCACGGCATCGGCTGCGTCCCTGTTCGCAACGTTCGGCCTGGATCTGGATGCACAGACCCGCCTTTACATGTACTTCTGCATCGGCCTGTCGATCTTCGGCGTGTTCGGCAGTTTCACCTACTACCTGCCGGAATTGTTCCCGACCCGCCTGCGCGCGACCGGCGCCGGCTTTTGCTACAACATCGGCCGGGTGATCGCCTCGATCGGCCCGTTCGTGGTTGGCGCCATCGCCGCGCGCGGCGCCTCGTCCACCATCTCGACGCTGTTCTACCTTGGCTTCGTGCCGCTGGCCGGCTTGCTGTTACTGCCGTTGGTGATCGAAACCAAGGGTCGCGCGCTGGCGGACTGACTGCTGGCGACCGTCGCCGTCATAACCAGGTTCGCTACCGGATAACCACGCTGGGCGGCGTGCGTCTTGATCTGTTCGAACAAGGCGCGATCGAGAGTCGGTTCGCGCGACAGGATCCACAAGTACTTCCGGCTCGGGCCACCGACCACGGCCCAGCGATAGTCGGGATCCAGTTCCACCACCCAGTAGTCGGCCCAGACCATCGGCAACCAGCCCAGCCAGTCCGGCGCGAAGCGTACCTGCAGCGCCGCGGGCGAGCCGCCAGCCACGCGCCGGGCTTCGCCAACCACCGACATCATGCTGCCGTCCTTGGCCCGGCAGGCGTTGTGCACGCGGATGCGGCCGTTGTTCTGAAGGGTGTAGGTCGCCGTGGTGCGATCCACGCAATTGCGCTGGAAGAACATCGGCAGGTGCGCAATCTCGTACCACTGGCCGACATAGCGGTTGAGGTCGAGCGCGGGCACGGGCGCGTTGGGAAGGCTAGGCGCAGCCACTGCAAGTACAGCGGCGATGAACAGGGACGGCGACATGGGAATCTCCTGGGGTACTGCGCTTTGCAAGCCATGAACCATTCCGACGGTGCGCCGGCGCACACAGGCGGTGATGCGCTGAGTGTAAGCTAAGACACGATGAACAACTCTTTCGAAAAACACGAACCGAACGAAGCCGCACTGATCACGGAGATGATCGACATCCTGCGCCGGAAGATGGAGCGCGACCACAAGAAGGGTGACACGCGCCGCGATGCCCATCCCAAGACCGTTGGCCTGTTGCGCGGCATCTTCGAAATCGAATCCGACTTGCCGGGCGAGCTCGGGGTCGGTGTGTTCGCAACGCCGGAGATCTACGACTGTTGGGTGCGTGTCTCGAACGCCAGCGGCAAGGTGCAGTCGGATGCGATTCCGGATGCGCGCGGCATCGCCATCAAATTGATGGCGCATGGCGGTGACGGCAGCGCGCGCGATAAGTCGTTGGGCCAGGACTTTATCCTTCTGAACACACCGGTGATGCCGCTGGGCACGGTCGCGCTGTTCCGCGATGCGGTCTATTACGCGATCGAGATCTCGCCGCTATTTCTGGCCGGGAAGCTGCTGCTCACCGGCAACGCCGGCGTGTTGCTGGGTCTGGCGAAACTGCGCGGCACGCCGTCTTCGCCTTTGGATATCCGCTACTGGAGCACTACGCCGTATCTGTTGGGAAAAAACATGGCGGTGAAGTATTCGTTGCAGCCCACATCGAACCATCGCAGCCGCAAGCAGTCAAAACCGGGCGAATCGTACCTGGGCGAAACGATGCAGGCGCATCTGTTCAGCCATGTGGCGAGCTTCGATTTCTGCGTGCAACGGCACCAGCAAGGCATGGCGATCGAGGATGCCGCGCAGCGTTGGGACGAACGCAAATCACCCTTCGTGAAAGTGGCGACGCTGCACCTGGCGAAACAATCGTTCCGCACGCCGGAACGCGATGCGCTGGCCGAAACCCTGTCGTTTTCGCCCGGCCACTCACTGCCCGAGCATGCGCCGCTTGGCGGCTTGAATCGCGCGCGCAGCAAGATCTACGAGGCGCTGTCGAAATTCCGGCACCAGCGCGACAAACGCGAAGATCTCGCCTGACGACAGCGCTTGTCGATGCGTGCTTGCTGACCATTGCGGTTCGTGTTAACCCAGTGCGGGCTGGCATCGCCATTGTGTGCGATATGCGCCCATTCACTGGGGAGTGATGCATGCACACGCCGAATCGTTACCAGATGCTGTTCGTGGCACTTACCGCTACCGCGTTCTTCGCCATTGCGCCGATCCAGCACGACGGCAAGAGTTCGGAAAAACAAGTCACCGGGCTTTCTTTCGCAGCGCAGACGCGCGTGGATCGACAGCCAGTAGCGTCGGCCACCGCAACCGGATTCGATTCCGAGCGCGTGTGGAGCGGTAACGACGATTGGGAACCAACCGTTGCGCTGCAACCGAATTCATCGACTGTCTACCAATTGACTACGCGCTACAACGGCACCAAGGCCTGCACCGGCTGCCCATTCCCGGTGATCGTCATTCGCCGCTCGATCGATGGTGGCAATACCTGGCAGGCCGATCATTTCATCCCAACCACGAAATACCAAAAGAACGATCCCGAGTTGCAAGTCGGCGATGACGGCACGCTCTACCTGGCCTGGATGGACGAATACAAACCGGGCATTCGCTTCAGTAAATCCACCAATGGCGGCAGCACCTGGACCACGCCGCTGTCGCTGACGCCGATCCAGGGCACGCCGAACTGGGGCGACAAGCCACTGCTGGTGATTTCGCCCAGCGGCAAGGATGTCTACATCGGCTTCAATGCCAGCGACGCCTACGTCGCCGCGTCGCATAACTACGGCGCCAGTTTCGGCGCGAACGTCAAGATCAACAACGACACGCGCTACTGGTTCCACACCGCCGGCGCGGTGGCGGCCAATGGCGACGTCTATTTCGCCGCCTCTGATTTTTCCCAGGACTACACCGGCGACGCCAACATCAGCGTGTTGAAGTCGAGCAATGGCGGCACGAGCTGGTCGATCCTGCGCGTCGATGTTTCGAAGGAAATGCCAGATTGCCCGTGGGCGATCGGCTGCACCTTCGGATTTTTCGGCACCATTGCTGGCCTTTCAGTCGATAGCGCCGGCAAGATCATGATCGCCTACAACGCCAACAACAGCGTGCGCGCGCCGATGCAGTTGTACGCCAAGACTTCGAGCAACGGCGGCGCGACCTGGAGCCCGCGCATCAGCATTGGCGCCGGCAGCCAGTACAACCACCACAGCGTGCAGATGGTCAGCGGCCCGAGCCCGAACGAGTTCGCCGTGGTCTGGCAGGACGACCGCATGGGCATCAACACCGCCTGGAACGTCTGGCTACGGCATACGCTCGATGGTGGTTCGACCTGGGCCAATCCGGTGCGTCTTTCCGACCTCGGCACGGGCGCGCCGTACAAGACCGCCAACGGCCACAAGTTTCCCTACGGCGATTACCTCGGCATCGCCCGCGACAACGTCGGCATCTACCACGTGATCTGGGGCGAAGGCATCAGCTACACCGGCCCGGGTGGCACCTGGTACACCAAGGGTCGTTGAGTCGCGACCCCTGCCTATCAAGCCGCAATGGCGTCCTGTGGCGACGACGCGATGTCGTCGCCCAACACACTCTTCCAAGCGAAGTAATGCCCCGCGAACAGCAGTGGATACAGGCATAGCAGGACGACGAAATACAGCACGATGACTGCCACAACCGCCAGCACCGACGACACCAGTGACAGGATCCATACCAGCAGCGCCAGCACAAGCACAATGCAGACGAAGACCGCACCGAAAAACATGCTCGCCAACAGCGTGAACACCAAGAGTTTCAGCAGGTTTCTGGCCATTCCGACGGCACCCAGCCGCAACGCCTCGAGCGCACCAGTCGGGCGCAACGAAACTTCCGTGAAGCCGAGCATGTAAACGAACTGCAGCGGAATCAGCACCAGGAACATGCCGGCGTAGGCGATCCAGAACGCGGCCGGCAGCATCGGCGGCGTTTGTGGTGCGCCAGACAGGGCAGCCGCCTGATTCGCCATCATCTGTTGCTGAAAATCGATAAACGGCCCCATGAACGCCAGCATGAACAAGCCGATGACGCCGATGTAGATGGCCATGATGAGCAAGGCATAGCGGATGCCGCGCCACCATGCGTCCGCATCCCGGTAAGGTTTGAAGATATCGGTGGCGCCTACGGCATCTCCCCGATCGATGGCCTGGTACATCCGGAACCAGCCCATCAGCATCGGCGGAAACAAAACCAGACTCAGGACCAAGGTCAGACCGTACAGGCCGAAGAACATCGTCATGTTCCCGCCCATCATCGGCGCCTGCCCGGCCACCATGCCGCCGCTGGCCATCGAACGGTACATGTTGCCGAACATCAATAACCACATCGGCAACATCAGCGCGAAAAAGCACAGGATCGTCAGCAGGCCGGCGCCGATCAGGCTGCCCGGATTTTTCCTGAACAGCCGGAACGCGTCGACGACCCAGCCGAACATCGACGAAATGCTTACGCTCTTGACAGACATGCGCTTCCCCTTGCGATGGCGAGTCCCCCGGAATGCTCCGGGTCCCCACCGACAATCTAGCATCGGAACGGGCTGCAGTGCAGTTGTTGACAGCCCCGACAGTCGCGCCGACAGTTATGCCATGGCGCGGCCAACCCGCTACGACGACATCCTTGCAACCATCGGCAACACGCCGGTGATCCGGCTGAACAAGCTGGCGCCGGCGCGGGTGAACGTGTTCGTCAAGAACGAGGCGTTCAACCCGATGGGTTCGGTCAAGGATCGCCTGGCATTGGGCATTATCGAAGATGCCGAACAGCGCGGTGCATTGAAGCCGGGGCAGACGGTGATCGAAGTCACCAGCGGCAACACCGGCATCGGCCTGGCGATGGTCTGCGCGGTCAAGGGTTATCCGCTGGTGGTGGTGATGGGTGAGAACTTCAGCGTCGAGCGGCGCAAGCTGATGCGTTTCCTCGGCGCCAAAGTCGTGCTCACGCCCGCCGCCGAACGTGGTACCGGCTCGATGAAGAAAGCTGAAGAGCTTGCCAAAGCGCACGGCTGGTTCCTGTGCCGGCAATTCGACAACGAAGCCAACGCCGACATGCACTCGCGCACCACCGCGCCAGAGATCCTGGCCGCGTTCGCCGGCGAACGGCTCGACTATTTCGTTACTGGCGCCGGCACCGGCGGTACGCTCAAAGGAGTCGGCCGCGTACTCAAGGCCGAGCGACCCGACACAAAAATCATCGTCTGTGAACCGGACAACTCCCCCGTGCTCGGCAGCGGCATCGGCCAGAAGCGCGGCGCCGACGGCAAGCCGAGCGAAAGCCATCCACTGGCGCGGCCGCATGTGATGCAGGGCTGGTCCCCGGATTTCATTCCCAAGCTCACCGAGGACGCCTTGGCCCTGGACCTGGTCGACCGCATCGTTCCGATCAACGGCGCCGATGCCATGCGCTTTGCGCGCGAGCTGGCACTACGCGAAGGCATCTTCGTCGGCATTTCCGGCGGCGCAACCCTGGCTGGCGCCTTGCAGCTCTGCGACGAAGCACCCGACGGCGCGAACTTCCTGGTGATGCTGCCCGACACCGGTGAGCGCTATCTCAGCACGCCGCTGTTCGACAGCATCGGCGCCGACATGAACGATGCGGAGTGGGAAATATCGCGTTCTACGCCGGGCGCGCGTTTTGACGCGCCACCGCCTGCACCACCGGTCTGCGGATTGACACCACCGGCGCCCGCGCCGAACGCTCTCGCCGTTTCCGCCGAGGTGCAGGAACTGGTCAAACGCTTCCTCGCCGATGCCGATCAACCGCTGGTGTTATTCGCGTTGGAGTGGTGCGAGTTCTGCTGGGCGCTGCGCAAGCTGTTCGCCCAGTGCAGCATTCCCTACCGCTCGGTGGACCTCGATTCGACCGCTTACCAGCAAGGCGATCGCGGCGGCCAGATCCGCGTGCTGCTGCGCGAACGCAGCGGCAGCCGCACCATCCCGCAGGTATTCGTCGGCGGCGAGTTCATCGGCGGCAGCACCGACACGATGGAAGCCTTCAAGACCGGCCGCCTGCAGGCGTTGTTGCGCAGCAATGGCGTGAAGTTCGATGAAGACATGAAGCTTGATCCGTACAGCCTGATGCCGGGATGGATCCAGAAAAGCTGAGCTGCGGCGTGTTCCGGACCGTGTGGGCGCCGCCTAGCGCTTCAACAAATTCTTCAAATCCGCGAATGGCGTGCCGGTTGCCGCCACGGTTTTGCTTTCGGCGTCGAGGGCGCTACCGCCGGTGTGGTCCACGTAACGCGAGTGTTCGTTGTCGTGGCAATACACGCACAACAACTCCCAGTTGCTGCCGTCCGGCGGATTGCAGTCGTGATCGTGATTTTTGTGGTGAACCGTCAGCTCGCGCAGGTTGGCGCGGGTGAATTCGCGTGCGCAACGGCCGCAGATCCACGGGTACAGCTTCAGCGCCTGCTCGCGATAACCCCGGTCACGCCGCTCGGCATCGCGGCGCGCGTCGGCGACGATGCGGTCGAGCTTGGCGTGGTCTATCGGTGGCTCGTTGGTCGGCATCCCGGTCCGGATTGTATCGCTGCCGCACGATGGCGTGCCGCGTTCCATGGCCAGGCCGGCCCGGCATTGCGCCATAATCGCCGCATGCAGCTCTACGGCCGCTCCAGCTCGCACTTCACCCGCATCCCGCGCATCTTCGCGGCCGAGGCGAAGGTGGAACTCGACTTCGTGCTGATCCGCGACCTGATGTCGGTGAACGCGGACGATTTCGGCGGCCATCCGGCGCTGAAGATGCCGACGCTGCATACGGACTCTGGACTCTGGTACGGCTCTTTGCCGATCTGCCGCGAACTGGTGGCCTGCTCGGACTCGGGCCTGGTCGTGGTCTGGCCGGAAGACTTGGCGCGGCCGGTGGCGGCCAACGCGCAGGAACTGGTGTCCACGGCGATGGCGACCGAGGTCGGTCTGATCATGGGCAAGGCGTCAGGCGTGACCGCAGACAATCCACAGCAGGTGAAGATGCGCGTCAGTCTGCTCGGGGTGATGGAATGGCTGGAACGCAACGCCAACCGCGCGCTCGCCACGCTGGCGCCGGACCGCGACCTGAGCTTCCTGGAAGTGTCGCTGTTCTGCCTGATCGAACACCTGCAATTCCGCGAAGTGCTGGCACTCGATCCCTATCCGCAACTACGCGCCTTCGCGCAGCTGTTTTCCGAGCGCAGCTCCGCCAAGGCCACCGCCTTCAAGTTCGATTTTCCGACGGGTTGAGGATTAGCGGTTTAGTTGAGCCTTCAGCTCTTGAATCTCCAGCAGAACTTTCGCCAACTCCGACTCTCTCGCATCCTCGGCCGGTTTGAGGAACCATGACGCGACGAAGCCGGCATGTACGGTCCATTCTCCACGGCGCTTTGCACGGGACGTTCCTCCTAGCCTTTGATTCTGGAAGTCTAAACCGCCGGCCGACAGGACACCGGAACGACTACTGTCGAGTACCATCCGCATGAGGCCTGAGCGGCAGGGGGAACCATGCTGAGGATTCGATTGTCATTGCGTACGTTGATTGTCCGCAATTCTGACCTCCCTCATGGCACTGTCATCCATGGCCTTGGCCGATACCAAGGTGTGGGTCAATAAAAATTCGGGCGTTTATCACTGTCCGGGCGGCCAGTACTACGGCAATACCGAAAAGGGTGAGTACCTTGCCGAGAGCGAAGCGGTTGCTTCCTGCTATCGTCTCGCCAACGGCCAAGTATGTTCGCCGCTGACAGCGCAGCAACCTCGGTGGTCAGCACGACAGAGCATTGCGCAAGGAGAGACTGGCAACGTGACTATGGTGTGGGTGAACACCAGCTCGCTGGTCTATCACTGTCCCGGCACACGTTATTACGGCGCGACAAAGAAGGGCAAGTATATTTCCGAGGCAGAAGCTATCGCCAGCGGCAATCGTCCAGCTTACGACGCGAAGTGTTAGGCCTTGGGTCCCAAGCACCTACTGCCTCCTATGCGGGGTAATCGGGCAAACTGGCATGCGCGACGTATTCTCGTCAATTCAGCAGCTGGCAAGCCCCCATCCAACACTCCGCCAGCAGCTGCTTCCCATTCTTGCAGGTCGCCTCAAAAATTGAACGCCCATTCGATTCGCTGACACGCTGAAAATTATCACTGCACTGATGATCTGCAAGCTCTTGCCGAGCTGTAGACTCCGCATCACCGACATACCCAGTAGCATGCGACGTTGGGACAGATGTCGGGCTTGCCGACTGAATCGATTGCGCATTCGAGGTCGATGTCCCGTCGTCAGAAAAGATCCAGATTGCCAGCGCCTTACCCTTTCGTTCAGCCGATACCCCAAAGATCGCTGCCGCAACCTTTGAACCGCTAGTTGGCTCACTCAACGCATCAAGTATTACGGCATTGGCCCCCATCTTTCCCGCCGACTTCTTCATTGACTCAAACATTTTCGCTTCATCAGTGTAGAGGGCATCACCCGTAGAATTGAGAAGGGCAACTTCTTCATACCTGCGTGGAACCTGCGAAGCTGTGCGATATAAGGCCACATTTTGCGGAAGGACCAACGGTCTATTTGCCGTCGCAGTACCAAGTCGCGACGCATTTGTTGTCACGCAACCAGCCAATAACAACACGAGCACGACAGAACCAAGAAACGCAACTGGACGATTCATGTGACTCCCCTAGCATCATTACCTCAGGCTCAAACCCCTACCGGATTCCCCTTCTCCGGATCGATTTTGTACTGCTTGATCGCCCGGGCCACGTCCTTGCCATTCATCTTGCCTTCCGCGGCCAGCGCCGCCACTGCCGCGTGGGCGATGTAGTAGCGATCGACCTCGAAGAAGCGGCGCAGGTTGGCGCGGGTGTCGGAGCGGCCGAAGCCGTCGGTGCCGAGCACCGTGTAGCGCATCGGCACGAACGCCCGGATCTGGTCGGCAAATGCCCGCACGTAGTCGGTCGCGGCGATCGCCGGGCCGCTGCGGCCTTCCAAGCATTCGGCCACGTAGCTCTTGCGCGGCTCCGCTTCCGGATGCAGACGGTTCCAGCGCTCGGCGTCGAAGCCGTCGCGACGCAGTTCGGTGAAGCTCGGGCAGCTCCAGATATCGGCGCTGATGCCGAAATCCTTGTCCAGCAATTCCGCCGCCGCGATCGCTTCGCGCAGGATCGTGCCGGAGCCGAGCAGCTGCACGCGCAGCTCGCCCTTCTTGGCTTTGCCCGCGTCCTTCAACAGGTACATGCCCTTGAGGATGCCCGGCGCCGCGCCTTCCGGCATGTCCGGGTGCGGATAGTTCTCGTTCATCAGCGTCAGGTAGAAATATTCGTCGCGCTGCTCGGCGAGCATGCGCTGCATGCCGTGCTGCACGATCACCGCCACTTCGAAGGCGAAGGTCGGATCGTAGGCGCGGCAATTCGGGATCGCGCCGGCGAGCAGGTGCGAGTGACCGTCTTCGTGCTGCAGTCCTTCGCCATTGAGCGTGGTGCGGCCGGCGGTGGCGCCGAGCAGGAAACCGCGCGCGCGCATGTCCGCCGCCTGCCAGGCCGAATCGCCGATGCGCTGGAAACCGAACATCGAGTAGTAGATGTAGAACGGCAGCATCGGCTGGTCGTTGGTCGAATAGCTGGTCGCCGCCGCCATCCAGGCGCTGAACGCACCGCATTCGGTGATGCCTTCCTCCAGCACCTGCCCGGTTTGGTCTTCGCGGTAGTACATCAGCTGGTCGGCGTCGACCGGCTTGTACTTCTGCCCGTGCGGCGCGTAGATGCCGATCTGCCGGAACAGGCCTTCCATGCCGAAAGTGCGTGCTTCGTCGGCAACGATCGGCACGCACAGCGGCCCGACTTGTTGATCACGCAAAGTGATATTGAGCACCTGCACGAAGGCCATGGTGGTGCTGATCTCGCGCTCGCCGCTGGATTTCAACAAGCGTTCGTAGACTTCCAGCTTCGGCGTCTCCAATACTTTCGACGTCTTGCGCCGACGCTGCGGCAGCGAGCCACCGAGTTTTTCCCGGCGCGACTTCAGGTACTGGATCTCCGGCGAGTTCTCGCCCGGGTGGTAGAACGACAGGTCCTCGATCTGCTGGTCGGTCACCGGGATCTGGAAGCGATCACGGAAAATCTTCACCGCATCGGTGTCGAGCTTCTTGGTGTTGTGCGTGGGGTTGAGCGACTCGCCGGCCGAGCCCATGCCGTAACCCTTGACCGTCTTGGCCAGGATCACCGTCGGCTGGTCCTTGTGCGCGACCGCTGCCGCATAGGCTGCGTGCACCTTGTGCGGATCGTGGCCGCCGCGATTGAGCCGGCGGATGTCCTCGTCGGATAGATTCGCCACCATCGCCAACGTTTCCGGATACTTGCCGAAGAAGTTGTCACGGGTGTACTTGCCGCCGAACGCCTTGCAGTTCTGGTATTCGCCGTCGACGGTTTCCATCATCAGCTTCTTCAGCAGGCCCTGAGAATCGCGCTGCAGCAGCGGATCCCAGTAGCTGCCCCAGACGAGCTTGAGTACATTCCAGCCAGCGCCGCGGAACGAACCCTCCAGTTCCTGGATGATCTTGCCATTGCCGCGCACCGGGCCGTCGAGCCGCTGCAGGTTGCAGTTGACGACGAAAATCAGATTGTCGAGTCCTTCGCGCCCGGCCAGCGCGATCGCGCCCAGGGATTCGGGTTCGTCAGTTTCGCCATCGCCGAGGAAGCACCAGATCTTGCGATCGGTTTTCGGCATCAGGCCGCGGTGTTCGAGGTATTTCCAGAAGCGCGCCTGGTAGATAGCGCTGATCGGGCCCAGGCCCATCGACACGGTCGGGGTCTGCCAGAAATCCGGCATCAGCCACGGATGCGGATACGAACTAATACCCTGGCCGTCGACTTCCATGCGGAAGTTGTCGATCTGGTTTTCACTGATCCGGCCTTCGAGGAAGGCGCGGGCATAAATGCCCGGCGAAGAGTGACCCTGGATATAGAGCAAGTCGCCGGGGAAATCGCCGTTCGGCGCGCGCCAGAAATGGTTGAAGCCGACGTCGTACAAAGTCGCCGACGAGGCGAAGCTGGCGATATGGCCGCCCAGCTCTCCGGGTTTGCGGTTGGCGCGCACCACCATCGCCATCGCGTTCCAGCGGATCATCGAACGGATCCGCCATTCCATCGCGGCGTCGCCATCCATCGCCGGCTCCAGATGGGCCGGGATGGTGTTGATGTATTCGGTGGTCGGCGCGAACGGCAGCTGGGCGCCGGAACGGCGGGTCAGTTCGACCATGCGCTCGAGCAATTCGTGCGCGCGCTCCGGACCGTCGTGGTCGAGCACCGCCTTGAGCGATTCGATCCACTCCCGGGTCTCGTTCGGGTCGCGGTCGTTCTCCAGCAGATCGTTGAGCCAGCTCATGGTCGCCCCTCGTTTCCCAAGGGTAAATTCTAGCGCAACCCCTGTAGGAGCGATGAAAATCGCGACCACGACCCGCCCCGGTCGCGATTTCCATCGCTCCTACGACCGTAAATACAGGGTTCCGTAGACCAGCAGCGACGCGCCGATGTATACGAATTCAACCGTCCGCTTGCGCTCAGGATTGTCGTGGGCGCCGGTGAAGTCGAGCAGCGCCTGGCGCAGCAGGAAGGTGTAGAGGATGTAGTAGCCGAAAGGCACGACATCGACGGCAACTGGATAGTCCGACAACTGCTTGCCGAACTTCGCCAGCAGGTAGCCGATCTGGGAGTAGATGCCGAACAGGCCGAGCGCGGCGTTGATGAACATCCACTTCACTTCCTCGCGGCCGAAGATGGCGAAGTAGAACGCCACGTAGATGAGGATCGCGAAGCCGCCGTGCAGGTACAGGAACAGCAGCGGCACGTCCTTGGCGCCATAGGCCATGAAGAAACCAGACAGGCCGAAGACGCCCATGTGGAACAGGAAGAACGGGTAGATCATCCAGCCCGATATCTCGTCGCCGGCCTGGTAGGGCTTGCCGTTGATGGTGATGGCGGAGCGGAGCTTCATGGGGGGTTTATGCCATAGATCTTGCCTCTGTAGGAGCGATGGCGGGTGTCGCGATGTCCGTCGCCCCTACTGAAGCGCTCCTACGCAGAAGGGAGCCAGACGGCGTCCCAGAAGGGATAGTCGCCGGCCCGGCTCACCAGACCAGCGCGCACTGGGTTGGCAATGACATAGCGGGCAAAGGTCTTGATGTCGTCCTCTTCGCGCAAGGCCCGATCATGGAAGGCCGGCGCCCAGACCGGATCGAATCCGCCCCGTTCCCGGTTTACCGCCTGGGCGAGGACCGATTTAACGCGCTTGACGAGTTTCCCCAGTGTTTCCTCGCCATCAAGTCGCACGAGCGCATGCAAATGGTCGGGCATCAATACCCAGCTCAGCAGTTTCGACCCGCGCCAGAGCGCCGGATTGCCAATGAGCCGAGCCATGCCGGTGGCCAATGACCAGTCACCGAATATCGGCTCGCGACCGTGTGTCACCGTTGTCACGAAATAGATCTGGCCGGGCGTCGAACTGCGACCCTTGCGCAGAGCGCGATGTCCGGGCCTTTCGAGGATCGTTTCGGTCGTCATGCCGACAGACTGCATTCCATCGAACGCCGGCACGATCAGGCTTTAGCGCAGCATTCCGTAGGAAAAGCTTGGTAGGAGCGATGGAAATCGCGACCGGCGCGGGATCGTGGTCGCGATTTCCATCGCTCTTACGAAAGCAACATCAAGAGCCGCATCAGATCGTACGCGCGGCCCTTATCTGCGCCTCGACCGCGGCGATAGCGGTCATGTTGACGACGCGGCGAACGGTGGCCGAGGGCGTGAGCACGTGTGCGGGACGCGCCATACCCATCAGCACCGGGCCGATGCCGATGCCATCGGACATCACCCGCGTGAGGTTGTAGGCGGTGTTGGCGGCGTCGAGGTTGGGCAGCACCAATACATTGGCGCGGCCAGACAGTCGCGAATCCGGGAACAGGCGCTCGCGGATCTCCGCGTTGAGCGCGGTGTCCACCTGCATCTCGCCTTCGACCTCGAGCTTGGGGTTGCGCTCGCGAATGATCGCCAACGCCCGGCGCAGCTTGATCGCGCTGTCAGAGTCGTTGGAGCCGAAGTTGGAATGGCTGACCAGCGCGACCTTGGGCACGATGCCGAACAGCTTGAGCCGGTACGCCGCCTGCAGCGCCGATTCGGCGATCTGCTCGGCGGTGGGGTCGTACTGCACATGCGTGTCAACGAAGAAGAACGGGCCCTTGTCAGTGATCACCACCGACAGCGCCGACAGCGAGGACACCGCGGAATCAAGGCCGATCACGTCGACTACATGTTTGAGTTTGCCCTGGTAGCGGCCGACCAGGCCGCAGAGCATGGCATCGGCTTCGCCGCGTTTGACCATCAGCGCCGCGATCACTGTGCTGCGCGAGCGCACGATCGCCTTGGCCGCTGGCGGCGACACGCCGCGCCGCGCCATCAACTGGTGGTACTGCTGCCAGTACTCGTTGAAGCGGGCATCGTCGTCGGGATTGGTCAGGTCGTAATCGCGCCCGGCCTGCAAGCGCAAGCCAAGCCGGGCGATGCGCTTCTCGATCACCGACGGACGGCCGATCAGGATCGGTCGCGCGATCCCGTCGTCGACCACGGTCTGTACTGCGCGCAGCACGGTTTCTTCCTCGCCCTCGGCGTAAACCACGCGCTTGCGGTCGGCACGGGCGCGCTCGAACAGCGGCTTCATCAGCAAGCCGGTGCGATAGACGAATTGCGACAAGTGCTCGGTGTAAGCAGCGATGTCGGAAATCGGCCGCGTCGCGACGCCGGATTCCATCGCCGCTGTAGCCACCGCTGGCGCCAGCGAAATCAGCAGGCGCGGATCGAACGGTCGCGGGATCAGGTACTCGGGGCCGAACCTCGGCGTCTCGCCGCCGTAGGCGCTGCCAAGGTCGGAGGCTTCCTTGCGCGCCAGCGCGGCGATCGCGCGCACGCAGGCGAGCTTCATCGCCTCGTTGATGGTGGTCGCACCGACATCGAGGGCGCCGCGGAAAATGTACGGAAAGCAGAGCGCATTGTTGACCTGGTTCGGATAATCGCTGCGGCCGGTGGCGATGATCGCATCGGGTCGCACCGTGCGAACGTCGTCGGGCAGGATCTCCGGGTTCGGATTGGCCAGCGCGAAAATGATCGGCCGCGCAACCATGGTCGCGACCATCGCCGGCTTGAGCACGCCGCCGGCCGACAGGCCGAGGAAAATATCGGCACCCTTGACGATATCGGCGAGCGTGCGCGCTTCGGTGTCGCGGGCATAGCGCTCGATCGCCGGATTGAGGTTCGGCCGGCCACGATAGAGCACGCCCTCGACGTCAGCGACGCTGATGTTCTCCGCACGCATGCCGAGTGCAACCAGCATGTCCAGACAGGCGATGCCGGCCGCGCCAGCGCCACTGGTGGCGAGCTTGACGTCTTCGATGTTCTTGCCGAGCACATGCAGCGCGTTGAACATCGCCGCGCCAACAATAATGGCGGTGCCGTGCTGGTCATCGTGGAAGACCGGGATCTTCATCCGCTGGCGCAGCTTGCGCTCGACTTCGAAACACTCCGGCGCCTTGATGTCTTCGAGGTTGATGCCGCCGAAGGTCGGCTCGAGGCTGGCGATGATGTCGACCAGTTTGCCTGGATCGTTCTCGGCGATCTCCAGGTCGAACACGTCGATGCCGGCGAATTTCTGGAATAGCACGGCCTTGCCTTCCATCACCGGCTTGCCGGCCAACGGGCCAATGTTGCCCAGGCCGAGCACGGCAGTGCCATTGGTGATTACGGCAACAAGATTTCCGCGCGCTGTCAGTGCCGACACCTGCGATGGATCGGCAACGATCGTCTCGCAGGCGTGCGCAACACCGGGCGAATAGGCCAGGGCGAGATCGCGCTGGGTGGCCATCGGCTTGGTCGATGCGACCTTGATCTTCCCCGGTGGCGACAGCCGGTGGTAGTCGAGGGCGGCCTGCTTGAAGTCTTCGTGTTCGCTCATCGGGGCATTCTACAAGTTAGGTTCGTGGGCGGGGTCGTCCCGACGTCGTTGGCCGCGCTAAGTCGGGGCGAGCCCCGCCTACAAACCTAGCACCAGGTCGTCGGCATCGACCCGATCGAGCCGGATCTTGTTGGCGAACAACGAGAATGCCAGCGCCCCGGCCAGGCCATTGGCGCGTTGCATCCACGGCGGCAGGTAGCGCGCCGGCGCGACCGCGCCGCTGGCGAAAGCCGGCTCCAGCGCGAACACATCCTCCAGCGCCATCTTGCCGGCGAACAGTTGCCGCGCCTGGCCCAGCTTGTGGTGGCGCAGGCACCAGCGGAAGAACGTGTGCACGCTGAGCAGGCCGTGCAGGTAGACGGTGTCTTTGGTGAAGGCGGCGCCGCCACCGAGCGGCACGCCGCGGAACACCCGCTGGCACGAGGAAAAACTGTCGGCCGGCGATTGCCCGGCATCGAGGAAAAAACGGAATACATCGACGAAATCGGCGCCGTTGATCGCCTTGTCGATGGCGACGATGCGCAGGCTGATCCGCTTCATCCGTTCGATGTCCATCGAGCCCGAGATCAATTCGGCAAAAGTCGCGAGGCCTTCCTGGGTGGCTGTGGTGCGCGGCGAACCGCGCGCCATCGACTTCAGGCTCGGCTGCTCGCGCCCGTTCAGGCCGGTGAGCGTGTGCACGAAGGCCTCGTGCACCAGCAACTGGTTACGGTCGTATTCGGAAAAGCCGGTATTGGTACGCAGGCGGATTCGCGTGGGTCCGGCCGCGGCTTTGGAAATGAGGTCCGGATCGAGCACGACCCGGACTTTGTGGCCGGTGAAGAATTCGTCGACCGCCTTCTGCAACTCCGCCTGCACGGTCTCGGCCGGCAGCACGTAGTCCGGCTCGACGTCGCGCAGTTCCTGGTCGAGTTCATCGGCCAGCGTCACGAAGTGTTGTGCGGCTTCCAGATTGGTCGGGCCGTCGCCGGGCAGCAACTCCACCGGCCGGCCATACAGCCGCGTCGAGTACGCGGTGACCCGGTGCGTGCCGACCGCGTCGAGCAGGCGCGTGGCGATGCGCCAGCTCTCGGCGGTTTGTTGCAGGTAATGACCGATCGGATCGTCGCCATCGGCGCCGGCCGCGACCGCCGCCAACTCGGCGCGCACCTCGTCGAGATCGCTCTTTACGTACTCGACCTTGGGCAGGTGGATGCGGCCGATATGCCAGGCGGCGAGGAATTCCTCCTGCGCGCGCGCCGGCCAGCTCACCGACTCGAGCAGGCGGATGTCGCGCACCGCCGCGACGAGACGGGCGTCGAGGGCGGCGTGGTGTTCGAGCGAGCGCGTGTCGGCGGCCATCAGCGCCGTCCCAGCCTGTCCTTGTTGCGCTTGTGGGTAGCGTTCTGGATCGCCTTTTCCTCGGCGCGGCGTTGCGCCAGCGTGATCGCAGCGGCGTCGCGCTCGTCGCGCAGCTTGCAGTAACTGGCGTAGCGCACTTCGTCGAGTTCGCCCGATTCGATCGCCGCGCGCACCGCGCAGCCGGGTTCGTTGCTGTGGCCGCAGTCGCTGAAGCGGCAGGCGCCGGCCAGCGCCTCGATGTCCTCGAAGCCGCCTTCGGCGAGGTCTTCGTCGCCGCTGAGCTTGAGCTCGCGCATGCCCGGCGTGTCGATCAGGCAGCCGCCCTGCGGCAGCGGCGTAAGCACGCGATGGGAAGTCGTGTGGCGGCCGCGCTGGTCGTTGGCGCGCACGGCATTGGTTTTCATCTTCTCGATGCCGAGCAAGGTGTTGGTCAAGGTCGACTTGCCGGCACCGGAAGAGCCGACCAGCACCGCGCTCAGACCCGGTCCGAGGTAGGGATGCAGCACGGCGACGCTGGCCGGATCCTTGGCGTTGACGGCGTGCACGGGGATGCCGGTCAGGCGTTCGTTCTCGAGCACTTCGAGTACGTCGTCCAGCATCTCGCACTGGTCAGCCTTGGTCAGCACCAGGACGGGCCGGGCGCCACTGGCCTGGATGATCAAGAGATAGCGTTCGATCCGGCGCGGATTGAAATCGTTGTCCAGGCCGCAGACCACGAGCACGTGATCGATATTCGCGGCGATCAGCTGCTGCTTGTAGTGCTCGCCAGCGGCGGCGCGCTTGAGCAGGGCGTGGCGCGGCAGCACGGTCAGGATGTGCTTGCCGGCGGCATCCAGGGTCACCCAGTCGCCGACCACGGCGCGCTCGGCCGGATCGCCGCGCGGGCGGGTCCAGGCTGCTGGCGGCTGCACGCGGCGCAGGTCGCCGGCCGACTCGGCCACGTCGTAGCCGCTGCGGTGCTGCCCGGTCACCCGGGCGACCCGGGCCCCGGCCGCCGCCGCGGACAGGCCGGGATCGGCCGGCCAACCGATGGCGCGCAGGGCTTGAAAGGCGTCTGGATCAGGCATCGCGGCCATTCTAGCCCCCGCTCTCGTAGGAGCGATGGAAATCGCGACCGGTATGTGGCGATCTTGGTCGCGATTTCCATCGCTCCTACAAAGCTCTAGCGCTTTCCGGTAGTCTCGGCGGCAGTTTTCATTCCTCCTTTCCCCATGTCCTCCCATCGTCTGGTCACCCGCGAACGCCTGTCCGAAGTCCGCTACGAAATCCGCGGCGAACTGGCCCGGCGCGCACTCGAACTCGAAGCCCAGGGCCGCAAGCTCATCAAGCTCAACATCGGCAACCCGGGTGCCTTCGGTTTCCGCGCGCCCGAGCACCTGCAACAGGCCATCGCCGACAACCTGCCGAACACCGATCCCTACACGCACCAGCAGGGCCTGCCCTCGGTGCGCGGCACTATTTCTGCGCACTACAAGCAGCGCGGCACGCCGAACGCGACGCCGGAACGCGTGTTCGTCGGCAACGGCGTCAGCGAGCTGATCGACATTTCCTTGCGCGCCCTGCTCAATCCCGGCGACGAGGTGCTGATCCCGAGTCCGGACTATCCGCTGTGGACCGCCGCGACCATCCTCAACGACGGCAAGGCGGTGCACTACGATTGCCGGCCGGAAAACGGCTTCCTGCCCGACCCGGTCCAGGTCGAATCGCTGGTCACGCCGCGCACCCGCGCCCTGGTAATCATCAATCCGAACAATCCCAGCGGCGCGGTCTATCCGCGCGAATTGCTCGAGCAGTTGGTCGCAATCGCGGTGCGCCACGACCTGCTGCTGATGGCCGACGAGATCTACGACGGCATCACCTACGACGGCGCCGTTTTTCAGCCGCTAGCACCGCTGGCCGGCGAGCATCCCTGCCTGAGTTTCAGCGGCCTGTCGAAAGTGCATCGCGCCTGCGGCTGGCGCGTCGGTTGGGCTGTGCTCTCGGGCGATGCCATGCGCCTGGGCGATTACCACCACGCCATGGACCTGCTCGGCGCCCTGCGCCTGTGCGCGAACGTGCCCGGCCAGTACGCGGTGCCGGCGGCGCTGTCGGGCCCGGACACGATCACGCCGCTGTGCGTGGCCGAGGGCCGTTTGTACGAAACCCGGCGCGCGGTGATCGAGGCTTGTGCGGCCAGCGAACACCTGCAACTGGTGGTGCCGCAAGGAGCGCTGTATGGCTTCCCGGCCGTGGTCGGCGCGGCCGCCAAAGGATTCGACGATCACCGCTTTGCGCTCGAACTGATGGAATCGGAAAGCGTGCTGGTGGTGCCGGGCTCGAGCTTCAACGTGCGCTACCGCAACCACTTCCGCGTGACCCTGCTGCCCGAGGCGGACATGATGCGAGAAGTGTTCCGGCGCATCGATTCCCTGCTCGGCCGCTACGCCGAAGCCAGCGCGCGCCGCCATGCGGCCGTGGCCTAGCGTTCTGCTGGCCTTGTCGATCCTGGCCAGCACGATGTCGGCCCAAGCGTCCTTGAAAGCGGCGCCGCAGCGCTACCTGGCGCTGGGCGATTCCTACACGATCGGCGAAGGCGTGGCCGAACACGAGCGCTGGCCGGAGCAATGGGCCCGCGCCTTGCGCGCGCATAGCATCGACGTCGCGCCGCCACGGATCATCGCCCACACCGGCTGGACCACCGACGAACTGTCCGCGGCGATGAATGCCGCCGAGCCGCTCGGCCAGTGGGACCGGGTCAGCCTGCTGATCGGCGTCAACAACCAGTATCGCGGCCGCGATCTCGCCAACTACCGCAAGGAATTCGCCGCCCTGCTCGACCGCGCGATCGCGCTGGCCGGCAGTCATGCCGCACATGTCTGGGTGCTTTCGATCCCGGACTGGGGCGAAACGCCGTTCGCCCGCGCCTCGGGTCGCGACCGCGCCCAGATCGCCCGCGAGATCGACGCCTACAATGCCGTCAACCACGAGGTGACGAAAGCGCGCGGCGCGCACTGGATCGACATCACCGACCTTTCCCGCCGCCATGGCGGCAATTCCGGCATGCTCGTGGACGACGGCCTGCACCCGTCCGGCGCCATGTACTCGCTCTGGGTTGAGCGGATAATGGCCCGATGAAGATAGCGCTCGTCACCGCCATCGCCGCCTTCGCGCTCGACGAGGATCTCGCGCCGCTGCAGCAGGCCCTGAACCGCGCCGGCATCGAGGCACCGATCCTGGCCTGGGACGACCTGACCGTCTCATGGGCGCGCTTCGACTCCGCCCTTCTGCGCTCGCCCTGGGATTACAGCGAACGCCTGCCGGAATTCCTGGCCTGGGCCGAACGCACCAGCAAGTTCACGACCTTGCTCAATCCGATCGAGATCGTCCGCCACAACACCGACAAGCATTACCTGGCCGAATTGGCCAAGGCCGGCGTGCCGGTGGTGCCGAGCCGCTTCGCCGAACCAAGAGACGATGCATTTGTCGCATTGAGGAATTTCCTCACCGAATTCCCGGATACCCCCGAGTTCGTGGTCAAGCCGGCGATCGGCGCCGGTTCGCGCGATGCCCAGCGCTACGGCCGCGAACAAGGCGTCGACGCCGCCAAACATGTCGCCCGCCTGCTCGACGCTGGCCGCAGCGTCTTGTTGCAGCCTTACCTGAATTCGGTCGACGAAGCCGGCGAGACCGCGCTGATGTTCTTCGATGGCGTGTTCAGCCACGCCATCCGCAAAGGCCCGCTGCTGCAGAAGGACGAAGGCCCGACCCGCGCCCTGTTTGCGCCGGAGAAGATCAGCGCGCGCACGCCCGGCGCAGACGAACTGGCCGTTGCCAAGTCCGCCCTCGCCGCTTTGCCGGGCGGGCCGCTGGCCTATGCCCGGGTCGACCTGATCCGCGCTGCCGACGGTTCGCCGGTGTTGCTCGAACTCGAACTGACCGAGCCTTCGCTGTTCTTCCCCTACGGCGACGGCTCCGCCGACCGCTTCGCCAGCACGCTCGTGGCCCGACTGGGGCACCAGTTCGGTTAAAATACGCAATCACACGGGCTCGCTGCCCCTGCGCAGGAATCGCAAGCAATGAAGATACTGGTCGCCTACAAGCGGGTGGTGGATTACAACGTCCGCATCCAGGTCAAGCCCGATGGCTCGGGCGTGGTCACCGACGGCGTCAAGTTATCGGCTAATCCCTTCGACGAAATCGCCCTGGAAGAGGCGCTGCGCTTGCGCGACAAGGGCCTGGCCACCGAAGTCGTGGTCGCGACAATCGGGCCGGCCGATTGCCAGGCGCATTTGCGCAATGGCCTGGCGATGGGCGCAAACCGCGCAATCCACGTGGTTGCTGACCACGCCGTGCAGCCGCTGACCGCAGCGCGCGCCCTGCTGAAATTGATCGAGAAGGAACAGCCGGGCCTGGTGATCCTGGGCAAGCAGGCGATCGACGACGACAGCAACCAGACCGGCCAGATGCTCGCGACCCTGTGGGGCCGTCCGCAGGCGACTTTCGCCAGCAAGCTTGAATTGAATGGCGACAAGGCGACCGTCACGCGCGAAGTCGACGCCGGCCTGGAAACGCTGGAAGTCGACCTGCCGGCGGTTGTCACCACCGACCTGCGCCTGAACGAGCCGCGTTTCATCAAGCTGCCGGACATCATGAAGGCCAAGTCCAAGCCGATGGAAACGATCGCCTTCGCCGATCTCGGCGTCGAGTCCGGCGACCACCTGAATACGACGAATTACGCGCCGCCGCCGAAACGCAGCAAGGGCGTGATGGTGAAGGACGTGACCGAATTGGTCGCGGCACTCAAGGCAAGAGGGCTGGCGTAGTCAACCCTTCTCCCGCTGGCGGGAGAAGGTGCCGAAGGCGGATGAGGGTGGCAACCGCTGCGTATTAAACACCCTCACCCCAACCCTCTCCCGCAAGCGGGAGAGGGAGACAAACAAAGGAACGCTGTGATGTCCAAAGTCCTCATCATCGCCGAGCACCTCAACGGCCACCTCAACGATGCCACCGCGCGCTGCGTCACCTGCGCCAAGGCCTTCCACGCCGAAAGCATCGACATCGTCGTGCTGTCGGATGCACCGGACGCGGTCGCCGCCCAGGCTGCGAAGATCGAAGGCGTGGCGAAAGTGCTGACCATCGCCAACGCCGCCAATGCGCATGCGCTGGCGCAGGTGCTGGCGCCGCAGGTCGCGCAACTCGCCGCCGATTACACACATGTGCTCGGGCCGAGCACGACTTTCGGCAAGGACCTGATGCCCTGCGTCGCTGCGTTGCTTGGCGTCGCGCAAGTGTCCGACATCATGGCGGTCGACGGCGCGCACGCGTTCAAGCGGCCGATCTACGCCGGCAACGCGATCATTTCCGTGACCGCGCCGGAGAACCAGACCGTGGTGGCGACCGTGCGCACGGCCTCATGGCCGGCAACCGCCAATGGCGGCAACGCCAGCGTCGAAGCGGCCAACGTCAACGCCGCGCTGCCCACGCACACGCGCTTTGTCGGCCTGCAGCAGGGCAAGTCCGATCGCCCCGACCTGCAGAGCGCCAGCAAGGTCGTCTCCGGCGGTCGCGCGCTCGGTTCGGCGGAAGCGTTCTCGATCATCTATTCGCTGGCCGACAAGCTCGGCGCCGGCGTTGGCGCCTCGCGCGCCGCGGTCGACGCCGGCTACGTGCCCAGCGACCTGCAGGTCGGCCAGACCGGCAAGATCATCGCGCCCGAGTTGTACATCGCCATCGGCATCAGCGGCGCGATCCAGCACCTGACCGGCATCAAGGACGCGGGCACGATCGTGGCGATCAACAAGGACAGCGACGCGCCGATCTTCGAGATCGCCGACTTCGGCCTAGTCGGCGACCTGTTCCAGATCGTCCCGGAACTGGAAAAAGCGCTGGGCTAGCACGGCATCGCAACGAAGGAGCGGCGTAAGCCGCGACCAAGAGGTACCGAAGGGCTCTGTGTCGCGGCTTACGCCGCTCCTGACGTCACGCCCGAATCGGCACACCGGTCTTCGCGCGTAATTCTTCCTCGGTGACTCCGGGCGCGAGTTCGACCAGCAGCAATCCGTCGGCCGTCACGTCCAGCACGGCCAAGTCGGTGATGATCCGGTCGACCACGCCGACACCGGTGAGCGGCAAGGTGCATTTCGCCAGGATCTTGTGCTCGTCGCCCTTGGCCACGTGTTCCATCAGCACGACCACGCGCTGCACGCCGGCGACCAGGTCCATCGCGCCGCCCATGCCCTTGACCATCTTGCCGGGCACCATCCAGTTGGCGAGGTCGCCGCGGTCGGTGACCTGCATGGCGCCGAGGATGGCCAGGTCGATGTGGCCGCCGCGGATCATCGCGAAGGAATCGTGGCTGCCGAAATAACTGGCGCCTGGCCGCGCGGTCACCGTTTGCTTGCCGGCGTTGATCAGGTCCGCGTCGACTTCGGAATCAAGCGGGAACGGGCCGATGCCGAGCAGGCCGTTCTCCGATTGCAACCAGACATCCATGCCTTCGGGAATATGGTTGGCGACCAGGGTCGGCAGGCCGATGCCGAGGTTCACGTAGGCGCCATCGCGCAGTTCCTGCGCGGCGCGCTGGGCCATTTCGTCGCGGGTCCAGGCCATTACTTCGCTCCTCGCACGGTGCGCTGCTCGATGCGTTTTTCCGGATTCGGGTTGTGTACGATCCGGTCCACGTAGATGCCCGGCAGGTGTACCTGGTCGGGATCGATGGCGCCGATTTCGACAATTTGCTCGACCTCAACCACGCAAACTTTTCCCGCCATCGCCACCGCCGGGTTGAAATTGCGCGCGGTCTTGCGGAACACCAGGTTGCCGGCGCTGTCGGCCTTCCAGGCCTTCACCAGCGAGACGTCGGCCTTGAGCGCGGTCTCGAGTACGTAGTGGTGGCCGTCGAATTCGCGCGTCTCCTTGCCCTCGGCGACGATGGTTCCAAAGCCGGTGCGGGTAAAAAAGGCCGGGATGCCGGCGCCGCCGGCGCGCAGGCGTTCGGCCAGCGTGCCCTGCGGATTGAATTCCAGTTCGAGCTCGCCAGCCAGGTACTGGCGTTCGAATTCCTTGTTCTCGCCGACGTAGGAAGAAATCATCTTCTTGATCTGGCGCGTACTGAGCAGCTGGCCGAGGCCGAAGCCGTCGACGCCAGCGTTGTTGGAGATCACCGTCAGGCCCTTGGCGCCGGAATCGCGCAGTGCGGCGATCAGTGCCTCGGGAATGCCGCACAAGCCGAAGCCGCCAACCGCGAGCGTCTGGCCGTCACGGAGCAGGTCGCGCAGGGCGGTATCGGCATCGGGGAAGCGTTTGTCGCGGACGCGGGCTGCAGGGGCGGTGGCCGTCATGGCGGTGACCTCTCGTTCGGTGGGCCATTTTACCCGTCATCGGAACACGAACTGCCGGGCGGCGAAGAAATTCACCAACATCCCGGCCACTGAGCCGACGGCGACCGCCAGAATCGGCCAGACCCGGACGATCTCGAACGCGTGATAGCAGGCGAACGAGGCGCCGAGGTTGACTACGCCACCGACCAGCATGGCCAGCACATAGCGCAGCCATTGCTTGAAGCGGCTTGCGCCTTCGCGCGACGGGAAGCTGTGTCGGCGATTGAGCGCCCAGGTGAAGCTGACCGCGGTCAGGAACGAGATGACGCGGCCAAGATGAAAACCAGTGCCCGCGTCCATCGCCAGCCACAACACGCCGGCATCGACCACAAAGCCGAAGGCACCGATGACGGCAAAGCGAATAAATTGGCCCGCCAGAGGTCGCGACACTGTCCTGTCCTGTCCTGGCTCCGGCTCGGCGCGCGCTTTCATCCGGGCTTCCGCTCCACCGAGATGATTTCGCCGTGCACGAGCCTGACGATCACGTTGCACAGACTGTGCACAGTCTCTTCGTTGTGCGAGGCCAGCACGAGAATACTGGCGGCATCGACCAGTTGGCGCAATCGCGCCTCGGCAAGGACGAGGAATTCGGCATCGCCCACGCTCAACCATTCGTCCATCACCAGGATCTCGGCGGGGACGCTGGTGACGATGGAAAAAATCAAGCGCATCAGCATGCCGCTGGAGTAGGTCCGGGCCGGCATCTGCAAGAAATCGCCGAGCCCGGAAAACTCGCCGATGGCCGGCGTCAATGCCTGGATTTCATCAAAGCCAAGGCCGAACATCAAACCGCAGAGCATGATGTTTTCAGAACCGGTCGCCTCCAGATCCAGGCCTGGTCCAAGGTTGATGAAGCTGGAAACCTTGCCCTGGACCCGGATCTCGCCCGAAGTTGGTTCGTAGATTCCGGCGAGCAATCTCAACAGACAGGTTTTGCCGGCACCGTTGTGGCCCATCAATCCGACCCGATCGCCAGAACGGATATCGAGGTTGATGCCTTTCAACGCCTGGACCACGGTCACATTCTTGCTCGCGGAAGCGATCCGGCCGCCTGTGGCCGATGCCATCACCGTGCCCTTGAACGAACGGTTGATGGTTCCGTAGATCGGAAGATCGAGACTGCAATCGCGAAGGCGGATGGACGGCGCCATGGTCATACCCAGAAAGCCAGTCGACGCCGGTAGCGGACGAAGAAGATGGCAGCGGCAAGATAGAGGATCACCAGCAACACCGCGATCTTGAGGTAGAGGGCCATGGGCGGTATGCCCTCGACGATCGGGCGGCGGATACTTTCGAGCAGGAGGTGGAACGGATTGTAGTCGGCGAAATAGGAACGTTCCTTGAGCAATTCCGCCTTCCAGAATATTGGCGTCATGAAGAACGCCAACTGGACCACGCTGGCGATGATCTGCTGCAGGTCGCGGAAGCGCGCACTCAGGGTTCCTAGCAGGAATGCCGTCGGCAACGCCGCCAGCATGACCAATGCGACGCCCGGGATCGCTACCAGCCATCGCCACTCGGGGCGGATGCCCAGATACAGCATGAACGGAACGAAGGCCAGCAAGTTATGCGCGAAGATGATCAGGTTGCGTTGCAACACCCGCAGGATATGCACCGTGTAGGGAAGCTTGACCGTACGGACGAGCTGTTCGGCCGCGACGAAGGCACTCGCGCCATCGAGGATGACGCCAGAGATCAGGCCCCAGGTAATGATACCCATCGCCAGGTAGGGAATGAATTGTTCGGAGCCGATGCCGAGCAGGTGGCCATAGAGCGGCCCGATCGCAAGAATGAAGATGACCATGGTGATGGTGATCCAGAACGGCCCCAGCACCGAACGCCGATAGCGCTGCCTGATGTCGATGCGCGCAAGCGTCGTCCAGACCCGATGCGCCATGACGCCTTCGACCAGGTCGTTCCAGGCCAGTCGCCATTGCGGTATTGCTTGCCAGGGCGCTTCGGAGTTTTTCATTCGCCAACCGCCAGCCCGAACTTCCGCCGCAGGCGTTCGGCATAGCGGCCGGCACTGGCCAATGCCTCCGGATCAAGCGGATACAACTTCGCAGCCAGCCGTTGGGCGTTGAGCACTTCCCGGAAATGCTCGCTGGCATCCAGCGCCGATACCGCGCTGGCCGCGTGCCGACGATGCAGGTTGCCCGGGGCCGGGTCGTAGAAAATCCGGCCGTGCTGCAGCAACCTCAGGTAGACGACCCAGTCGCCGGCGATACGATACGAAGCGATTTCCTCGATATTCGCGCGCAATACCGCCAATAGTGCGTCGCGCCGGAACACAGCCGCACTCACGTTCGGAATGGTGTTCTTGACGCTTAGACCGGCCGTCACTTCCCCGGCGCCGGACGCGACGTAGGACGAGCACCAGCGCTGCCTGGAAAGATCATCCGTCCATTGTTTGTAGTCGTTGGCCATTACGCGGCCGCGCTCATCGATCGGGGTGGACTGGCAGTATCCGATCACGATCGAGGGATCGTCCTGCATGACCGACACGATGTGCATGAGGAAATCCGGCTTGGCCAGGTCGTCGGCTTCGGCAATCCAGACATAGTCGCCACGGGCCAGCTCCACGCCGCGCAGCCATTGCCGGAACAGCGAGCCGCTATTGGTCTCGTTGACGATAATCCGCGGCTCCGGATTCAACAACGGCCGCAACGCCTGCAATCGTTCGCGACTATCGTCGCTGGAAGCGTCGTCGAGGACGATGATTTCATAAGCAGGAAGGCTCTGCGCCGCGATCGATTGCAGGCGCTCTTCCAGGTAGCGCGCGTAGTTGTAGTTCGGCACTACCACCGACACCCGCGGCAACGCGCAGCCGCCCAGATTCAACAAATCGATGACATAGCTGCGGAAAGAAAACTCCGAATCCACCATCTCGCAACCGCTCCTGCCCAGCTCGGCGCGCCTGATGTCGTCGCCCAGCAGCCCGCTGATTGCAGCGGCATAGGCGGCAACATCGAATGCCGGTACCGTGACGCCACCGCCGCGGGCAAGCAGGTCGGCGCCGCCACCCGTGCCGGCGAAGGCCACGACTGGCGTGCCGACCGACAGGCTTTCCAGCACCACCGACGGGAACGGATCTTCGCGCGACGCCAGTGCATAGAGATCGGCGCCTGCGTAGTAATCGGCGGTGGCGAAATCGTGGCCGACGAAATGGAAACGCGACTGCATGCCCGCCCTGGCAATGGCCGCAATGGCTTGTTCAAGATCCGCAAGGTGCTGGTTTCCGACCCAGACCAGATGCAGGCGAGAATCGCCCTTTGCCGCAAGCAAGCAAGCCTCGACCAGAAGATCCAGGCCCTTGCGATGATCGGCATAACCGACGGCCAGGACGATTCTCGCGTCGAACTCGATCGCCAATTTATTTCGCAGAAGGCGGCGCGCATTGGCCTTGTCGACGATCCCGCGGTACTTGCTGCGGATATACAGGCCCTGCGGCAACTTCTGAACCTTCGAACCAAGCTGGCCGGGCAAGAGGAATTGTTCGAGACCTTGCCGCACCCCGTCCGTGGGAACGACCACGCAGTCGGAGCCTTCCACCAGATCAACCACTGCCCGCTCGAGCCGATACTGCCTGATCACGCCCGGAAGTTCGTGGATCAGCGTTACCACGCGCAACCCGGCATTCTTGAACGGGCGGACCACGCGGCCAGCAACCGTGGTATTCGCCAGCACCATGCCAACACCCTCGGCGCACAATTGTATTGCCAATGCCTGGATTGATGCTTCGGACGCGTCGAACAACGTATGGATCTTGGCTATTGCGGAAAATTCCGGCAGCAGGCTACCGGGTCCGAGCATCAGTACTTCAACCTCGAGTCGCAGTTCGCTGGTCATCTCGCGCAACAAATGCAAAGCAAGGTACTGGGCGCCATGCGGATGCGCGTCATGCACGACCAACAGGATTTTTCCCGGTGACGACGCACGGGTCAGCGCGGTCCGGGTCGCCTGCAGGTAGGCATAGCCGTATTTCCGGTCAGGTTCGAGATGCGCGCCTTCCGCCCATTCGTTCCAGGCATTGATAAAGACGATGGACTCACCGGCCACCGGATGGGTCTTGGCATAGCCCACTGCACTTGCCAGCCAGCCGCGATAAGACTCGGGCGTGGAATTGGCGAAGGTATAGCCTTGCCCTGGTTTGCGGGCTTCGTTGTCCCAGCCCGGAAACACGCCGCGGAACAACGGGTAGTCCGGCTTTGGCCAGTTCTTGGCACGCTGCACCAGGGACGGATAGTCGATCACGTAACCACGGTAATCCGGGTTGATGATCTCGAGCCGGTAATTGATCGAGGGCATTCCTTCGGCAAGCTTGTGCGGAGGAAACTCTACTGCCGCGTCGAAGCCGCACTCGCGTGGATCGAGCAGATCGAACTGCACCATCGCCAGGAAGATTTCTCCCAACCCCTGTTCACGACAATAGCGGCGCCAGTGCTCCAGAGTTCGCCGGCAATCAGGCAGCAACGAAGGCCGGTAAACCACCAGCAAGGGCCGGCCGTCGATGCGGATATAGCGGTGATCGCGCAGATAGGGCAGCAGGTCGCGGATGAATGCTTCGTCGTTGTCGTCGCCGTAGACTTGGCCCATGAGGACGTCATCGTCCTTTCCGTCCCAGCGCCGGGTCCAGTTTTCGTTCGCCCAGCACAAGCAAAATGGAAAGTCGATGCTGGCGTCGGCCAAGTACTGGTCCAGCGGACGTTCCAGCAAGCGCTGGCCACTGAACCAGTAGTGATGGAAACAAAATCCATGCAGGCCATGCAGCTTGGCCAGTTCCACCTGGCGGTGCATCACTTCGATCAGCCGCAAGTCGTAGAAACCCAGTTCGCCGGGTAGCTGCGGTTGGTAGTGCCCGATGAATTGCGGTACTGCCTTGCTGACATTGGTCCATTCGGTGAAACCACGGCCCCACCAGCGATCATTTTCTGCGATCGGGTAAAACTGCGGCAAGTAGAAGGCGATGGCTTTCGCTGCCAGCGGCGCCTCAGGAACTGTTTCGGCACGCAACGGCAGGTAATGCACACCCATGTAGGCGCTGTTACCGGCCAGCATTTCCCGAACATATCGGTCCAGTACTGGTTCGTTGACGGGATCCTTGCGCGCAGCCAGCGGCAACGCGCCGCCGCCAAAAGCCTGCCAGCGCCGATAGGCATCGGTTCGCCGCAGCAGCCAGCCAAGTTTCCGGAATAACCAATCCTTCAGGCGCAGCCGGAACGCCCATCCGAACGGCAGCCTGGTGTACAGCCCGCGCAGAATAGTTGCCATCGGCCCGCGCGACACGCCGTTCACGCGCCAGGTTGAGTGAGAACCATCGAACTCACGCGAGCGCGTGCGCCAGTTCTGCGCGCAAGTCGGCCACGTCTTCCACGCCAACCGAGAGCCGCACCAGATTGTCGGTGACGCCCAGTTGCGCGCGCCGCTCCGGCGGCACCGAGGCATGGGTCATGATCGCAGGATGGTTGACCAGGCTTTCGACGCCGCCCAGGGATTCGGCGATCGCGAACAAATGGCAACGCTCCATGAAGCTGCGCGCCGCCGGCAGCCCACCCTTGAGCCAGATGGAAATCATTCCGCCAAAGCCATGCATCTGCCGCTTGGCCAACGCGTGTTGCGGATGCGATGCCAGGCCCGGATAGGCGACTTTCTCGATCGCCGGATGTTTTTCCAGCCATTCGGCCAGTTGCGCGGCGTTGTCGCAATGCGCCTTCATGCGCAGGTGCAGTGTTTTCAATCCGCGTAGCGCAAGGAAGGAATCGAACGGGCCCTGGATGCCGCCAATGGCGTTCTGCAGAAAAGTCATCTGCTCGGCCAGCGCGGCATCGTCGCCGACCACGGCGATGCCGCCGACGATGTCGGAATGGCCATTCAAATATTTCGTCGCCGAATGCATGACGATGTGCGCGCCCAGTTCCAGCGGCCGTTGCAGGATCGGCGAACTGAAGGTGTTGTCCACCACCACGATCAACCCGCGCTTGCGTGCGATCGCGGCGACCGCGGCGATATCGACCAACTTGAGCAGTGGATTGGTCGGCGTCTCGATCCAGACCAACTTGGTGTCCGGGCGAATCGCCGCTTCGAATGCCTGCACGTCGGTCATGTCGACCCAGCTGAAGTCGAGCCCGGCGCTGCGCCGGCGCACGCGCTCGAACAATCGATACGTGCCACCGTAGACATCGTCCATGGCGATCACGTGGCTGCCGGAATCGAGCATCTCCAGGATCGTCGAAGTGGCCGCCAGCCCGGATGCAAAAGCGTAGCCGTGTGTTCCGCCTTCGAGATCGGCGATACAGCGCTCGTAGGCGAAACGGGTCGGATTGTGGCTGCGCGAATACTCGAAACCCTGGTGCACACCCGGGCTTTTCTGCGCATAAGTGGAAGTCGCGTAGATCGGCGTCATCACCGCGCCGGTGCTCGGATCGGGCGATTGCCCGGCGTGGATCGCGCGGGTGCCCAGGCCTTGTTTTTTGCTTTCGGAAGTCATGCAGGTTCCAAGTCGATAAATTCCGGTTGGTTTATTGGACGCGGCGGCGCAGGTAGTTGAGCAGGTCGATGCGGGTGATCAGTCCCAGGAACTTCTGCCCGTCCATGACGATGGCGACGTGGCCGCGATCGAACACCGGCAGCAGGGTTTCCATCGGAGCGGTCACGTCGAGCGCATCGAGCTTGCGCACCATCGCCGTGGCGACCGGATCAAGGAAGCGTTTTTCATCGCTATAGACATGCAGCAGCACATCGGATTCATCGACGATGCCGACGATCTTCTCGCCGTCCATCACCGGCAGCTGCGAGACGTCGTACATTTTCATGCGCTGGTAGGCGACGGTCAGGGTGTCGGTCGGCGCCACCACCACCGTATCCTTCTGCGCGTACGGGCGCAGGATCAGGTCGCGCAGGTTGCCGTGCTGCGGGCGTTCAAGGAAGCCGTTGTCGAGCATCCAGTAGTCGTTGTACATCTTCGACAAATACTTGTTGCCGGTATCGCAAACGAACACCACCACCTTCTTCGGTGTGGTCTGTTCCCGGCAATACTTCAACGCCGCCGCCAATAGCGTGCCGGTCGAGGAACCGCCGAGCACGCCTTCTTTCATCAGCAGTTCGCGCCCGGCCAGGAAGCTCTCCTTGTCGGAGATCGCATAGGCTTTCTTCACCCGGGTGAAATCGGAAATCGGCGGCAGGAAATCTTCGCCGATCCCTTCCACCAACCAACTGCCGGACTTCGTGCTTAGCACGCCTTCGTTGATGTACTGGGTCAGGATTGATCCGACCGGATCGGCCAGAACTAGCTCGACGTGCGGCGCCACCTTGGCGAAGTAGCACGACAGGCCGGTCATCGTTCCCGAGGAACCGCAGCCGAAGACGATGGCGTCCATGTCGCCACTCATTTGTCGCCAGATTTCCGGGCCGGTGCCCTGCTCGTGCGCAAGCGGGTTGTCCGGATTACCGAACTGGTTGATGAAGTAGGCGCCGGGCGTGTCGGCGGCCAGTTTTTCGGCCATGTCCTGGTAGTACTGCGGATGGCCCTTGGCCACGTCGGAGCGGGTGAGCATGACTTCGGCGCCCATCGCGCGCAGGTTGAAGATTTTTTCCCGACTCATCTTGTCGGGAACCACGAGCACGAGTTTGTAGCCCTTTTGCTGCGCGACCAGTGCCAGACCGATGCCAGTGTTGCCGGCGGTACCTTCCACCAGCGTGTCGCCAGGCTTGATCCGGCCAGCTTGTTCGGCGGCCTCGATCATCTTCAGGCCGATGCGGTCCTTGATCGAGCCGCCGGGATTCATGCACTCGAGCTTGAGGAATAGCTCGCAGACGCCGGTGTCGAGATGCTGGGCCTTGACGATGGCCGTGTCGCCGATCAGTTCGAGAACGCTTTCATGGACCGTCATGGAAACCGCGCACAGGACTGGCCCTCGGGCCGACATGCGATTGTAACGCGAAGGGCTCGAAGCCGGGCGCAGCGGGAAGGCGCTGGGGCAGCAAAGTGCGAGTGGCGGTGACCCGACGAGGGGGGCCACCGCCACCGCAGCGGTGAAAGGGTTTGGTCAGTGTCGCTTGGCGTCGTACATCCGGATCAGCCGGTCCTTGGCGTACAGCTTTTCGCGCTTCATCTGCGTGAGTGTGTTGTCGTCCAGTGGCAGTACGCCCAACTCGGCGTCCAGTACTTGCTTGTCCAGTTCACGATGGCGGTGATAGAGCTGACGAAATTCCGGGTCGCTCTTGATCATCGCCTCGACTTCGTTTTGGGGTTGCCCTTCAAACATCGTTGACCTCCTTCAGAAACACGAACGCCCCGGCGGGATAGCACGGGGCGAGTGGATTGAGATCGTGAGGAATGAAACGCGGGTCAGGTCGTTGCTGCGGGCGGCGTCCATAAAAACCACGCCCGCCACAGTCTTTGTGGCGGCAATTTCCGTTAGGACGAGATCTGCATGCATCGGCCAGGCTCGGTTCGCCATGCGGCCACGCGCCGCATGGGAGTTTGACGCTACTCCCGGCTGATAGGGCCCGCAAGTAGTTTGTGCAACTACTTGTTTCCAAACAACTCCGGCCCCTACTGGACGGCCAGGTCGACCCGGCGGTTGCGCGCCCGGCCTTCAGCGCTGCCGTTATCGCCGATGGGGTCGGCCTGACCACGCCCCACTGCCTTCAAGCCGGATGGCTCCATGCCAGCCTCCACCAAGGCCTGGCGCACCGCCTCGGCGCGATGCTGGGACAGCACCAGATTGGCCTCCGCCTTGCCTTGATTGTCGGTATAGCCTTCGATACGAAGCTTGACGTGCGCCGGCAAGCTGGCCGTCAGGCGCCTCAAACTGGCCCGCGCCGAATCGGTGAGATGCGCACTGCCGTTGGGGAAAGCCCTGCTGGACAGGCTGTAAACAGTCTTGCCGGCGACGATCCGGGACGTTGGCAGTGACACCTCGGCATCTCCGCCTGTCCCCGAAGCCAGCCTTGCTTCTTCGCGCGCCAATTGCGCTTCATGTTCGCGGGCATCGGCCAGCTTGCGCGCCTGCGCCGCCTCGGCATTGGCGGCCAAGGCGTCCGCAGCGGCTTGCTCACCCGCCTGCCGGTTGGCTTCCGCTGCAACGGCTAGCCGTTCGGCTTCTTCCTGCTGGGCCAGGGCCTGCAAGCGCAGGCGATCAACCTCACGGCGCGCCAATTCGGCATCCCGACGGCTGGCCTCGAGCATGATCTGATCGCGTTCGTGATCGAGCTGCCGAGATTGCTCCTCCAGTAACTGAGCTTGCGCGGAGGTCACGGCGATCCCTACCCAGAGCTCGGCCAGCATCACGGTCCGGGACCGATCCCGCGAGTGTGCGTTGGCGATCCCGGCGATTGCCTGATTGGCTTGGAACCGTTCCAGACCAGCCAGGCTGGCGAGCGCGGGATCCTGGTCCAGAGCAGACAACTCGGCCTGCAAACGATCCCGATCCGGATCAGGCCGGGTCTGCGCGTTGACGCCACCGGAACCCAGCCCAGCCAGGATCAGGGCCAAGACAGCCATTACTGGTGGCCGAGTCATTGGTGCGACTCTGGCATTACCAGCAGCTGACGGCGCAGATCGGCATTCCGCGCCATCTTTTCATCCACATCCTGTTGCGCCAACGCAAGTCTGGCCCGTGCCTGCGCCAGGCCAGCAGCCACTTGCGCTTCTTCGGCCAATGCGAGCGCATCGCGATACCTGCGCTTGGCGAGCAGTACCTGGGCCTGGGCCAGGCGGTCGCGGGCCCGATCGAGGTCCTGGGCGGCCTGACCCTGGGGCTGGAGCCGTTCGGCCGCCGCGACAGCAGAGCCTGCGGCGGCGATCCCGGCCTCCGGTGCGACCATGGCAGCCACCACCTGGGTCGCCAGCAGCAAGCCCAGAAAGAGCAGCAGGCGTTGGAAATTTTCTCTGGATAGTGTCATAACGCTCATTCAGGCATGCTGCGGCCGAGGTAATGTCGGCACGCAGTATGCACCCCCCAGCGGGCCGACAAAATCAGGCGCGACAAAGTTCAAGGAAGGCATCATGGATATCGGCTATTTCCTAAAATTGATGACGGAAAAGAACGCCTCGGACATGTTCCTGACCACCGGCGCGCCCGTATTCATCAAGGTCGAAGGCAAGCTCTACCCTCTGGGCAATACCGGCCTCCCCGCCGGTATGGTCAAGAAGATCGCCTATTCGCTGATGGACGAGGGCCAGGTGCCGGTGTTCGAGCGCGACCTCGAATTCAACATGGCCATCGCGGTGAAGGACGCCGGCCGTTTCCGCGTGAACTGCTTCAAGCAGCGCGGCGAAGTCGGCATGGTGATCCGCGCGATCAAGAGCGACATCCCGAGCATCGACCAGCTGCGTTTGCCGCCGGTGCTCAAGGACATCGTCATGGAGCCGCGCGGCCTGGTGCTGGTGGTCGGCTCGACCGGCTCGGGCAAGTCGACCGCGCTGGCGGCAATGATCGACCATCGCAACACCCACAACACCGGCCACATCCTCACCATCGAGGATCCGATCGAATTCCTGCATCGGCACAAGAAATCCATCGTCAACCAGCGTGAAGTTGGCCTGGATACCCACGCCTTCCACAACGCACTCAAGAACGCCATGCGCGAAGCGCCGGACGTGATCCTGATCGGCGAAATCCTGGACGCGGTGACCATGGAATCGGCGATTGCCTTCGCCGAGACCGGCCACCTGTGCTTGGCGACGCTGCACTCGAACAACGCCGACCAGACCCTGGACCGCATCCTCAATTTCTTCCCGGAATCAGCGCACAAGAACGTGCTCATGAACCTGTCGCTGAACCTGAAGGCGGTGATCTCTCTGCGCCTGGTCATCGGCAAGGACGGCAAGCGCCTGCCGGCCAGCGAAGTACTGATCAACACGCCGATGATCCGCGACCTGATCCGCCGTGGCGAAGTGCACGAGGTCAAGGACGCGATGGACAAGTCGCTGCAGGAAGGCATGCACACCTTCGACCAGTCGCTGTTCCGCATGTACAAGGACGGCAAGATCGAGCTTGAGGAAGCGCTGCGCAAGGCCGATTCGCGCGATGGCCTGGCGCTGAAGATTCGTTTGGCCGAAGGCGCCAGCGGCGAGCACGACCCTTACGCCGACGTGTTCAACACCGACCAGCAAAGCGCCGGCTTTTAGTCAGCACTGCTAGGCAAGAGCCGCGTGGTTCAAGCCGCCGGTGCGTCCGGCTGCTTGGACGGTTGCGCGGCGTCGAAGGCCGGCAAGTTCATGCAGGCCCGCTCGATCCGCGAAATCACCGGATAGGCGGCCAAGTCCAAGCCGACGCGACGGGCATTGAACACCTGCGGTACCAGGCAGCAATCGGCCATGGTTGGCATGTCGCCTTCGCAGAATTCGCCGGTCGAAGGATTGTCGTCGAGCAACTGCTCGATGGCGGCGAAACCGGTCGCGATCCAGTGCCGCATCCACTTCTCGCGGGCGGCCTCGTCGGCGCCGAATTCGTTGGTCAGGTACTGTTGCACGCGCAGGTTGTTGAGCGGGTGGATGTCGCAGGCGACCGCCTGGGCAATCGCGCGCACGCGCTGCCGGTCGCGGGCGATGGTCGGCATCAGCGGCGTGTCCGGCCAGGTCTCGTCCAGGTAATCGATGATCGCCAGCGACTGCCGGAACACGCGCTGGCCGTGCATCAGCACCGGCACCAGCTCCTGCGGATTGAGTTCGCTGTAGGCGGCGCCGTGTTGCGCACCGCCACCCTCGATCAGGTTGACCGGCACGATCTGGTAATCGAGCTGCTTGAGGTTGAGCGCAATCCGCACCCGGAAGGCAGCGCTGGAGCGCCAATAGGAATAGAGCTTGAGCGAGCCGTCGTTCATTCGAAGCTATCCTTTGCTGGTGCAATCCGCTGCTCGATGGCGCCAAAGATCGAGGCGCCATCGCGGTCGAGCATCTCGATGCGAACGCTATCACCAAATTTCATGAAGGGGGTGATCGGCTTGCCGGTTGCCAGCGTTTCGACCGTGCGCTTCTCCGCGAAACAGGAGGCGCCCAGCGTGGTGTCCTGGTTGGCCACCGTACCGGAGCCAACGATGGTGCCGGCCGACAACGGCCGGGTTCGGGCGGCATGGGCCAGCAACTGGGCGAAATCGAACTGCATGTCCACGCCAGCCTCGGGCGCGCCAAACCACTCGCCATTGATGTGGGTAAGCAGCGGAAGATGCAGCTTGTTGCCCTGCCAGGCCTCGCCGAGCTCGTCGGGCGTGACCAGCACCGGGCTGAGCGCCGAACGCGGCTTGGACTGCAGGAAGCCGAAACCCTTGGCGAGTTCGTTCGGAATGAGGTTGCGCAGCGAGACGTCGTTGACTAGGCCGACCAACTGGATGTGCGCGGCGGCCTGTTCGGGAGTGACACCCATCGGTACGTCATCGGTCAGCACGATGACCTCGGCTTCCAGATCGATGCCGAAGTCTTCGCTGGCCACGCGCACCGGATCGCGCGGGCCGTAAAAGCCGGCGCTGACCGCCTGGTACATCAGCGGATCGGTATAGAAACTGGCCGGGACTTCGGCGCCACGGGCGCGGCGCACGCGCTCGACATGCGGCAGATAGGCGGAACCATCGACGAATTCGTAGGCGCGCGGCAGCGGTGCGGCGAATTGCGTGAAATCGACCGCGAATACCGGCTCGCCATTGATCGTTTCGGCGTGGCTGAGGTTGAGCGCGTCGGCGACGCCGTTCAAACGTGGCGCGAGGTTGTCCCAGTCTTCCAGCGCGCGTTGCAGGGTTGCAGCGATGCCGGCGGCCTTGACCGCTCGCGAAAGATCGCGCGAAACCACCACCAGCGTGCCGTCGCGTCCGCCTTCCTTGAGTGAACCTAATTTCATGCTGGATCCGCCGTCGGAGTGAAGTGCTTGCGCAGGCCCTGCCAGCAACGCCAATAGTCGCCCTGAAGCTCCGGAGCGGCCAAGGCCTGCGCGGTTGGGCAGAGCACCGCGCGGGTTTCGAACATGAAGGCCATGGTATCGGTGATGACGGTCGGCTGCGAGAGATCAATCGCCGAGGCTTTCTCGAAGGTTCCCGCATCCGGGCCGTGGCCGCTCATGCTGTTGTGCAGCGAACAACCGCCGGGCAGGAAGCCCTCGGCCTTGGCGTCATATTCGCCATGGACCAGACCCATGAATTCGCTGGCGATGTTGCGGTGGAACCACGGCGGCCGGAAGGTGTCCTGCGCCACCAACCAGCGCGGCGGGAAGATCACGAAGTCGAGGTTGCTCACGCCGGGCGAATCGCTGGCCGAATGCAGGACCAGGAAAATGCTCGGATCCGGATGGTCGTAACTGATCGAACCGATGGTGTTGAAGCGGCGCAGGTCGTATTTGTAGGGCGCGTAGTTGCCGTGCCAGCCGACCACGTCCAGCGGCGAGTGGCCAATCTTCGCCGACCACAACCGACCCTGGAATTTCGCGATCAATTTGTAATCGCCTTCAATGTCCTCGAAGGCCGCGACTGGTATCTGGAAATCGCGCGGGTTGGCCAGGCCGTTGGAACCGATTGGGCCCAGGTCGGGCAGACGCAGCAATGCGCCGAAGTTCTCGCACACATAACCACGGGCGACGCCGTCGAGAAGCGCGACCGAAAAGCGAACACCGCGCGGGATCACTGCGATCTCCTGCGGCTCGATCTCGAGTATCCCCAGTTCGGTCGCGATTCGTAGCCGACCCTGCTGCGGAACGATCAGCAACTCGCCGTCGGCATCGTAGAAATACCGGCCGGTCATGTCGCAATTGGCGGCATAGACGTGGATGCCGACACCGGATTGCGCGGCGGCGCCGCCATTGCCGGCCACCGTGAACAGCCCCTGGAGGAAATCGGTCGGCGTGGTCGGTAACGATCGTGGACTCCAGCGCAACTGGTTCGGCGTCACCGGCTGTTCGTCGAAACGATTGTGGAAACTGGTTTCGGGCAGCAGCGCGAACGGCTCGTGCTGCGAAGTCGGGCGGATGCGGTACAGCCAGCTGCGCCGGTTGCTGTGCCGGGGCGCGGTGAAGGCGGTGCCCGACACTTGTTCCGCGTACAGGCCGTGCGCCACCCGCTGCGGCGAATTGCGGCCCTCGGGCAGCGTGCCAGGAACCGCCTCGGTGGCGAATTCGTTGCCGAAGCCCGACTGGTAGGCCAGCACGTTCACAGCACTCCGCGCCGCATCTGGTCGCGTTCGATGCTCTCGAACAGCGCCTGGAAATTGCCTTCGCCAAAACCTTCATTGCCCTTGCGCTGGATGATCTCGAAGAAGATCGGGCCGACCGCATTGGTGGTGAATATCTGCAACAGCTTGCGCTGCTTTGTTTCAATATCCGCGTCGATCAGGATCTTGTTCTTGCGCAAGCGCGCCACGTCTTCGCCATGCTGGGGCACACGCTCGTCGACTACATCGAAATAGGTATCGGGCGTGTCCAGAAATTCGACACCCGCCGCGCGCATCGTCTCGACCGTGGTGTAGATGTCGTTGGTGAAACAGGCAATGTGCTGGATGCCCTCGCCGTGGTAGGCATCAAGGTATTCGTTGATCTGCGACTTGGGGTCCTTCGATTCGTTGAGCGGGATGCGCACCATGCCGTCTGGCGCGGTCATCGCCTTCGATAACAGACCGGTTTTTGCGCCCTTGATGTCGAAGTAGCGGATTTCGCGGAAGTTGAACAGGCGCTCGTAATAATCAGCCCACTTCTCCATGTTGCCGGCATAGAGATTGTGGGTGAGGTGGTCGATGAAGGTCAGACCGAAGCCCTTTGGCATCATCTCCGCGCCAGGCAGCCATTGCCAATCCGGATCGTGGATGGTGCCCTTGTTGTCGTAACGATCAACGATATAAAGCATGCAGCCGCCGATGCCCTTGATCACCGGTGCGGCCACCGCTTTGGTCAATTCCAATTCGCCGATCTGCTCGGCGCCGTTCTTCAATGCCTGCATCCGCACCCATTCGGCCAGCTTGTTCACCCGCACGGCAAAGCCACAAGCGGACGGGCCATGTTGTTTGGCGAAGTCGGCAGCGAACGAGTCCGGGTCTTCGTTGATCAGGAAGGTGCAATCGCCCTGCCGGTAGTTGGTGATCTTGCGCGTCTTGTGGCGCGCGACCGGCGTGAAGCCCAGCATCTTGAAGTAGGCGTGCAGCTTTTCCGGTTCCGGCGAAGCGAACTCGACGAACTCAAAACCGTCGATGCCCATCGGGTTTTCGAAGGTGGTCGGCTTGATGCCAAGGTTCGGGGCGCTGGAGGGTGCTTGGGCGTTCATCGGATCACCAGTTCGCTTGCAGAATGGAGGTGGACAATATAGTTTCATATGAAACCAATCGCAAGCCGCGCCCTGACAATGCAGCTCGACCACACCATCCTGGAACTCGACCGATTCCTGCCCTACCGGCTCTCGGTGTTGTCCAATCGCATCAGCCAGGATCTCGCGAACCTGTACGCCGAGCGCTTCGACCTGAACGTCACCGAATGGCGGGTCATGGCCGTACTTGGTCGCTACCCGGAGCTGTCGGCAACTGAGGTCGCCGAGCGCACGGCAATGGACAAGGTCGCGATCAGCCGCGCCGTCACCTCACTGCTCGCCGGCGGACGGCTAAAACGCCGGACCCATGGCGCCGATCGTCGCCGTTCGGTGCTTTCGCTGACGGCGAAGGGGTTGCGCGTCTACGACGAAATCGTGCCGCTGGCCCTGGCCTACGAGCGCCGCCTGCTCGAAGGCCTGCCCGAAGAGGAGCGCGCCGCCCTGCACCGCCTGCTGACACGAATGGAAGAACGCGAGCTGGCCACGCGGGAGTAGGAATAGGGGTCAGATCCCTATTCCTCCTGGAGCCAAGCCACGGCGCCCTGCGCCGCCAAGCGGCCGCTGGCGAAGCAGGCGGTGAGCAAGTAGCCGCCGGTCGGTGCTTCCCAATCGATCATCTCGCCGGCACAGAACACGCCGGGTTTCACGATGAGCATCATTCGCTCATCGAGCGCGTCGAAGCGCACGCCGCCAGCACTGCTGATCGCCTCGGCAATCGGCCGAGGCCGTAACAAGCGCAGCGGCAGCGCCTTTATCCATGAAGCCAGTCTGGCGGGATCCTCGCGCGCTTCTTTCGGCACGCACTCGAACACCAATCCGGTCTTGACGCCTTCGAGCCCGGCCTGCCGACGCAAATGTTCGCTCAAACTGCGCCCCGCGCGCGGCTTGCCAAGCTCTTTGCGAAGGCGTTCGAGCGAACGACCTGGCGCGAGGTCAAGCAGGATTTCGGCACTGCCATTCGCAGCGATCGCGTCGCGCAACTTTGCCGATAATGCATAGACGAGACTTCCCTCAATGCCGGCCGCCGTCGCCACGCATTCGCCTTGTTGTGCCTGCATTCCACCATCGCCATCACACCAGGAAATGACTACCGGCTTGATCGGTGCGCCGGCGAAGCGCGACGCGAAGTGTTCGCTCCAATCAATGTCGAAACCGCAATTCGAAGGCAGCAACGGCGCAATAGCGATAGGTTCCTTTCCCAGCCACGAGGTCCACTCGCCATCGGAACCGAGCTCCGGCCAACTGCCGCCGCCCAGCGCCAGGATCGTGGCGTCGGCTCGCACTGCTATCTCACCCTCGGGTGATTGGAAACGCAATGCGCCATCGCCCGCAAAACCCAGGCAACGATGCTGGACATGGAAACGCACACCTTGTTCGCGCAGGCGCCGGACCCAGCCACGCAACAGCGGTGCCGCTTTCAGATCAGCCGGGAAGACGCGCCCGGAACTGCCGATGAAAGTTTCTACGCCCAGGCCGCGCGCCCATGCACGCAACTCGTCGGGGCCGAATGCGCGCAGCCAGCGTTCGACTTCACTTTGCCGAGAACTGTAGCGCCGAACGAAGGCGTCGAATGACTCGGAATGAGTCAGGTTCAAGCCGCCCTTGCCGGCGATCAGGAATTTTCGGCCGACCGAGCCCTTGGCTTCGAAGACATCAACCTCGATGCCCGCCGCGCGCGCGGTCTCTGCGGCCATCAGGCCGGCCGGGCCACCACCAACGATGGCCAGGCGCAATGCCGGTTCCTTCTAATGCGTGTCGGCTAAAAGCATATCGCGATTGCCCGTGTCTGGCGCGGGCAACGCTGGATTGCTGGTACGCATTTTGAGCCCGAACAAGGGCCGCAAGAGGTTCACGCGTTTGATGGCTTCGCTGATCACGAAGCAACCGGCCACCGTTCCGGCCAGTACCAGCAGCGGTTCAAGTACCGGGCCGAGACGATACGGAATCAGCCAATAGGCCAGGCCAACGATCAGGCTCTGGTGCAGCATGTACCAGGGATAGACCGATTCATTCGCCCAAGACAGCCAGCGGAACGGCTTGTTGAGCAACGCATGCGCCCAACCGAGGATCGCCAGCAACAGGGTCCACAGGTAGAAGTTGCGCAGCAGCCAGATACTGGCCTGCTGCCAATACGGGATATCGTCGGGCAGGTTGGCTGCAAGCCCGAAATAGCCGGCAAACAGACACAGCGCGCTGATCAGGCTGACCCAGCGAAGCCGCAGCGCTTCCAGCCAGAAGCCTGATGCACGGGCGATGCAAAAACCGTAGAGAAAGGCGGTGAAGTACATCGCATTGCGGTACCAGTCATTGACGAAATCGAAGCTGTCCGAAAACCTCGACTGCAACGTGAGCGTGAACAGGCAGAACGGCAATGCCGGCAGGATCAACAACGCTGCACCACGCAAGCCGGTGCCGGCGGCGCGCAGACGATGGGCAAGTGGCGTTTCCAGCAACCCGGCCAGCCCTGCCAACGCGGCGGTGTAGACCCACAAGTAGGCCAGATACCACAGATGGTTCCAGGTAACGCCTTGCTTCCAACCATCGAAAGCCCCTTCAGGCCAGGTCTTGTGGCGGTAGTAATCGGCCAGGAAATGCAGGAAGCCCGGGGCGACCAACCCATTCGTGACACCCTGCGCATAGGGTTGGATCGGCACGATCACCGCCATGCCGAACAGCAACGGCAGCAGCAACCGCCTGTTTCGCTGGCGAAGGAATTTCAGCGCCTCGCCGCGCTTGAGCATGAACGCAACGGCAATACCCGAGATCAGGAAGATCAGGTCCATGCGCCAGCGGTTGATGAAGATCATCGGCCATTGCAGCCATTCGGTCTGGTACGTGCTTTTCACGTGCCAGCCCCAATCGAACACGTACAGCATCCCCAAGTGGTAGAGAATCAGCAGGCCAAAAGCGAGGGCTCGCAGGGCGTCGATATCGTGGCGGCGGGTCATGGCGGTCTCCATTGGGAAGCCGGAGATTGCGTGCAACCGCTCTCCAAACCCGGCGGCAAGGGCCGAATGGCGCACTTGGGTGACCAAAGGCGGATGGCTGGGACGGATTGCGGCAATGATTCGCCGTCCAGACCGTAAACTGCGCCGATGAGTCACGACCCCCGCAGCCTGATCGAGCGCTACCAGCCCTACCGCCGCTTGGTGGAACCGGGATTCTGGATCGTCTTCTTTTCGCTGCAAGCGACCATGAACGCATGGACCGTACTGTTCGACATCGAACGCGTGCGGCTCGACTTCCAACCCTGGGAGCCGGTCGTCTGGGAATGGTCAAGCAATCTGGTATTGCTGGCCCTGGTGCCCGCCGTGGTAGCGACTGAACGGCGCTTTCCTCTCTACATCGGCCGCCTGCGCCAACACTTGCCCTGGCATGTCTTGGCGAGCCTGGTGTTCTGCCTATTGCATGTGCTGGCGATGGTCGGCCTTCGGCATCTTGCCTACTCCTATGAGGGAGGGCACTACGACTTCGGCTTCTGGCCTCGCGAATTGTTCTACGAATACCTCAAGGATTGGCGGGCCTATGCCAGCATCCTGCTGATCGTGCTGAGCTATCGCCTGCTGATGCTTCGGCTGCAAGGCGAGGCGCGGCTGTTGGATGCGCCGGACGACACGGCGCCGGCAGTCGAGCCGGTCGAGCGCCCGGAACGCTTCCTGGTACGCAAGCTGGGCAAGGAATTCCTGGTCGCCGCCAACGATATCGAGCTGCTGCAAGCGTCGGGCAACTACGTGAACCTGCGCGTGCGCGGCCGCGAGTATCCGTTGCGCTCGACCATGGCGAGCATCGAACCGCGCATGGACCCGGCGCGGTTCGTGCGCGTGCATCGCAGCTACATGGTCAACCTCGATTGCGTGGCCGAAATCGAACCGCTGGAAACTGGCGACGCGCGGCTGCTGATGCGCGACGGCACCCGGGTGCCATGCAGCCGCCGGTACCGGCCGGTTCTGCGGCGCTGATCAGCCGCCTTTCTTCGCGGCTTTCTCGGCGCGCTTTTCCTTCAGGGTCTTGGTCGGCTTTTTCTTGGTTTCTTTTTTCTGCTGCAGTCCCTTGGCCATGGCCGGGTCTCCTTATCAAGTGTCGGGAAATTATCTTAACGCTACTTCACACCGTGCATCAGTTTCTGGATCAGCGGCGCGATCAGGAACAGCAGCACGCCGCCGCCAACCAGGGCCCAGAAGCCAAACGTGTAACCAGAAAGCGCTGAGGTGGTGGTCAAACCGGTGTCGCCGCTGACCTCGCCGGCGAAAATACCAGACAGGTTGTTGCCGATGCCGGTGGACAGGAACCAGCCGCCCATACCGAAGCCGACCAACCGCAGCGGCGCCAGCTTGGTCACCATGGAGAGGCCGATCGGCGACAGGCACAACTCGCCCACCGACTGGATCACGTAGACCATGAACAGGGTCCAGAACGGGATCAGGCCGGCAGCGCTGACCATCTTCGACAACGCGACCATCAACAACAAGAAAGCCAAGCCGTTGAAAATCAGGCCGAGACCGAACTTGCGCGGGATCGAAGGGTTCGACGAGCCCAGCTTCACCCATATCCAGGCCAACACCGGCGCCAATGCAATGATCGCGATGGAATTCACCGACTGGAACCACGCGGTCGGGAATACCCGCTCGCCGCTCAGCTGGAAGACCAGGTTGGCGGTGCCTTCGGAAAAAATATTGCGATCGACGATCTTGTCGGCCAGGAAGGTAAAGCTGCTGCCGGCCTGTTCGAAGAACATCCAGAACAGAATGTTGAAGGTGAAGATGATCAGCATGGCGATCGCCTTGTCGCGCGCCACCTCGCCATCACGGATGCCCTCCACCAGCAGCAAGCCGCACAGGACGACGAACATCGGCATCAGCACGTACCACTGCAATGCCGTCGCGCCCATGGCCAGCAACATATAAATCAACGGGATCGCGACCAATGCGCCGGCGAACACGTACAGCACTTTCTGCTTGCCACCTTCGCCTTCGGCCGGCCGGCCGATGCCCTGCAACTGACGGCGGCCGAACCAGAACCAGACCAGGCTGATCAGCATGCCGACGCCAGCCGCGATGAACACGACCTTGTATTCGGGCAATTCATCGGTACCGAAAATCTTGCGGGCAAGATATTGGGTGAACAAGGGCGCCAGCATCGCGCCGAGGTTGATGCCCATGTAGAAGATGGTGAAGCCGGAATCACGACGACCATCGGCGGTGGAGTAGAGCTTGCCGACCATGGTCGAAATGTTCGGCTTGAACAGGCCGTTGCCGGCGATGATCGTGGCCAGGCCGAACTTGAATATCTGTTCGCTGGGCATCGAAATCATGAACAAGCCCGCCGCCATGATCACCGCGCCGAGCAGGATCGAGCGCTGGTAGCCGAGCACCCGATCGGCGACGTAACCACCGAAAATCGCGCCTGCGTAGACCAGGGCCAGATACGCGCCATAGACATGGCTGGCCGGCTCTTCGCCGCTAGCTGCACCGCTGTAGAACTGGGCGACGATGTACAACACCAGCGCCCAACGGATGCCGTAGAACGCGAAGCGTTCCCAGAATTCGGTCATGAACAGCATCCACAGCGGCGCGGGATGCCCCAGCACCTGCTTGAATTCCGGAATTGGCGCGCCTGTTGCTGGCGTGATTGCGGCACCGCTCATGCGGTTTCTCCCTGATGGTCTAAAAAATGCCTGTCACATGTAACCGCTGGCGACGCATCCGTCAAACATAACGGCCATATTGCGGTGCAGCAAAGCCAATCAGGAGCCGAGTTCGGTGCGTACGTCGATCAGTTCCGGGAAAAAACTCAGTTCCAGCGCCTGCTTGAGGAAGCCCACGCCGGAGCTGCCGCCGGTGCCGCGACGATGGCCGATGATCCGCTCCACCGTCTTCATGTGCCGGAAACGCCAGAGCTGGAAATTGGTCTCGACATCGACCAGGTCCTCGCACAGCTGGTAGGCGTCCCAATGCGCCTGAGTGTTCTCGTAGATCGCCTTGAATACCGGCAGCAGGCCCGAAGTCCGCGTGTGCGGCTGGGTCCAGTCCCGTTGCAGGCAGGCGACCGGAACGGCGAATCCACGCCGGGCCAGGTGGCGCAGGAATTCGTCGTACAGGCTCGGCGCCTCGAGCACGGCACGCAGCGAGGCCTGGCCGGCCGGGTCGTAGGCGAACACTTTGACCATGTCGGCGTTCTTGTTGCCGAGCATGAACTCGACCGTGCGGTATTGCAGCGACTGGAAACCCGACGCCGGCCCGAGCACGTCGCGGAAGGCCAGGTAATCGCTGGGCGTGAGCGTTTCCAGCACCGACCACATTGAGGACAACTGCAGCTGGATGCGCTTGATCCGGGAAAAAATCTTGCCACAGGGATTGAGGTCGTCGCGCTGCAGGCAGGCCATGGCGGCGCGCAATTCGTGGATGACGAGCTTGAGCCACAACTCGGCGACCTGGTGCTGGACGATGAACAGGGTCTCGTCGTGGTGCGGCGGATTCGTCAACGGCACTTGCGCCGAAAGCAGGGTCGGCAGCTGCAGGTAGCCGCTGTAGCTGAGCCGGTCGCGCAGGTCGGTAGTGATGCCCTGTTCGAGCGGGCGCTGGTTGTCGGAGGGGGTCATGGCGTAGTTCGGGGAGTCGAGTCGGGCGGCTTCACGTTACACTACGCACGACCTGCCTGGGAGGGCGGAGAATGACGACAGTCGCCAGTTTCGAAATCGAATACCTGCAATACCTCGGGCCCGACGGCCAGTTGGTCCGGGACGATCTCCCGGAGTTCGCGCGCGACGGCAAGACCGTGCGGGATTTATTTCGCGAGATGCAAAAAGTGCGCGCCTTCGACGCCAAAGCGGTGGCCTTGCAGCGCACCGGCAAGCTCGGCACCTACGCCAGCTGCCTTGGCCACGAAGCCACCCACATCGGCATCGGCAGCGCCATGCAGTACGACGATGTGTTCGCGCCTTCCTATCGCGAGTACGGCGCGCAGTTCATGCGCGGCGTCAAACCGCGCGAAGTGCTGATGTACTGGGGCGGTGACGAACGCGGCAACGATTTCTCCGGCCCGCCGCACGATTATTCCTGGTGCGTGCCGATCGGTACCCAGAACCTGCATGCGGCCGGCGCGGCGCTGGCCTTCAAGCTGCGTGGCGAACCACGCGTCGCGGTGGCCTGCGTTGGCGATGGCGGATCGTCCAAGACCGACACCTACGCCGCGATCAATTCCGCCGGCGCTTTCACCCTGCCCTTCGTGCAATGCATCATCAACAACGGCTGGGCGATCTCGGTGCCGCGCAACGCCCAGACCGGCGCGAAGACCTTGGCGCAGAAAGGCCTCGCCGGCGGCCTGGAATGCCTGCAGGTTGACGGCAACGACATCATCGCCGTGCGCGCCGCCATGGATTTCGCGATCAAGCGTGCCCGCCACGGCCACGGCGGCAGCTGCATCGAGTTCGTCACTTACCGATTGTCCGACCACACCACCGCCGACGACGCCCGCCGTTATCGCGGCGAGGAAGAGGTGAAATCCGCGTGGGAGCGCGAACCGTTCCTGCGCCTGCGCACCTTCCTGACCCGCGAAGGTTTATGGAACCCGAAGGAAGAAGAAGACTGGAAGGTCGAGTGCAACCGGCTCGCCGACATCGAAGTCAACGCTTATCTCGAGACCAAGGTGCAACCGGTCGAAGTGATGTTCGATTTCCTGTACGCAGAATTGCCGCACGACCTGGTCACGCAACGCGCCGACGCGCTCAAGTGGGAGGGTCGCTGAGATGGCGGAGGCTTCTAAACAAGCGATCACTTTGATCGAAGCGATCACCCAGGCCCTGGCTTGGGAGATGAAGCACGACGACAGCGTGGTCGTGCTCGGCGAAGACGTCGGCATCAACGGCGGCGTGTTCCGCGCCACCGCCGGCCTGCAGCAGACCTTCGGCTCGCAGCGGGTGATCGACACGCCGCTGGACGAAACCACCATCGCCGGCCTGACCGTCGGCCTGGCTGCGCAGGGCATGAAGCCAGTTGCCGAAGCGCAGTTCGACGGCTTCATGTACCCGATGATCGATCACATCATTTGCCACGCGGCGCGCTTTCGTTATCGCACTCGCGGCCGCCTGACCTGCCCGATGGTGCTGCGCGTGCCTTGGGGCGGCGGCATTCGCGCGCCCGAGCATCACTCCGAAGCGAACGAATCGATCTTCACCAATGTGCCTGGCTTGCGTGTGGTCATGCCCAGTTCGCCGCAACGCGCCTATGGCCTGTTGCTGGCGGCAATCCGCGATCCCGATCCGGTGATTTTCTTCGAGCCCAAGCGCATCTACCGCCAATACAAGGAAGAAGTGCCCGACGACGGCGAAGCACTGCCGCTGGACGTCTGCTTCGTGCTGCGCGATGGATCCGACGTCACGCTGGTGACCTGGGGCGCGCAGGTGAAGGAGACACTCGAAGCCGCCGAGGCGCTGGCCAAAGAAGGCATCAGCGCGGAAGTGATCGACGTCGCCACGCTCAAGCCGCTGGACTTCGACACGATCCGCGAATCGGTCGCCAAGACCGGCCGCTGCGTGATCGTGCACGAGGCGCCCAAGACCGCCGGCTTCGGGGCCGAAATCGCCGCGCGGCTGGCCGAGGAATCGATGTTCGACCTAGTCGCCCCGGTCGAGCGCGTTACCGGTTACGACACGCACATTCCCCTGTTCCGACTGGAAATGAAATACCTGCCCAGCGTCGACAAGATCGTCGCCGCGACCAAGCGCACGCTGGCGCATAGCTAAGAGAACTCAGATGAGCGAAAAGAAATTGTTCCTACTGCCCGACCTCGGCGAAGGCCTGCCCGACGCGGAAATCGTCGAGTGGCACGTCAAGGTTGGCGATGTCATCCGGCTCGACGAGCCCTTGATCTCGATGGAAACCGCCAAGGCGGTGGTCGATGTGCCTTCGCCCTACTCCGGCAAAGTGCTCAAGCTTGCCGGCGGAACCGGCGATATCATCGTCACCGGCAGCTGGTTGGTTGAAGTCGAACTCGATCCGAGTCTTCCGCAGCGCGCGGAGGCGCAGGACACCGGTCATCACCATGGTGGCGGGCATGCGACGGCTGAGCCCTCACCGCCAACCCCTCTCCCGCAAGCGGCAGAGGGGAGCAAAGCCGATGCGGGCACGGTGGTTGGCGCGATGCAATCGTCCGACACCGTGCGCAGCGAACAGGCGGTCGCGATCGGCGGCGTCAAGGCGATGCCGGCCGTGCGCGCGCTGGCGAGGAAACTCGGCGTCGATCTTTCGCGTGTTGCGCCGACCGGCGCCGACGGCGTGGTCACGCTGGCCGACGTCAAGGGTGCCGCGGCGGCGGGAACTGCGAAACCTTCCGCACCCTCACCCCAACCCTCTCCCGCTAGCGGGAGAGGGAGCAGTGCGCCGGCACCGCGTAGCGAAGCCAAGCTCGACAGCGACGAACCGATCCGCGGCGTGCGTCGCAACATGATCCGCACCATGAGCGCGGCCCATGCCGAAGTCGTGCCGACCACACTGATGGACGACGCCGATCTGCACGCGTGGTCGCCGGGCGAGGACATCATGGTGCGGACGATTCGCGCGCTTGCCGTCGCCTCGCAGGCCGAGCCGGCGATGAACGCCTGGTTCAATGGCAAGGAAGGCACGCTGCGCCGGCATTCACGCGTCGATGTCGGTATCGCCGTGGATTCGCCGGACGGCTTGTTCGTGCCGGCGCTACGCGGCTGCGACCGTCTCGATGCGCAGCAAGTGCGCGCTGAACTCAATCGTCTGCGCGACGGCGTCAAGACCCGCTCGCTGCCGCCGGAAGACCTGAGCGGCTACACCATCATGCTGTCGAACTTCGGCGTGTTCGCCGGCAAGTACGCCACGCCGGTGGTGGTGCCGCCGTGCGTGTGCATCGTCGGCGCCGGCCGCTTACACCACGCGGTGGTGCCAGTGCTCGGCGGGCTGGAAGCGCACCGGATCATGCCGCTGTCGCTGACCTTCGACCATCGCGCCGCCACCGGCGGCGAAGCCGCGCGCTTCCTCAAGCTGATGATCGACGATCTGCAACGAGCACGTTGAGATGTCGCAGCGGAGCCGGCTCGCGGG
>JANXRY010000089.1 GCA_025356635.1 Gammaproteobacteria bacterium
GAGCAGGCGCACTTTCTCCGCTTCGCTGGCCCGCACCGACAGCACCAGCACCGGCACGGAGGACCACGCACGAAGCTCGCGCAGTACTTCCAGCCCATCCAGATCTGGCAGCCCAAGGTCGAGCACCACCAGATCGGCCCCGCCGGTCGCGAGGCGTTCCAGCCCTTCGCGTCCGTTCGCGGCCTCGACCACTTCATGGCCCTGCGCGCGCAGGCCGATGCCAAGGAAGCGCCGGATCTGCGCTTCGTCGTCGATGATCAGGATGCGCGATCCGGCCGGCTCGGTCATGGCGATTCGTCCGGCTGCGCGTCGGGCGGGTCGCGCCACGGCAGGCGGATGCGCAGCACCGTGCCGTGCCCATCCTCGCCGGCCAGCGCCGTGATTTCGCCGCCATGCGCGGCGACGATCGCTTGGGTGATCGTCAGGCCGAGGCCGGTGCCGGGTGGGCCGCGATCGCCGCGGTCGGCCGAATAGAAGCGATCGAAGATCCGCTGTCGATCGGCCTCGGGAATGCCCGGACCGCGATCGACGACATCGATCTGCAAGGCCGATCCGTCACGGATGGCGCGCATGAGCACCGGTTCGCCGGGCGGCGAGAACTTGCCGGCATTGTCCAGGGAATTGAACAGGGCCTGCTCGAACAAGGCCGGGTGCACGAACAACAGCGGCGGCGGATCGGGCAAGGCCAGTCGCACCGCCAGGGTCGGGTGCGAGTCGCGCATCCGCGCCAGCAGGGCGCCGCCGATCTCGTCGAGACCGATCCATTCGCGCTCCAGCGCCAAGGCGCCCTGGCCGACGCGCGTCATGTCGAGCAGGTTCTGGATGTAGCGGTCCAAGCGCCGGCCTTCGCCGACGATATCGCGCGCCAAGGCGACCTGGTCCTCGAGCGAGAGGCGATCGCGATACAGGCTCAGGCTCTCGGCACTGCCGATGATGGTCGACAGCGGCGAACGCAAGTCGTGCGACACCGAAGACAGCAAGGCCGCGCGCAGTCGCTCGGACTCGGCTTGCACGCGCGCCGCTTCCAGCTGGTTGACCAGGCGAGTGCGGGCCAGGGCCTGCGCCAGGTCGCGCAACATCGCTTCGGCCAGCTGCGCCAATTCCGGCAGCAATTGCGGCAGGGGCGCCGGAAAGCGCAGGCAAGCAACGCCGAGCGGACGCTGCCGCAGGACGACCGGCAGGCAATGCCAGGATAGGCCAGGCTCGAGTCCGGCCGACGCCGGCGTGCCGGCGAGCAGCGACGTCCAACAGCGATCGATGGCGGCTCGCAGGGAGGGATCGAAGCGCGGCGTGCCGCTGGCATCCATTGGCACCGGCAAGCGACCGCTGTCTTCGTCGATCACCAGCAGCAGCACTTCTGCATCCAGGGTCTCGCGTAACACTTCCGTCGTCGCCTGCACGGCTTCGCTTTCGTCGGCCGCCGCCACCAGTCGCCGCCCGAGGTCCTGCAAGGCGACCCGGCGTGCTTGCGCGGCGCGCAGCAGCAGCACCTGCGCGCGCAGTCGATTGGCCAGGCGACCGCAGACCAGCGCCGCGACCAGGAACATCGCCACCGTCAACACGCCATGGCGGGCGGAGATGTAGAACGTGTAGCGCGGCTGGATGAAGAAATAGTTGTAGCAAAGGAAGCACAGGATCGCCGCGTACACCGCCATCGCCATGCGCGTGCGGACGGCGACGAACATCACCGCGGTGATGAAGATCAGCGACGGGTCGTTGTAACCGAGCACGCGCTCGGCCGCGGCGGTGGCGGCGACCGCCAAGGCCGTGGCCACGGTCGCGATCGCCAGCTCCCGGAACAAACTGTCTTCGGTACCGCTGGTGGATTCGGGTCGCATCGGATTGATGATCGCAATCGCGGCGTTGCTTTGTCGATAATGTTCGTAAATTGTCCGTAAATTCTTCGCCGAAATCCGGGAAAGCGCCGTACGACTGCGGATAATTCGCGCCGCATTCCCTCAGGAGCGGTCAATGTCAGGTTCGGTGCATACGGCGCGTGGCAGGCAGGCCTTGCCGCTGGTGGTCGGTGCGATCGGTGTTGTCTATGGCGACATCGGCACCAGTCCCCTGTACACGATCCAGCAGGCCTTCAGTCCGGCCTACGGGCTCGTGCCCGACGCCGGCAATGTGCTCGGCGTACTCTCACTCGTGTTCTGGTCGCTGATCCTGGTGGTCACGGTCAAGTACGTCACGATCATCCTGCGCGCCGACAACCGCGG
>JANXRY010000097.1 GCA_025356635.1 Gammaproteobacteria bacterium
TCCATGGCGGCGTAGTTGAGCATGAAGTCGTCTTGCAGCGTTTGTACCAACGCCGGATCGAAGCTGTTTTCCAGAAGCAGGGCGCCGTGCTGGCGAAACAGCTTGGCCGCCTGGTCGATTGCTTCCACCGCCAGCGGTTCATCCAGCGCCGCCGGCAACTTGATTTGCGATTGCAACTCCATCCGTTCAACTCCCCGCGGGCAAGACGAGTTTGCCCGCTTGGTCGGCGTAAAGCACCAGGAAGTGTTCCGCCGACAGCGTGCCCGTGCGGCGGTGGCGCGTGAAGCCGATGCTGGCGAGGTCGCTGGTGCTTTCGAGCAGGACGATGCCATGGCCGGGCTCGGCCTCAGGAAACAGACTCACCAGAGATTCGAAGCAGGTGGCGAATGGCGCCAGCACCAGCGTGGTTTCCAGGTCCGGTTGATCGTTGCGCCGGAAAATCAATCTCGCGCTTGCGGATCGATCGTAGCCCGGATGGCCGGCATTGGTCACCGCGATCTCCGTCGACATCGCGTCGTCGAGGACAACGCGGAAATACGAGCGGAACAAGGTCGGCGACTCGCTGCCGTCGCGCCGGGCAAGACGAACGCGGGAATTCCATTCGTCGCTCCAGGTCATGACCCGCGCGACGCTGTTCAATCCGCTGTACTCCACCAGCGCCTGCAGGCGCCGTGGCACCGACGCGCCGTGCGCCGGCGCGAAGCTCAAGGCTAGGTGACCCCGAAACGGCAGCCGCGGATCCGGCAACAATTCACCGACGTCGGCCCGCGTCAGCCCTTCTCGCTTTGCAACCAGCCAGCCCGGGCGACGCGTGACGCAGTGGCCGTCCAGGTCGAATAGCGCCGCATCAACGGCGATATCGTCTTCCAGCGAACCGTGCGAATGCAGGAGATTGACGATGGTGCGGGTCTGGTCGTCATGTCGGACGGCGAACGGATTGACTTCGCCGCCGATCAGGGCATGGGCCATGAAGTGGAATGCGCCCCAACGGTAGACGTTGCCGCCGTGGTAGGTGCCCCAGCGCGCGCCGGTCGTTTCGATGTAGGGCCGAATATAAAGGCCGCGCGACGCGAAGCTGCCACTGACCAGCAAAGGCTGGCCGCCGGAGAATTCCGCGAGGCCCGGCGACAAGCTATCGAACTCGATCCGATGCGTGGTGAACGGCAACATCGTCGATGCGTAGGCTACCGTGCGCGTTTCGCCGCGGGCATTCCGGAAGCGCAGTTCCAGGGTCCCCGGGGCCTGTACTTGTTCGCCATTGAGAATGATCAGAGCGTTGTGTTCCTCGCCGTCTTCGACGACAACGATCTCGGTGATTTCATGGAACTTGTCCGGACCGCGAATCACGGCCTGTTCGCTATGGAAGGTTACGCAGCGGCCGTCCGCCTGGCACCAATCGACCAACGGAACCAGTCGATTGTAATTCTTGCGTGCCTCGCCGCTGGGCTCGCGGTCGGTGCAGGCATACAAAGCCAGTACGCCGTCTCGCCCATTGACGCGCGACCAAGCGCCTTCGGCCTCGCTATCGATGAATACTCCCTGGTCCGGCGGCAGTTCGATACGCCAATCGACGACCGGCTGACCGAATTGGTCGAACAGGATCGCCTGCAAGTGCACGACGTCGGCGAACGGCTGCAGGCGACCCCAGATCAGGCTGACGATCGTTCGCATGCCCGCGGAAGTTCGCCACCAGATGAGGTCGGCACCGAGCGAGTTGGCCGGCGGCGTGAACAAGTATCAGGCCCGCGACGGCGCGCGTGGCGCATTGGGAAACGGCCGATGCGCCAGCTCCGCTTGCCCGAGCGCGACACCTTCAAGTTCCACCCACGCATGCGCGTCGAAGGCGCCGTCATGCTTGCGAACACCGATCTTCAACTCCGCTGCGAATCCGCGACGCCGCAACCAGCCGTACAACAACAGCGATTGGCGCAAGCAAGTGGCGGAGATCGCGCCCCGCCGGCCGGCAATCGCCGCCAGATGTGCCAATCGTTCCGCCGACGAAATATCGCTGGCATCGGCGACGCGCGGCGAATTCACCGGCGACAGCGCTTCCACCATGCGCCGAGTTCGCACGTAACCCGCGATTCGCAACGAAATCGAGACGAGCGGCAATACGACCAGCAGCATCAGCAACGTCGTGCGTTCCGAGCCAGGCAACTCCCACCAAGCACGGAGTCTGCCGGTCATCTCAGGCTACCTGCAGGAGCCCTGCCTCGGCCAGCTTGGCAACCAGCGCCAGCAAGTCCGCTTCCAGTTGCGCAGGCTCGACGTCGAACTCGTCGAGCATCGTGTCGAAGACCTGCTGCAGTCGGGCGTCTTCGTTCAACAGCACCCAAATCCGCGTACCGACCTGGTCGAGGCCAAAATAGCTTTCGCTGGCGAGGTTGAGCAGCACGGCTTCGCCGCCGACTTCCTGGAACAGCACGTCGGCGGAGGGTTTGGCTTGCTGTGATAGCGTAATGTTCATGGCTTCCATTATTCCACAACCCGAATTGCGATTTCTGCTGGGTCTGATGCGACCCTATCGCAGGGCATTGTCGTTGGCCACGTTCCTGTTGCTGGTCGATAGCGTAGTGACCTTGACCATGCCCTGGTTTGCCGGGCGGGTCGCCCAGTCCCTGTTGCAAGGCCTGGTTCCCGATACCCTGCTGCTGGCGTGGTTGGCGATCATGGCCGTGCAAGCCCTGTTGGCTTTCGGCAACAATGTCGCCCTGGGACAGATCAGCGCCCACGTGGTGGCCGATCTCGGCAGCCGCGTGTACGACCACCTTCAGGCGCTGCCGCTGAGCTGGCATCAGGAACGCAAGCGCGGCGAAATCCTGGCGCTCCTGACCAACGACGTCTGGCGACTCAGCGGCTTCCTGACCGGAACCCTGACGCCGCTGTTGCCCCTGCTGTTCACCTGCGCTGGCGCGCTGATCCTGCTGATGCGCATCCAGCCGTGGATCGGGCTGGCAGTGGCGTTGGGGGTGCCACTGCTGATCCTGATCCTGAAAATGATCACCCGGCAACTGCGTCCGTTGGCCAATGCCAGCCTGCGCGAGGACGCGATCAAATACGGCATCGCCGAGCAGAACCTCGCCTCGTTGCCGATCATCAAGGCGTTCACGCGCGAGGACGAGGAATCCGCACGCTACGCCGCACAGGGAAACACGGTAAGGGATCTGGAAGTTCGCCAGTTGCGTATCACCTCGGCACTGACCCCCGCCGTTCGCTGGGTGGGCGCGGCCGCCGTGTTGGGGCTGCTTTGGCTCGGCAGCCATGGCATCGCCACCGGCACCCTCTCTGCGCCGGCGCTGGTCAGCCTGTTGCTTTACGGTTTGTTGCTGACGCAGCCCGTGAGTCAGCTGGCCGGTGTCTATGGCCAGATCCAGATCGCCCGTGGCTCAGCGCGGCGACTGCTGGATTTGTTGAGCGAATCACGGGAACCGGACTCCGGGCAGCGACCGTTGCACTCGGTCCGCGGCGAGATCGCGTTCGAATCGGTGGCATTTTCCTACCCGGGCCGACCGCCCTTGTTCGCCGCGATCGACTGGCGGGTTCGCGCCGGCGAAACCGTCGCCATCACCGGCGCCAACGGCGCTGGAAAGAGCACGCTGGCCCAGCTGGTGATGCGCTTCGTCGATCCGCTTGCCGGCACGATCACGCTTGACGGCGTCGACCTGCGGGAGTTCTCCTTGCCGCAACTACGCGCCAGGATAGGGCTGGTCAGCCAGAACGTCCTGCTGTTCAACGCGACAGTCGCGCATAACATCGGATACGGCCGCTACGCAGCGAGCCAGGAACAAATCGAGCAAGCCGCGCGCGCGGCCCACGCCCATGACTTCATTTCGCAACTGCCACTGGCCTACGAGACGATCATCGGTGATGAGGGCATCCGCCTTTCCGGCGGCCAGAAGCAGCGTATTGCCCTGGCCCGCGCGCTGATCAAGGACCCGGCCATCCTGATCCTCGACGAGGCAACAGCGATGTTCGACCCGGAAGGCGAACTCGGCTTTATCGCCGAGTGCCGGGATTTACTGGAAAAGCGGACGGTGATAATTATCAGCCATCGCCCCGCCAGCCTGGCGTTGGCTAATCGGGTTCTTCGCCTGGAACAGGGCGAACTTGCTGAGGTCCACTGAATGCGACTGCCGCAAGTACGGCAAACACCGCCATGCACGCGGTGGTCCGAAGCGGAAAGTCGAGCGCAGAATGCAATAACGCAAGACTGGCCGACAGCCAGGCAACGCGGCTGAGCAACAACGTCCGGGAGCGGGCCTCGCCGGACTCAGGGCCAGGTCGCAACAACTGACTCCCGCGCCATAGCCAAGCCATGGCACCAATGCCCATCAGCAACAGCGCCGGCACTCCCCCTTCAAGCCAGAGCTCGAGGTAGTCGTCATGGGCGTGGTTGATGACATAACGCCCCGGGGTGCGCTTGGTCTCAAACGGCTGATAGGCCTGTTGAAAAGTACCCAACCCGGATCCAAGTGGGGCGTAATTGGACGCAGCGTCGAGGGTGACTTTTGCGTATTCCCAGCGGCCGTCGCTCATCGGATCGGTTTCCAGACGCTGCAGGATTCCGAGTAGGGAAAACTGGACCGAAAGCATGGCAGCTACGGCAAGCGTTATCGCGAGAATTCGTTTGGTGCCGCGTTGCCGACGCAGACCCATGACCAGCGGGAGCGAGGCCAGCACCGCCGCCATGCCCAGCAGCATGCCCGCCCGCGAGCGCGACAGGGCGATGCCCAGGATGAGCAATATGACCAGGACACACCCGGCGATGGCCCAAAACGACGACAGCCTGCGCCCGGCAAGCCGCTCCGTGATCACCCATGCCGTACCGGCAAACGACAGCGGCAGCGACATGGCCAACATACCGGCGAAGTGGTTGCGATTCGCGAAGAAACCCACGGCCTGATCACGATTGGTGGGGGTGTAAAGACGCAGCGTACTGTCGTTGCCTCCGGCCAGTTGCGCCATCCCCATGAACACACTGATGACGGCAAGCGCGACGATCACTGCCAGAAGAGCCAACTGCGTCTTGCGTGGCAGGATCAACGTGGACAGGAACAAGGCTGTCGCAGGTAACAACGACCACAAGGCCTGCTCGGTAGCCAGTGGATTGAGGCTGATCACCTGCATCGGAAGAACACCCGCCTGCGCCAGCTGGCCAGCAAGTTCAGCGCGAGCGGGAGCGCCGGCCCACCAGGACATGGGAATGGGCAACAGCTGGATCAGAGGTAACAGCAAGGCGAGCGCAGGGAGCCAGCAGACCCACGCCGGCGCACGCCAAGGCAACGGATTGCCTACGCGAAGTGAGCACAGATACAGCAACAACATGAGCGCCAGCAACTGCGCAAGCGTGTCTCCCAAACCTCCGCGACCACCGCCGGTGAGCACGGAAATAATCAGCAGGACTGCTGCCAGTGACGCGGTTACCGCTGAAGATGCAACGCGCGTGCGGCTGGATGCCGGCATTTCAGTTCCAAAATGGAGCGAGCCGCACTCGGCGGCTCGCTATCGTGAACCCTTGTTGCCGGTCAGGGGCTGACAGTGTCTTGCTCCTGGTCTTCGCCACAAAGTTTTTCGCCGGCAAAGACATCGTCCATGCACAGGGTGATGGCAGTGATGGTACCTGCGATGATCGCTCCCGTGGAGTTGGAAATTGCAGTACCGCCAATCGCCGAACCACCGACGGGATTCAACCCCTGCTCAACCAACAAGCCGCAGGCGCAGACGGATTGGTCAGGCACGGTAACCAGCTTGTTGGCGTCAATATCCAGCTGGCACTTGTCGTCGAAGACGATAGTGGCGTGGCTCTCGGCCTGGACCATGACCCGGTCGCCCGGCTTCAGCCTCATCTCGGGTTTCGCCGGTGAAAACTCCTTGCCATCGTTCACCGACACCAGACCCTGCAGCTGGCGAAGGGTGGAGTTCGGGGTTGGAGCTTCATCCTTTTTTGCGTCTGCCGCCAGGCGGCAAGCACAGGCCGATAGCTCAGGAACGGTGACCGATTTGTTGGCTTCGATATCAAGCCGGCATTGGTCGTCAAAAATGATGGTTGCGGAACTCTTGCCCTGCACCGTGACCTTGTCGCCCGGCTTCAGCCTCATGTCGGGGTTGGCAGGCGCAAAACCGCTGCCCTGGTTCACCGAAACGTGACCTTGCATGTCGCGTAGCGTCGAATTGGCATCGGACGCCGCCGCAGCGGAGCCGCATGCCATTCCCAAGCAAACGAAGGCAGTGGCAAGAAGTCTGAACATTGATGGCACCTTTAGTCAGCCGAACCGCTAATTAACAGCGTAATTACGCATGAGACTAGCGTTCAGCCCGTCTAGTTGTCAATGCGGCAATAATCGCCATCGGTCACAGCTTGCGACTTTCCATTCGGGCAATCCCCGGCTTTCAACGGGAAACCGCCTGTATTTGCAGATCATCGAACCAGGCCGTCCCACCTATCAGTTGCTCGGCGGGAATCCGGGCCGGGATCCTGAGCGTAAGCCATTGCCCGCCGCAGGAGTCTGCCGGAACGCTCGCGTCCACGGCAAAATCGCGCCAGACATGGTGGCCGGTCATGGGCTCGGTCTCGGCGATCACCTGCCTGCTTTCCGCACAGGCAAGGGTCCAGACCAAGCCGCGCTCGCTGCGCAGGTCATCCAGGCGCACCCTGCCCTGAAACCGGTACTTCCCGGGCGCAAGCGCCAACAATTGGCTGGCGTTCTTGAAGGGTACGCGCCGGTCTTCGAAATCCACACGCAGGGCCATCTGCCCGCCGGCGCCGGTAACTTGCTCGCGGGAAATTCGTGCGCCGGGAATACTGGTGAACCGCCAATCGAAGCCAGAATTGCTGGGCTCGCGTTCGAAGTCGCCGTTGTAGACATTGCCGATATGCTGCCGGGCATCGACTGGCAGCGACTGCACCCAGATCAGATACGCGGCCCCCCAGGCCCGGTCATTGCCCAGGCGATCGAGCCATTTCGACAACTCGACATCGGAAAGGCCTGGTGACGTCAGGCGCAGGCGCTCGATCAAGGAAAACAAAGCAGTATTGTTCTTGCTGAACATGATCAGGCGGACCAGGAAATCCGATCGCCATGGTGGCGATTTCTGCAGCAAGTTCGCCAAGTCGTCCTGCACCGGTGCATTGTCAACCAGCGAAATGAGCACCAGCGTCAGCTTTGAGAGAAGCTCCGGTTGTACGCGCAACAATTGATCGATATTGGCAAACGCGTGCACATAATCACCCCGTGCCAGCGCGCGGTTGGTCATCCAGCTCAAGCTCGGAACATCACGCGGGCCGCGCGCGGCCGCCAGGCCATAAAATTTCTCGGCGGAAATCAGGTCGCGGGCCTGCTCGGCCTGATGCGCGAGTAGTCGGTAGCCGCGTCCGTCCAACGGAGCAGCGCGAATGCCAGCTCGGGCCGTAGCCACTTGTAGCGCCGGTTCGACACTGGCGTCACCCTGGGGACCGAACCTCCCCAGCAGGGCTTCGGAATCCCCGGCACGCCATGCCATTGCGGCACCGGGATCCCGCCGCGCCAGATGCTCGGCCATGCCCAGGGTGAGCACCCGCCAAGCAATCCCGGCCAGCGCCAGCCCGGTCAGGCAGAGCGCAATCCAAGCGCGCGAAGTAGTGCCCTCAGCCGGGCCGTTCATCGTGCAGCAGCCGGAAAATTCGCCATTGCTCGTCCTCTCGACGCAGGTCCAGGCGAAGATCGCCATGGGTGCGGCGCAGTTGGTGTTTACGCGAGTTGGTGACCGTGGCCTGGTAGCTGGCGATGATGGTCAGTGTGGCGCCGGTGGTAAACCAGCTGACATCACGAACGACCAGCGAACGCTCGCGACTGCTTTCAAACAATCGCCCGTAATTCGCCAGGATTGCACCCAACCCACCGAGTGGGCTGCTGGCGTCGGCCGTGAACATCGCCCTCATGCCGTCCACGTTGCCGTCGGCATAGGCCTGGCTGAAATGGCCGAGCACGCGGTTAGCATCGATCTCTTCAACCGAGGCCCGACGTTGCGGTGGCGACGTTGCCTGCGCGGTCGTCGCAACGACATCCGCCGGCGGCTCCGGAATCGGCAGCATCGTGGCGACCACCGGGCTAGCGGCGACCGGCAATGGCGCAAAGTCCCGCAGCTTGCTGCTTGCATGGGCAACCGCCAACCGGGCAGGTCCCGGAACGGGGAGCCGGACCTGGCGAGCGACTTGAGCTGCCGGAGCACGGGCAACCGTGTTGTGTCGAACGGGTTTCAAGCCACTTGCTGTCGGTGCACTTGCCACCGGCACCACCGGTGATACGTCCGGCACCCGGATGCCAGGGTCGAGCACTGGTTCTGAGGCAGTGGCAATGGCAATGGCAGACAACTGCGGATCAAGCGCAACCGCGGTTTGCGCGGGCGATTCGACAGCCTGGCCGCGCCTGGAATCGGCGCTTTGAATGACATAGAAGACAGCCACGGTCGCCAGCGCACTCACACCGAGGCCGGCGAAAATCGCCTTGGGCAACCAGCGCAGGTTCAACTGCGGCATGCCTGCTTCCGGAGGGACAGCACGACGGACGAGCACCACTGCCGCCCGGTGGTTTTCAGCGTTGAAGACCGCCGATTCGCGCAAGCTAGTGTCGTACTGCAATCGGCGTTCGGTGGTGCGCAGGTGCTGCCAGGCCCTGTTGACCCGCTCGGAATAGACAGTCTCCCAGTCGTCCGGGTTGCGATCAGGATGCAGCCACCGCGCCAACCAGCGGAAATGTTCCCGAATACGCTCGTCCGGCACATCCGGATCTACCCCGAGCACACGATAACTGCTGCTTTCCTGTGCAAACATCACTTGCTGGATATAGAACCCCGCTGCTTCCCGCAGTGACTTTGCAGTCTCGCCTGTCAGTTCCTGCGCTTGCGCCAAAGCCTGATCTTCGCCGGCCACGATACGCAGCAGGGTCAGCATCCCCTCGGGCAACCGTGCCTCCGCGCCGGGCCGGGCGCTCCTCGGCGCCCTGAACAGCAACAGAGCCTGGAGGAGAGCCGGAACGGCGGGTTCGGTCATTTTCGCGTGAGTTGCGGCTTGTCGCTGGCAGACGAGTAGTAGTAGCTGCTTGCCCCGTAGGCATAACCCTGGCCGCCGTGTTCGGGCTGGAAATGGGTCAGCAATCCACCGACGATATGCGCACGGGCGATATTGAGACGCTTGATGGCGTTCTTGATGACCGCGATCCGCGTTTCTTCGGCGCGCACGATCAACAAGGTACCCTGGGCCAGGTTAGACAGCACCGGCGCGTCAGCCAGGCCAAGCACGGGCGGACCATCAAGAATCAGCAAGTCGAACTTTTCCGCAGCCACGGTCAGCACCGACATCATCTTCGAACCAATCAGCAACTCCGCCGGATTCGGCGGCAGCGGCCCGGTCGGCAGATAGCTCAAGCCGGGAATCGTGGTTTGCTTGATCAGGTCGGGCCGGCCCGCGCCCGCCAGGTAGTTGCTCAGGCCTTCGCTGTTGTCAACGTTGAAGGAACGATGCAACGACGGATTGCGCAAATCGCAGTCCACGATCAGCACGTGCTTGCCCAATTGGGCAAAGAACTGGCCAAGCACCAGGGCAGTGGTCGACTTGCCTTCCGACGCTGTCGCACTGGTGATCAACAGCGTGCGCGGCACGCCGTGATCGGTCGAAAACTGCAGGGCGGTGCGTAGCGAACGGTAGGCTTCCGAGAATCCGGACCGCTCGTCCTGCAAGGCACGGGCCGGCGTCATCGGTGGCTTCAACAGCGGGATCGCGCCCAGCACCGACAACCCAAGCAGCTTCTCCAGGTCATCCGGGCGCTTGATGGTGTCATCAATGTATTCAAAGGCAAACGCGAGCAGGACGCCGAGCATCAAACCGGCCAGCAGCGCCTGGATGAAGTCATGGCGCAAGTTTGGCAGCAGTTTGTAGCCGATCTCGGCACGATCGACCATGGAAATATTATTGGCGGTCACGCCGCCAGCGATATCCAGTTCCTTGTAGCGCTGCAGCAAGGCGTCGTAAAGCTGGCGGTTGGTATCGACTTCGCGCTTGTAAACGTTGTACTGGATGCTGCGCTTCTGCAAATCCAGCACCTCACTTCGCATCCCGGCCAGCTGCGCCTCGAGTACGGTTTCTTCTTGTAGCGCAGACTCGTAGTCAGCACGGATACCAGAGCGGATATTGCCTTCCTCGGTATGGATCTGGGCATTGATCTCGTCGATCTGGCCCTTGAGCTGCTGCATTTGCGGATACTCGGGCTTGTACAGCCGCAGTTGATCCTGGTACTGGACCAACATATGACTGCGACTCTCCTGCAGATTCTTGATCATCGGGTTATCGGCAGAACCACCATTACCAGTTCCGCCCTGGCTTGGCGCCAGCTGCCAGAGGCCCGATCCGGAAAGACTCTGCGCTTGGTGCCAGCGGGCCTCGGCCCGGATGCGTTGCTGCTTCGCCGTGGAATAAGCCGTGTTCATGCTATTCAGGTTCTGCTCGAGCAGACCCATGCCGGAAGTGTCCCCGGAACTGACGATCTGCTCCTTTTGGGCGAATTCCACGAGTTTGCGCTCAGAATCTTCAAGCTTGAGCTTGAGTTCCTGCAACCTGTCTTCTAGGTAGGTCTTGGCATACGACGAGGAATCAAAGCGCCGCTCGAGATTTGCCGCCATGAACACATCGGCAAAGGCATTGGCGGCACGCTGCGAGAAGCTGGCGCTGGGGCTGTCGTAGTTGATGCGCACTAGTTGCGAATCCTTGACTCCCTCGACGCTGATACCGGCCTGGAGCGCATGCGCCATCCCATCGAGGTTGCCATTGCTGCCCTTCTTGTCACCCGCTGGCTTGGGTTTTTGCTGTGCTTCGTCAGGGTCACTCGGCGCACTGCTGAACTGTGACTTGAGTTTTTCCCAGGCGGAACCTGGCCAAAGATGGTCCAACTCGCCGCTCTCGGGCAAGCCCATTTGCGAAACGGCGCGCGCGGCAAGGCTCCTGCTCTTCAGCAGTTCAATCTGGGTTTGCTGAAAATCATTCTGGTAGTCGTACTCCAGATTCGCCGTGGCACCGCCCACTTGCATGTTCCGGGGGCTCATCGGCGTAACCTGGATGACGGTCGTTGCCCGATAGATGGGCGTCGTGAGCAGGGTGTTGACCATCGCAATCACCAGCACCATGACCAGGGTGGCAAGTACGGTCCAACGCCGCTTGACCAGGATTCGCCAGTAATCGAAAAGATTGATCCCTTCCTCGGCATCGCCGCTTTCCGAGCCCGGCCGCAGATCCAGGCTGAGCTGCTGGTTGTTGCGGGCGATAGTCAATGCTGCCCGGCGCCCGTCACTCGGCGCGGGTAGTTGTTCGGAACCTCCGTCAGAAGCGTCCGGATAATTTTGTTGCATGGTTGGAAACCTTTGACTGGAAAGCTAGGGAATGAGGCCAAACACATTCAGGAATGGGACCGCCTGAATGAAGCGGCTCAGCGCGGTCTTGGAACCGGAGGTCTCCACCACGATGATGTCGTCGCCGTACACCAGCGGGTCTTCGGCATTGCCGGCGCGAATGGCCTTGATGTCGTATACCGCAGCCATCTTCTTGCCACCTACCTGGCGAAAGATGACCACTCCCTTCGGGTCAGCCAACGGAAGAAAGCCTCCGGAAATGGCGACGCACTGCAGCAGGCTGGTGCGGCCGGTCAGCGGGAAAATACCGGGTCTTACTACAGCGCCCTCCACCGTGACTCTCTGGCTGGCGTATTCCTTGATGAACACAGTGACCTGCGGGTTTTGCAGGAATTTTTCCTCGAGCTTCCTGGCGATCTCGACTTCGAGGCCCTGGACGGTCATGCCACCCGCCTGGATCGTCCCCACCAGCGGCAGCGAAATCTGCCCCGCCGTATTCACCCGGACTGTCCTGGCAAGGTCTGCTACCTGGAAAACACTGATATCGATCAGGTCCTGCGGGCCGATCCGATAGTCGGACACTCCGATATACACACCGCCTGACGACGTCGTATCCGGAGGCGGCATCGCCGTCCGGGAAGTGGCTACGGCGGTCGCAGTACCTGAGCGCACGGCAGAACCACTGGTGGAACAGGCAGAAATGGCCAGGCAAGAAAAGCACAACAATAACCAGAACGTCGAACGGAACATCATGGGCATTTCCAGAAAACAGACCTGAGGATTATGCGATACGGAACAAGCGTTTCCATAGCGAGGACTGGGCCACCGGTGCGGCCCGTTCAGGTAGGGCGGGGAGTCGTTCAGCGGCGATGTTGTCAATGATACCCCGCGGACGCACCCGGACCAGATTCCAGGCTTCCGCCTCGTCCAAGCGCTTGGCGGCTGCGTCACGGGCTTCCGCCAGCAAGGGCGGCCGCTGGTCAATATGGTGGGCGTCCGTGGCCAGGATGTGCACCAGGCCTTCGTCCAGCATCCGTTCCGCCCAGTATTTGGGACGGCGGCCGAAGCGGCCGGTGACGCTGCCTGCGGTGACCTGCATCCAGGCACCGGCTTTCACCAGATGCACGAAGGCCGCGTAATTGCCCTCGATCCATGACAAACGCTCAGGATGGGTGATTACCGGCACGATACCGGCGGTCATCAGCCGGAACACAGAGTCGGCGAAGCGCGGCGGCGCGCTGTGATGCGGCGGTTCGAGCAACAGGTAACGACTACCGTTGAGCGTGGGGACCCGGCCAGTCCGGATCGAGCCGGACAGGTCGGGAGCGAGATGGGTGTCGGCACCGATCACCAGTTGCAGAGGGATGCCCTCGTCTGCCAGAACCGCCTGCAATGCAGAGATGGCAGCAGCAATGCCATCCTTGTTGTTCTCGTACAGGCCCGGGTAGATATGCGGCGTGCACGCGGTCACGGTGATGCCATCGGCCACGGCACAGCGTGCCATGGCGAGCGAGACCTTCAGGTCCGGGGCACCATCGTCGATACCGGGCAACAGATGGCAGTGCAGGTCAATCATGACTTCGAAACCTGCTGATGATCGCGACGGCGCGGTCGCGATCGGCGGTGAACCGGTAATGTGCGCCGATCAGCACGAAGAAAAGCAGTACAAGCAGGGGTCGGTATATGCCGAGTTTGAGGGCAACCGCCGCCGCCATCCCCAGGATTGCCGAGACGACCATGGCGCCGACAGCAACCTGCGTGGCCGTAAAACCGGCGTCGAGGAAAATATGGTGCAGATGGTCGCGGTCCGCCTTGAAAGGAGAGCGGCCATGTCGCCGCCGGCGCAGGATCAGACTGCAGCAATCGATCAAGGGCAAAGCGATTGTCCACGGGCCAAGCACCGGCGAGACCGGGTGCTCCGGGTTCTGGGTCAGGCGCACGGCGGTCCAGGCAATCACGAACCCGAGCAACATGCTGCCCGCGTCGCCGAGGAACAACATGGCCCGCGGCAGACGGGGACGACGGATATTCCAGACAAGAAATCCGAGCACTGCGGCGGCAACCGCCAATAGCCGCTCGGCGGTCGCGATATTTCCGGCATAGAGCGCGAAACACAGGAACAGGAGCAGTGAAACCAATGCCTGGCCACCGGCGAGGCCATCGACGCCATCGGCCATGTTCAAGGCATTGATCATCCCGACGACAACAAAGACGGTTGCCGGGACGGCCAGCCAGCCAAGACTCAGCGCCTGCACCCCGACGACATCCGGCAATTGCTGAACCGAAACACCGCCCATGTAGATCATGACCAACGCCGCAGCCATTTGTGCCCCGATCCGGTATTTCCAGTTCAGGTCCCAAAGATCGTCCATCACACCGACCAGGAGCAACAGACCACCGGCGAGGAAGAACGCCATCATCGCCGAGGAAGCCAGGTCATGGAACAACACTGAACTGGCGATCATCGCCAGCAGGATGACCAGCCCGCCATGCGCAGGTGTCGGTACCGCGTGATCCTTGCGCCCCCCGGGGTGATCCACCAGGCCCATGCGCACGGCAACGGGCACCAGCAGCGGCGCTAACGTAGCAACCAACACCAGCGCAACCAAGGCACGTAGCCAGCCATGCACAGAAATTTGCTGCCAAAGGTTCACGTAATCCACTTCAGTAGCCCATCAATGCAAGTGCTTGCCCGTCAATGATCATGAATTGCCCACGCCTGTACCGCAAGCCTGACATGCCGGGTCTGGAGACAGTCGAACGTCGCGAAAACGCATGCTCAAGGCATCCACATGCAACAAACGGCCATCGAGCGTCTGGCCCAGTCCGAGGATCAGTTTCAGAACTTCAGTCGCCTGGATCAGCCCGATCAGCCCCGGCAGCACGCCAAGAACGCCTGCTTCGGCACAGTTGGGTGCTTCGCCCGGGCCCGGCGGCTCCGGGAATAGGCAGCGGTAGCATGGCGATAGGCCACGGCGGCGGCCGGCATCGAATACGCTGGCTTGGCCTTCGAAGCGTTGCACGGCGCCATAGACCAACGGCTTGCGCAAGCGCACGCAGGCGTCGGACAACAAATACCGGGTCGGGAAATTATCGGCACCATCCACTACCACATCGGCATCGGCCAACCGTTCATCGACATTCTCGGCAAGCAGTCGCTGTCGAATTTTTTCGATGTTGATGCGGGGATTGAGCGCACTGAGTGCTTCGGCAGCCGAATCCACCTTGGCTACGCCGATCCGCGCCTCGGTATGCAGGATTTGTCGTTGCAAATTGCTGCGCTCAACGACATCGTCGTCGATGAGGCGAATATGACCTACTCCGGCGGCGGCAAGATAGAACGCGGCTGGCGAGCCGAGCCCGCCGGCCCCCACCAGCACGACCCTGGCTGCCGCCAATGCCTCCTGGCCGGCGATGCCCACTTGCGGCAAGCGCAGGTGCCGCGAATAGCGATCGAGGAAGTCGGCGTCGTGCCGGGCCGCGACCGGCAAGCTTTCATCTAGCCAGGCCGAATATCCACCCGTTACCGACGCGATACGAGTGTAGCCCTGTTTCGCCAGCGCCTCGGCGGCCATCAACGAACGCCGACCACTGCCGCAGATCAACAGGATGTCGGCATCCGGATCAGCGACCCATTCGCCGGGAGATGATTCGAGATGGACGCGCGGACACGCGACGGCGCCATCGGGCAGGCCGAGCGCGTGTTCGTCAGGCTCCCGGACATCGATGAAAATCGCGCCAGCGAGTTGACGACGCCGGGCCTCCTGCACTGAAATTTCGTTGATGGCCATGGCGACAGTCTAGCGAGCCGCGAAGTCTGCGGGCGAATTCAGATTGCCCAGGCGCAATGGCGAAATATCGTGCACGGGCAACGGGTTCGCTGCGAGCCAGCGATGCACGGCGCGTTCGCCGGAATCAAGCGCCGCAGTGACGGAGTCTCGCAAAATCGAAACCTTCCACAGCCCGACCAGTGGTTGCAGGCCGTCGGCATCCCGGAGCACGCAGCCATCGGCATTGGCTGGTGTCGAACGCATCAGATCGGATGCGAGTTCTCGCGGCCAGTCGCGGATATCCACGGGAATGGACAGCAGCCAGAGTGTCTTGCAAGCAACCAACAATGCCTCCAGCGCCGCGAGCGGTCCCTGCTGGCCAGGGCGCAAATCAGCAACGATGCGCAGCCCGGAAGTCGAGACCAGCGGACCCGGCATGCGGTTGTAGCTGAGCAGGCGTTCGGCGAACGGTTCGGCACAGGCGTGCAAAATTCGTGATAACTGCGTACTTCCCTGGTATTCCAGCAATGCCTTGTCGGCACCTGCCAGCCGCGAGCCGCGCCCGCCGGCGAGAATGCCGAGGCTGACGTGCTGGGTGTCGATCATCAGCGCTTGGTATGGCGTATTAGCCGGCGTTTGCTGCGGACTTGACGGTCGGTCAGCACGTTCTTCCTGCCTTCAAACGGATTCACGCCTTCCTTGAACACGAACCGGATCGGCGTGCCGACCAATTTGAAGCGCTTGCGAAAGAAATTCTCGAGGTAACGCTTGTAACTTTCGGGCAGTTTGCGCAGACGGGTGCCATGGACGATGAAAGTCGGCGGATTATTTCCGGCCGGATGCACGAAGCGCAGCTTGGCAACGTGACCGTTCTGCACCGGTGGCGGGAAACTCTCGACTGCGATCTCCAGCGCCTTGTTCGATTCCGAAGTATTGAACTCTTGCGTAGCCGAGGCGTGGGCGCGGTGGATGGAGCGAAACAGCTCGCGCATACCGGTGCCGTGCTTGGCCGAAATGGTGACGTGTTCGGCCCAGGTGCAAAACGCCAATTTTCGTTCGAGCAAGGCCTGGGTTTGTTCGCGCTGGTACTTGCTCTGGCCATCCCATTTGTTGATCGCCACGACCAAAGCCCGGCCCGCATCGAGCACATGACCGAGCACGGTGGCGTCCTGTTCGGTGACGCCTTCGCCAGCGTCGAGCATGACCACCGCCACCTGGCAATTTTCAATGGCCTGCAGGGTCTTGAAAGTGCTGAATTTCTCGACCGCCTCTTCCACTTTCGATTTCCGGCGCAGGCCAGCAGTGTCGATCAGACGATAGCGGCGACCGTCGCGCTCCATGTCCACGCTGATCGCGTCACGCGTGGTACCGGGAACTTCCGAAGCGATCACCCGCTCCTCGCCGAGCAGACGATTCACCAGGGTCGACTTGCCGACATTGGGGCGGCCGATGAAAGCAATCCGGACGCGATCGGGATCGTTGTCCAGAACCTCGCCCTGCCCCGCTTGCGGCAAACGTTCTGCAATCGCTGCGAGCAACGCTGGCATGCCGCGCTGGTGCGCAGCAGCCACTGGGATGGCCGGATCGATGCCGAAGCGCGCGAACTCGCGCACGCAGGCATCTTCGTCGAGGCCATCGGTCTTGTTGACCACCAGCAGGATCTTTTTGCCGGATTTGCGCAGCCAGGCCAGCGCGGCATCATCCAGTGGCGCCGGACCTTCCCGGCCATCGACGATGAACAGCACGATGTCGGCTTCGGCCGCCGCGGCGCGTGATTGCCGCGCGGTAGCGCCAGGCAAGCCTTCCTCATCGCCGGACAAACCGCCGGTATCGCAGATCGCGAACGGCCGATCGTCGAGCAGGCGACAGATACCGTAGATGCGGTCGCGGGTTACGCCGGGCTCGTCATGGACGAGCGCGTCGCGACTGCGCGTGAACGCATTGAACAGGGTTGATTTGCCGACGTTGGGCCGACCGACCAGGGCGACCAACGGCAGCATGGATCAATTCCCCAGCTTGTAGGCAGCCAGTTCGCCTTCGTTGCTCAGCGCATAAAGCACGCCGTCGGGCGAAACCTGGGGCGTGCCGCGGATAGCCGCCTTTTCGATCTTTGCGCGACCGACAATTTCGCCGTTATCCAGCCGGAACCAGTGTAGGTAGCCTTCAAGGTCACCAACCACTCCGTAATCGCCCTGTAGAGCAGGAGTCGTAAGCGCGCGGCGTAACAACAGATCTTGCTTCCACAGGGCGTTGCCAGTGGCACGATCAAGCGCCCAGACATTGCCCTGGGTATCGCTTAGCAACACTTTGTCGGCAGTAATCGCCAGGCCGTTGGCACTGCCGACTTCATGGTTCCAGAGTGGTTGGCCATTACTGGCTGAAATCGCCATCACCTGATTGTGGTAGCTGACCGCGTAAATCACCTCGGCGTCGATCTGGAGCTCGCCATCGATATCGGCCATGCGTTCGAATTCGCTGCGCCCCTCGGGCTCAGTCACCTGTTGTTCCCAGGCTTTTTGACCATCTTCGAGGCGGACGGCAACCAACGAGCCGTCGTCATAGCCGATGTAGACCAGGCCAATGGCACCACCGATCGGTGAAGAGTTGCCGCGCAAGCTCAGCGTCGGCAGGCCACGATCGAAAACCCATTTGCGACTGCCGTCGGCGGGATCGAGCCCGAATACGCGGCCATCGTTGCTGCGCACAACTACTTTGTCAGTCAGCACAAGAGGGGCACTGAGCACTTCGGAACTGACCCGTACCGACCAGCGTTTCGCACCAGTCTCGGCATTGAGCGCCACCACTTCACCATTGCGACCACCGACAACAACCAGGCCATTGCCAATGCCAGGGCTACTGGTAAGTCCTGCCTCGAGTGTTTCGCGCTTCCAGAACGTCCACTTGCTGCGCTTGCCTTTCAGCTCCACTGCGAGGGTTTTCCAGATTTCCTTGCCACTGGCGGCATCCAGGGCCAACACCTCGCCATGATCATTCACGGCATAGACCCGATTGCCATCCAAGGTCGGGCGCTGGCGCAGCCACAGTTCACCTTCGCCATCGCCGAGCCCGGTCGACCACAACTTCCTGACCCCGATCGGTGAACGGATGTCGACCAATTTGGCCGGCTCGAGTGCCTGGGCCTTGTCGGAGTGAAACCATCCCTTCACGGTCGTGCAGCCCGGGGCAAACGCGATCGCAACAGCGATCAGGAGGATTCTTCGCAGCATGGATCAGGTCTCCGGCTGTGTGGGCGGTTGGCCGCCGGCATCGATGAGCTTGAGTTCAACCAGGCGGCGGGTAGGCGCGGCCTGGTCGAGATTGGTGAGTGCGGCCAGATAGGCCTTCTGCGCTTGCTCGCGGTGCCCGGTAGCCATGGCGATGTCGCCGCGCAGTTCCTCGGCGACGGCAGGGAAACGGGAGTTGGGCAGCCGGTCCATCTGCTTGGCAGCTTCGCCGGGTTTGCCGGCAATGAGTTGCAACCGCGCCAGGCGCAAACTGAGCATCTCGGACAAATCGGGATCCTTGGCAGCCGCCTGAGCCTTGGCCAGGGTGCTTAGCGCTTCGGCCGTCTTGCCATGCGACTGCTGAAATGCCGCCACCCGCAAGCTGGCGAGCGAAGCATAGGCGCTATCCGGGAAATCCTTGGCCAGTACCGCCGCGAAGCTGGCAGTCCTGCCCGCATCGTTGGCTTCGATGGCGTCAGTCAACGCCACGAATTGCGTCGCGGCCTCCTGCTCATGGTGCACGCCTTTGCCCTGCCACCATTGCCAGGCAAACACACACGCCAAACCCAAGGCAATGCCGGTGACCAGAGAACTACCGTTCTGGCGTAGCCATTTGCGGACATTTTCGCCCTGTTCGTATTCGTCGATTTGGTCCATTGCCGTCGCTGTCATAGGCCTGCATGGACTGCAGGCAGTGGGAAAAGTTCGGTACGCCCGGGCCCGGGACTCAGTTGGCCACGGCCACCAGCTTGCCGTCAGAGGATACCGCAAAGCGCACGACCTTCGCGTCGTTGACATCGCGAAACGGCGCCAGGTCAAGTCGGCCGGGGCCCAGACTGGCCTCCACCGCATTGGAATCGCCCAGGACAATGCGCGAAATCTGGCTGAGTTCATAGCGGCGCTCGCTGCCGGCCGGCACCAGGCCACGTTCGATCCGAGTGCCGGCAAGGTCGGTCGCATCGATCCAGCTTTCGCCGCGGAACCTCAGTTGCAATTCACGTGCGTTGGGAGTCGACGTTGGCGACAGTGGTGGCGCCAAGGAGGCCATCACCGGCGCGGCAGTCGAGTTCACTACAGGAACGGAAACGACCGGATCCGGCAAACCGGCCGAAGCATCGCCAGTGGGCACCAAGTTTGCGGGTGTTGGCGCGTCCAACGACAACGCCGACGCGGGAGCAAGTCTTGCCGCCGCCTGGTAATGCACGGCCAGGGCGATTGCCAGGCCGGCGATCACCACCGTCATCACCAGGTAGGCGAGATTCATCAGTCCGCGATCGAACAATCGCCTTGCTGGCGAGCCGTTGCCAACCGCCACGAGCGCTGGCGCCGGCTTGTCACGGACAGCTTCGTCGGCGAGCGTCGATGGCAGCCCGAGCAGCCGGGCATAACTGCCGATATAACTGCGAACGAAAATCGGCGCGCCCAGGCGTGGCCAATCCTCACGTTCGATCGCCTCGATCACTGATACCGGAAACTTGAGCTGCTGAGCAACGGCTTCCTTGCTCAGTCGTTCCTTTTCCCGGGCATGCTTGAGCCGCAATCCGACCGGATCTTCAAATAGCGTGTCCTGGAAAGATTCTATGTTCATGGCCTGGGTACCCCCTCCCCGGTGGGTGCTGGCTCAGGAAACTGGTCATTTCGCTGCTGCCGGTAGCGAGCGGCAGCAGACTTGTCACCGGCGGCATCCTCGATCCTGGCAGCCAGGTCGAGCGCCTCGGCGGTCGCGCCGATGGACAGGCGCCGCTGCGCGAACGCCCGCGCTTCAAGCCATTGTCCCTGCGCAAACTTGACCTGAGCCAAGCCGAGCAGGATTTGCGCATCTTCAGGCGCTTTTTCCAGTGCCAGTCGAAGGTAAGCTTCCGCCACAGTCAGTCGGCCCGCCTGCTGGGCGCATTTGCCGGCATTGGCATTGGCCTGCAATGTATTGGTGTAAAACGGATCAGCCAGTGCCTGCCGGAACTCGGTATCAGCCCGATCAAACTGACCCTGGCCACAGAGCCAGACCGCATGAGCGTTGAGGATCGAGCCGCTGTTTGGCGACAGCTTTAGCGCCGTCTCGAACTCCTGCGCTGCTCCCGCCTGGTTGCCGATCCGCGTGTAGACCATTCCCAGCAGCGCGTGGGTTTCACCGTAATTCGGATCAGCCGCTACTGCCCGTTTGGCGCGGTCAAGCGCTGCCTCCAGGCTGTTTGCATCGAGATAGCTTTGTGCAAGACCGAGGTTGATCTGTCCGGTGCGCGACAAGACCACCGGCTTGGGATCATGGGACCCGGCCAGCGCAGATACACTCTGCGTCACTACCAAGAATGCCAGAATAACTTCATACATTCGCATGATCAGTCACCCCTACGGTTAGACGGCGCTGGAAATCAGCTTGCCGACGAGTTCGGTCCATCACCTGGCCCTTGAGCTGGCCGCAGGCAGCGTCGATGTCGTCGCCACGGGTACGCCGGACCATGGTCAGGATGCCGCCGTCGAGCAGGATCTTCTGGAAGGCGCGGATCTCGGCCTCGCCGCTGCGCTCGAAGCGCGTGCCCGCGAACGGGTTGAACGGAATCAGGTTGACCTTGGCGGCATCGGCGAACTGCACCGTATTGCCGAACTTGCGCATCAGCTTGACCAGCTCGCGCGCGGTCTCCGGCTGGTCGTTGACGCCCTTCATCATGGTGTATTCGAAAGTGATCGAGGCGCGCTTCTTGCGCAACGCATAGCGCGCGCACGCCGCCATCAGTTCGGCGATCGGGTATTTCTTGTTGAGCGGGACGAGTTCCGTGCGCAATTCGTCGTTGGGCGCATGCAGGGACACTGCCAGCGACACGTCCGACTCTTCCGCGAGCCGGTCGATCATTGGCACCAGGCCGGCCGTCGACAAAGTGACGCGCTTGTTCGCGAGACCGAAGCCATTGTCATCGCGCATCAGGCTCATCGCCCGCACGACGTTGTCGAAGTTCAGCAGCGGTTCGCCCATGCCCATCATCACCACATTCGTGAGCTTGCGCTGGTGGTGGGTCTTGTTGCCCAGGTGCTTCGATGCCGTCCAGACCTGGCCGATGATTTCGGCCGTCGAGAGGTTGCGATTGAAGCCCTGCGTGGCAGTCGAACAGAACTGGCAGTTCAAGCCGCAACCGACCTGGCTGGACACACATAGCGTGCCACGGCTCTTGTCGGGGATGAACACCGCTTCGATGGCGTTGCCGGCATCCATGCCGAGCAGCCATTTGTGCGTGCCGTCGGTGGATGGTTTGTCGAAAAGAACTTGCGGCGGAACGATCTCGCAGTGCTCTTCCAGCTTGGTGCGCAGCGCCTTGCCGACGTCGGTCATTTGCGCGAAGTCGGTGACGTGCTGGTGGTAGATCCACTTCATCAACTGGTGGGCGCGGAAGCGTTTCTCGCCGAGAGTTTCGGCGAAAAAGCGCTCCAGCCCCTCGCGATCGAGGTCGAGCAGGTTGATCCTGGCGGCGGCCTCGGTCACGTCATGCCCTCAGCGTGGGCAAAGCTCGGTGGCACTGAAGAAGTAGGCCGTTTCGATGGCGGCGTTCTCCAGCGAATCCGAGCCATGCACGGCGTTGGCATCAATGCTCTGGGCGTAATCGGCGCGGATCGTGCCCGGCGCGGCGTCCTTGGGATTGGTGGCGCCCATCAGATCGCGATTCTTGAGCACCGCATTCTCGCCTTCCAGCACCTGGATCATCACCGGGCCGGAACACATGAACTCGACCAGTGCGTTGAAGAACGGACGCTCGCGGTGAACCGCGTAAAAGCCCTCGGCCTCACGGCGCGAGAGATGCTTCATCTTGGCGGCGATGACCTTCAGCCCGGCATCCTCGAAACGGCTGTAGATCTGCCCGATGACGTTCTTCGCGACTGCGTCAGGTTTGATGATGGAAATCGTGCGCTCCAGCGCCATGGCAAAAACTCCAGGTTAATAGGTTGGGTAAGCTAGTGAATTTACCACGAAAACTCTCTTTTAAACACGGGTTTAGCGCGGATATCGAATAGTTTGTTGCAGATCAATCACGGCGCCATCCTTGACGGGGACACAGAGCCAACCTAGGATTGAAACAACTGTTTCAATCCAGCGCTCGCAGGAATTTATGCCCTCAACCCATTTCAATACCAAAGACCGGATTCTTGGCGCCGCCGAAGAGCTTTTTGCCCAATTCGGTTTTGCCGGAACGTCCTTGCGCCAGGTCACCAGTCGGGCCGATGTCAATATCGCCGCCGTCAATTACCATTTCGGGTCAAAGGAAAATCTGGTCAATGAAGTTTTCCGCCGGCGCATGGATGATATGAGCGAACAACGGCTCGCCCGTCTCCGCGAAGCTCAGGAAACATCGCCCGGCGAACTCGAACCGATCCTGGCCGCGTTCATCCAACCGGCATTGGCCCTGACGCTGGACCGCCACGGCTCGGCGTTCGTTCGCGTCCTGGCCCGCGCTTATGCCGAGAAGAACGACCGGCTGCGCAAGTTCCTGTCCGACAACTACGGCCAGGTACTCAGGGAATTTGCCAAGGCACTGGCGCCCTGCCTGCCAGAACTCGGCAAGGAAGACCTGTACTGGCGCATGGATTTCATCGCTGGCGCCCTGACCTACGCGATGGCTGACTTCGGGCTGATCAAGCGCCCAACGGCGATGTCGGAAAAAGCCTTCGCTGACAAGACCGCGCAGGCCCTGATTCGCTTCGGCGCCGCCGGACTCCGCGCTTGAAATCACCCTTACTTTAAAAATTTAATACAACAAATACAGTGAGTTAACAACTATGTCTGAGAAACTACTTGTACGTCGTGCTGCCGTCTTGGGCGCTGGCGTCATGGGCGCACAAATTGCCGCGCACTGCGTCAACGCGAATGTCGAAACGATCCTCTTCGATCTCGCTGCCAAGGACGGCGACAAGAACGGCATCGTCACCAAGGCCATCGCCAATCTCGGCAAACTTTCTCCCGCCCCTTTGGCGGGCAAGGACAAAGCCGCAGCGATCATCCCAGCCAATTACGACGAGCATCTGGAATGGCTCAAGGGTTGCGATCTGATCATCGAGGCGATCGCCGAACGACTGGACTGGAAGAAGGACCTGTACGCCAAGATCCTGCCCTTCGTAGCCCCAAATGCAGTTCTTGCGTCCAACACTTCTGGCTTGTCAATCAATTCGTTGGCAGATGTTCTTGATGAATCGCTTCATCATAGATTCTGTGGCGTGCACTTCTTCAATCCGCCGCGTTACATGCACCTGGCCGAACTCATTCCTTGTGCGAGTACCGATGCCTCAGTCCTCGAAGGACTGGAATCCTTCCTGGTCACCACCCTGGGCAAAGGCGTGGTCTACGCGAAGGACACGCCGAACTTCATCGGCAACCGGATCGGCGTGTTCTCGATCCTGTCCACCCTGCATCACACCGCTGCGTTCGGTTTGGGTTTTGACGAGGTCGACGCGCTCACCGGCCCCTTGGTCGGGCGGCCGAAGTCAGCCACTTACCGCACCTCCGATGTGGTCGGCTTGGACACCATGGCACACGTGATCAAGACCATGGCCGACACCCTCCCCGACGACCCCTGGAAGCAGTATTTCCTGGCGCCGGACTGGCTGCAGGCACTGATCGCCAAGGGCGCGCTGGGCCAGAAGACCGGCGCCGGCATCTTCCAGAAGCGCGGCAAGGACATCGTCGTTCTTGATCTGCAAGCCCAGGACTATCGCCCTGCCAGCGGCGAGGCTGCAGCGGAAGTGGTCGAAATCCTGAAGATCAAGAACCCCGCCGAGAAGTTCGCCAGACTGCGCGCCTCGGCGCATCCGCAAGCGCAGTTCCTGTGGTCCTGCTTCCGCGATCTCTTTCATTACTCTGCGTTCCACCTGGCCTCGATCGCCGATACCGCCCGCGATGTCGACTTCGCCATTCGCTGGGGTTACGGCTGGGACCTCGGTCCATTCGAGACCTGGCAGGCCGCCGGCTGGCAGCAGGTCGCCAGTTGGATCAACGAGGACATCGCCGCCGGCAAGACCATGTCGAACGCTCTTCTTCCCGCCTGGGCCACGGATGGCCGTGCCGGTGTGCATGACGCCAACGGCAGCTTCAGCCCGGCCTCTGGCAAACAAGTGCCACGCTCGGCCAACCCGGTCTACCAGCGCCAACGCTTCCCGGACCCGGTGCTGGGCGAGGTGTTCGCGCCGGGCGATACGGTGTTCGAGACCGACGCCGTGCGGATGTGGCATGACGGCGACGACATCGCGGTGCTCAGTTTCAAGACCAAAATGAACACTGTCAGCGACGGCGTGCTCGCCGGCATCCAGCAGGCGATCGGTGTTGCCGAGAAGGATTTCCAGGGCCTCGTCCTCTGGCAGGCCAAGGAGCCGTTTTCCGCTGGCGCCGATCTGTCCGGCGCGATGGCCTCGCTGCAGGCCGGCAAGATCGCCGAGTTCGATGCCATGGTCGCCAACTTCCAGGCCACCAGCATGCGCATCAAGTATTCGCTGGTGCCCGTGGTCGCCGCCGTTCGTGGCATGGCCCTCGGCGGCGGCTGCGAATTCCAGATGCACGCGGCGCGCACCGTGCTGGCGCTGGAAAGCTATGTCGGACTGGTCGAAGCCGGCGTCGGCCTGCTGCCGGCCGGTGGTGGGCTCAAGGAAATCGCGACCCGCGTCGGCCTCGCCGCCAGTCCGGGCGGGGACGTCTTCGCCGGGCTCAAGCCGTACTTCGAAGCCGTGGCGATGGGCAAGGTCTCGGCCTCGGCGCTGGAGGCGAAGGAACTGAAGCTGGTCCGCGATACCGACGTCGTCGTGTTCAATCCGTTCGAACTGCTGTACGTCGCCAAGCAACAGGCGCGCGCGCTCGCCGAGAGCGGCTACCGCCCTGCCCTGGCGTC
>JANXRY010000110.1 GCA_025356635.1 Gammaproteobacteria bacterium
CGCCCAGCATCGGTAGGGGCCACAGCCACGCCAGTGGGAGCTAGCGAATGAACAACAGCCGCATGCAGCGCGCCTTCGTGGCTTTGGGAGGCAATCTCGGTGACGTCGAGAATACCTTGGTCGAGGCGCTTTTCGCCCTGGACGGACTGCCGCAGACCAGCGTGCGCTCACAGTCGGCGTTGTACCGTACGCGTGCCTGGGGTCGCACCGATCAACCCGACTTCATCAACGCCGTAGCGGAACTGAACACCTGGCTGGCGCCTCGCATCCTGCTCGACAAACTGCTGGAGATCGAGGAAAAACACGGACGCGTTCGCAGCGAAGGCGAGAAATGGGGGCCGCGTGAACTGGACCTCGACTTGCTGACCTATGGCGACGAGAGCCTGGACGAACCCGGCCTGCACCTGCCGCATCCGCGCCTGCACGAACGTGCCTTCGTGCTGGTGCCTTTGGCGGAAATCGCCCCGACCTTGCTGATTCCCGGGCAGGGCAGCGTTGCCGACTTGCTCGCCGCAGTGGATGCCAGTGGCGTAGTCGCGATACCTTAGGGATTCGCCGCCAGGCTTTCTGGATTTCCAGATCCGACATGTACGCCAATCCCGCTTCCACCGCGCCAACTGCGCGTTCCGTCGTTACCGTGCCGCGCCTGCGCAAGATGAAGGCGGACGGCGAACGGATCGCATCGCTCACTGCCTACGACGCCAGTTTCGCTCGTGTTCTCGATGCTGCTGGCGTCGATGTGGTGCTGGTCGGTGATTCGCTCGGCATGGTCGTCCAAGGGCACGGCAGTACGCTGCCGGTTACGGTCGAGGACATCGTTTACCACACGGCTTGTGTGGCACGCGGCATTCGAAAAGCGCTGCTGGTCGCCGACATGCCATTCCAGAGTTATGCCACGCCCGAGCGTGCGCTCGATGCCGCAACAGCGATGCTGGCGCGTGGCGGAGCGAGCATGGTCAAGCTCGAAGGCGCAGGAGCGCTGCTGGAATCGATCCGCTTCCTGGCCGAACGCGACATCCCGGTCTGCGCGCATCTGGGTTTGACACCGCAATCGGTGCTGCGCCTGGGGGGCTACACTGTGCAGGGCAGGGAAGGTGCAGCAGCGAAGAAATTGCTCGCCGATGCGCGGGCTGTTGTCAATGCCGGCGCCGATTTGCTCGTGCTCGAATGCGTGCCAACCGCGATCGCCACTGAGATTACGAAATCGATCAGCATTCCAACCATCGGCATTGGCGCCGGCCCGGGTTGTGACGGCCAAGTACTGGTGTTGCACGATCTGCTCGGCATCAACTCCGGGCACCGACGGCCGCGTTTCGTGAAAGATTTTCTTGCTGGCGGCGGCTCCATCGACGGCGCGATAAAGGCCTTTGTCCACGCGGTGAAGCAAGGTGAATTCCCCGCCGCCGAACATAGCTACGAGGCATGAAGACTATCCGGACGATTGCTGAATTGCGCCGGCAAGTTTCGGAATGGCGTGGCCAGGGCATGCGCATCGGCTTCGTGCCAACCATGGGCAATTTGCATGCCGGTCACTTCGCGCTGGTTGAGCTAGCGCGGCAACATAGCGATCGTGTGGTCGCCAGCATTTTCGTCAACCCGACCCAGTTCGGGCCGAATGAAGATTACGCCCGCTATCCGCGCACGCCAGATTCGGATATCGCCGGGCTGGCCGACAAAAACTGCGATGCGTTGCTGCTGCCGAGCGTCGATGAAATGTATCCATTCGGCACCGTCGGCTGCGTGCAAATGCACGTGCCTGGCATCACCGATGTCCTTGACGGCGCACACCGCCCCGGTCATTTCAACGGCGTGGCGCAAGTGGTCGCGCGCTTGTTCAATATGGTGCAACCCGATGCAGCGGTGTTTGGGCGCAAGGATTACCAGCAGTTGCAGGTGATTCGTTACATGGCCACCGAAATGAGCTTTCCGGTGCAGATCATCCCGGCGCCGACCTTGCGCGAATTCGATGGTCTGGCCATGAGTTCGCGCAATCAGTATTTGCAGGGCGACGAACGGCAGACCGCCACCTTCATTTACCAGACGCTTTGCTTTATGCGTGACCAGCGCGCGCTCGGCCTGCCGATCGCCATGATCGAGGCCGAAGCCGAACAACGCTTGACCATGGCGGGCTTCAGTGTTGACTACGCCGAGATTCGCCGCAGCGATCTGCTGCGTGCAAAATCACCGGACGAACGCGGGTTGCTGGCGCTGATCGCTGCCCGACTCGGGCGAACGCGCCTGATCGACAACCTCGAGTTCGACGCGGGCTGACGCATGCGAATTGCTCCCGACTGGCAAGCGCTGAGCCTGCATGCCGCACGTTTGTGCGAGAAGCCACTACGCGAATTGATTGCCGAAGATCCGGCGCGGCCGTGCGAGTTCACGGTTCGGGTTGGCGCGCTGTACGCGAATTTTTCCCGGCAGCGTTACGACCGGGAAGCGCTGGTTGCATTGTTCGCGTTAGCGCAGGCCAAGCAAGTGCCTGGTGCCTTTGACGATCTGTTTGCCGGCGTCGAGGTCAATCGCTCGGAACATCGGCCGGCCTTGCATACGGCGTTGCGTTCGAATTTGTCGGCAAGTGAGATTTCCCGACGCGCGCACCAGGAAGCGTTGACGGCGCGTGCACGGATGGCGGCGTTGGTGGCGGAACTTGAAGCCTCCGATATCACCGATATCGTCAATGTCGGCATTGGTGGTTCGGATCTTGGCCCGCGCCTGGCCTGCGAGGCTTTGCGCGATTTTTCCACTGGCCGGTTCCGCCTGCATTTCATCAACAACGCCGATGCCCATCAGGTCGCGCAATTGCTGCGCACGCTGGACCGGAACAAGACCGCGATCATTCTGGTATCGAAGACTTTCGGCACCCAGGAAACGCTGCTGAATGGCCGGATTCTCTGCGACTGGCGCGGCGCCGACGAACGGGTTTACGCGGTCACCGCCAATATCGAAAAAGCGGCGGCGTTCGGAGTTTCACCGGAACGTATCTTACCAATGTGGGATTGGGTCGGCGGGCGCTATTCGTTGTGGTCGTCGGTGGGTTTCGCGCTGGCGCTGGCAATCGGAATGGACGGCTTCCAGGCCATGCTCGACGGTGCCGCGGCGATGGACGCGCACGTGCTTGAGGCTCAGTCCGAAAAAAACCTGGCGCTGTGGCACGCACTGAGCCTGATCTGGAACCGCAACGGCCTCGGTCTCGACAGCCATGCGGTGATTCCCTACGACCCGCGCCTGGAATTGCTGCCCGATTACCTACAACAGTTATTCATGGAAAGTCTTGGTAAATCGGCCTGCAACAACGGTGGCGCGCCTGGCGTGGCGACGGTGCCGGTACTCTGGGGCGGCGTAGGAACGTCCTGTCAGCACAGTTTCTTCCAGGCGCTGCACCAGGGCACCGATACCGTGCCGGTAGAATTCATCGGCGTCGTGAGGCCGGCCCATGGCTACCCCGACAGTCATTGCGCGCAACTCGCCAACTTGTTCGCGCAGGCCGAAGCGCTGGCGAATGGCGAAGATAACTTCGACACGCAACGACGCTATCCCGGCAACCGCCCGAGCACGATGATCCTGCTTGACGAACTGACGCCGCATTCGTTGGGAATGTTGCTGGCGATGTACGAGCACAGCGTCTTTGCGTTGGCAACGATCTGGGGCATCAACGCCTTCGATCAATGGGGCGTCCAGCTGGGCAAGCGCCTGGCGGACGGTTTGTTGCCGGCATTGGCCGGCGTTGCCGATGGTGTGAACGATCCGGTGACGCGCGCTCTGCTCGACGAAATTGGTACACGCTCTTCGTAGGAGCGATGGCAATCGCGACCGAAGCGGTACCCAGGGCGCGAGGGTCGCGATTGCCATCGCTCCTACAACAGCGCTATATGCTGCGCCAACGCCCACGCCACATGCTCGCGCACTACCACGCTATCGTGGTCGACACGCGAGCGCAGCGTCGCGATCACTTCGGCACTGCTAGGTGCATTGCCGAGCGCAACAGCGATATTTCGCAGCCAGCCGACGTAGCCGGTCCGGCGGATCGCCGAACCTTCGGTGCGCTGGAGGAATTCGTCCTCGGTCCAGGCGAACAGCTCCGCCAGCGTGGCTTGGTCAAGGTTGTTGCGCGCACGGAAGTCCGGCTCGTCGTGGCGCTGCGCGAACTTGTTCCAGGGGCAGACCAACTGGCAGTCGTCGCAACCGAAAATGCGGTTACCGATCGGCTTGCGGAATTCTTCCGGAATGCTGCCCTGCAGTTCGATGGTGAGATAGCTGATGCAGCGCCGGGCATCCACTCGATTGGGGGCGATGATGGCCTGGGTCGGGCAAATATCGATGCAACGCGTGCAGGTGCCGCAATGCGTGCTTGCCGCGATATCGGTGGGCAGGGCGATATCGACGAAGATCTCGCCGAGGAAAAACCAGCTGCCCGAATCCTTGTTGATCAGGCAAGTGTTCTTGCCGATCCAGCCGAGCCCGGCATTGCGCGCCAACGCGCGCTCCAGTACTGGCGCGGAATCCACGAAGACGCGATATCCGAACGGGCCGATGCGTTCGGCGATGAGCTCGGCGAGCGACTGCAATCGTGACCGCATCAGTTTGTGATAATCGCGGCCAAGCGCGTACCGGGAGACGTAGGCGCGTGAGCCGTCATCGAGCGTGGTCCAGGCTTCAGCATCCTCGCCGGTGCCGTAGTCCATGCGTACGCTGATCACCCGCAAAGTACCTGGAATCAATTGTTCCGGACGCGAGCGCTTGTCGCCATGACGAGCCATGTACTCCATCGCGCCGTGCAGGCCGCGCGCCAGCCAATCGCGCAAATGGACTTCGTCTGCGCCGAGCGCGACTTCGGCAATACCAGTTTGCTGGAAGCCGAGTTCCCGGCTCCAGGAGCGGATGTCGTCGCAGAGCTGGCGTAGATCAGGCATGTGTGCAGTATAGAATCCAGCGATGGATTCCAGGCTGCTCTATCGAACCGCTCAGGTCCGCGAGATGGACCGGCGCACGGCCGCACTTCCGGGGATGGGCTCGTTTGAACTCATGCAGCGTGCCGGTGCCGCCGCGTGGACGCTGCTGCGCAAGCGTTGGCCCGATGCCAGGCGCATCGCGATTGCCTGTGGCCCCGGCAACAACGGTGGCGATGGCTATGTGCTGGCGCGCCTGGCCAAGGCCATTGGCTGCCAGGTCGAAGTGGTCACGGTATCCGCTCCGCCGACATCTGCCGATGCGCACCGCGCCTGGCGGGAATGGCAGGAAGCCGGTGGTTCAACCCATCACTTTGACGGTCAGCTTCCCGACGTCGATATCTGGATCGATGCGATGTTCGGTATTGGCCTGGATCGTGCGCCCGCTGGCAATGCGCGGGCCCTGATCGAGCAACTCAATGCTGCGCGCTTGCCGATATTGGCGCTCGATGTGCCGTCAGGCGTCGATGCCGATACTGGCTGTGTCCCCGGCGTTGCTATTCATGCCGCAATTACTCTGACCTTCATCGCTGAAAAGCGTGGCCTGGTTACTGGCGCCGCGCGCGATTTTTGCGGTGAAGTCCTGCTGGACACACTCGGCCTGTCGTCGGAAGTGGCTGCCGGCTTCACGCCCGCCGCCCGCCTGCTGGGTGCGAGCCACCTGGCTGGAGCCCTGCCACCGCGTCATGCCAATGCTCACAAGGGCGAATACGGCCACGTGCTTTGTGTGGGTGGTGAAACGGGTATGGCGGGCGCGATTCACCTGTGTGTAGAAGCCGCGTTGCGTGCTGGCGCTGGCCTGGTCAGCGTGGCCACACGCAGCGAAAGTGTGACCGCTTTGGTCGCGGCGCGACCCGAAGCGATGACGCACGCCGTCGAAGATGCCGCCGCACTTCGGCCCTTGCTTGATCGCGCCGATGTGCTTGCGGTCGGTCCCGGGCTCGGGCGTGGTGAATGGGGGCGGCTCATGTTCAATGCTGCGCTGGCATCCGGCAAGCCTTTGATACTCGATGCCGATGGCCTCAACTTGTTGACAGAACATCCGCAGCCTTTACCACAAGCAATCCTGACGCCGCACCCGGGTGAGGCTGCGCGATTACTGGGCGTGACCAGCCAACAGATCCAGGATGATCGTTTCGGCGCCGTCGAAGAGATTGCTCGCCGATTCCAGTGTACGGTCGTGCTCAAGGGTGCCGGTACGCTCGTGGCAGCGCTGGGCGAAGTGACCGCAGTCATCGATGCCGGAAATCCGGGCATGGCCACCGGCGGCATGGGCGATGTGCTCACCGGCGTCATCGCGGCGCTGCAAGCGCAACACCTGCCGCGATTCCAGGCGGCGGTGTCTGGCGCCTTGCTGCACAGCGCCGCCGGCGATGCCGCCGCGCGTATCGATGGCGAGCGTGGCCTGTTGCCATCGGATTTGTTTCCGCAATTACGCCGGCTTGGAAATCCCGCATGAGTGCCGAGCATTGCCTGGAACTGTTGCTCACGAATGCGGATGCGACCGGGAACCTCGGGCGGCAGTTGGCGGCCAGCCTTCCTGCAGGCGCCGTGCTAGGACTGCGTGGCGAACTCGGTGCTGGCAAGTCAACCATAGCGCGGGCGTTGTTGCGCGCTTTGGGCGTTACCGGAGCCATCAAGAGCCCCACCTACGCCTTGCTGGAGCAGTACCCCGTCATCGGTGGCGAAGCGTTGCACCTGGATCTGTACCGTATTGCGGACGCGGTGGAACTGGAGTTCCTCGGCTTGGCCGACCTCGCCGGCCACGCACGATGCTGGCTGATTGAATGGCCGGAGCGAGGCAGCAAGTCGCTGCCGCCCATTGATCTGGACCTGTTCCTGCAACCGGAGGGGTGCGGTCGCCGTGTTCGTATGGCCGCATACACCTTGAAAGGTGGTGCCTGGTTGGCAGAAGTCAGCAAAATCGCGGGTTCTGGGCGTTCAGTTTAGGGAAATCCGAGAAAAGTTCCCCAGGTCGCGGATTTTCAAGGGAAAAGTACTTGCAATTGCGGAAATCCGGTGGTTCAATCGGCCCATGCGCCCAGCCCCCCCCCTTGCCCTGATCGCCTTGGTCCTTGGTCTGGTCCTGACCTTCAGCGCTAACGCGACCGATCTGGATAAGGTCCGGTTGGCGGAAGGCGAGTCCGGAACCCAGGTCGTCCTCGAGATGGATGGCCTTGTCGGCTACAAATTTTTCGCCCTGCACGCGCCGGACCGACTGGTCCTTGACCTTGACGGCACGCAGCTCGCCCCCGGATTCCGGCTTCCAGCACCGAATGGCGCCATTTCCAGCGTACGTACCGGTCAGCCTGATGCCGGAACCCTGCGCGTGGTCTTCGACCTCGGCATGGCAGTCAACACGGTCTCGCGGGTGGAGCGTGATGGCAGTCATGCCCGGTTGATCCTGGATTTGGCGAGTACTGCACAAACCCACGTGGCGAATCGGGTGCCAGATTCCGTACCGGTCGTTGCGATCGTTGCGGCACCGCAAGTCGTTGCGCCGCCGGTTGCGATCGCGCCGACGACCGCTGTCCATGCAACGCCAGCCAGGACCATGCAGGACGTGCTTGGCGCGGCACCGCGCAAGTTGGTGATCGCCATTGACGCCGGCCACGGCGGCAAGGATCCTGGCGCGCATGGTCCCGGCGGTGTCCACGAAAAGCACGTGACCCTGGAGATTGCGCGTGAACTGGCGCGACTTGTCAATGCCGATCCTGGCATGCAGGCAGTACTGATTCGCGATGACGATACCTTCGTGCCCTTGCAGGATCGCTATATGCGCGCCCGTGCGGCGCAGGCCGACTTGTTCATTTCCATCCACGCCGACGCCTCGCCGAACAAGACCGCGACCGGCGCTTCGGTGTACGTGTTGTCCACACGCGGCGCCACATCGCAGGCGGCGCGCTGGCTGGCCGACCAGGAAAACAGCGCCGACCTGGTCGGTGGTGTCAGCCTGGACGAAAAAGATCCCGGCCTCGCAGCGGTCCTGCTCGACCTGTCCCAGAGCGCAACCATGCGCGCGTCCGACGATGTCGCTGCCCAGGTTCTGGGGGCGCTGAAAAACGTCGGCAAAGCGCACAAGCCGGCGGTGGAGCGTGCGAATTTCGTAGTGCTGCGCTCGCCGGACGTGCCTTCGATGCTGGTCGAAACCGGCTTCATCACCAATCCTGGTGAAGAGCAGCGGCTCGATGATCCCGATTACCGTGCCCGACTCGCGTCGGCAATCGCCGATGGCGTACGCCAGTACTTTACCGACCAACCGCCGCCGGGCAGCTGGTATGCGTTGCAGGACGGAAAACGCAGCCCTGTCGATAGCAGTCGCAGCAACGAACGAATGTTGATGCCGGTGATCGTCGGCAATCCGAAGTAGCCCCCATGTCATCCGAAGTCATTCGAAGTCGTTCGACGAAGTAGCCGAATCCCGCTGGTATCATGCCCGCTTTGGAGACTTCCGAAGCCGTGCCGATCCGCCTGCTATCCGAATCGCTTGCCAACCAGATCGCTGCCGGCGAAGTCGTCGAGCGGCCTGCATCCGTGGTCAAGGAACTGGTCGAGAACGCCCTCGACGCCGGCGCGCAACGGGTCGATATCGACCTTGAAGAAGGCGGCATCCGCCTGATTCGCATTCGTGACGATGGCAGCGGCATCGCTCCGGCGGAAATTCCGCTCGCCGTTTCCCGTCATGCCACCAGCAAGATCGCTTCGCTCGACGATCTCGAACAGGTCATGACCCTGGGTTTCCGCGGCGAAGCCTTGCCTTCGATTGCGTCGGTCAGCCGGTTTTCGCTCAGCTCACGCATCTCGGGCGCCGAGCATGGAACGCGCCTGGACATCGATGGCGGCAAGCTCGGCGAGCCGCTGCCGCATCCGCATCCGATCGGCACCACCATCGAGGTGCGCGATTTGTTTTTCAACGTACCGGCGCGACGGAAATTCCTGCGCGCCGAACGCACCGAGCTCGGCCATGTCGAAGAATGGCTGCGTTCGTTGGCATTGGCGCGGCCTTCGGTTGAACTGCGGATCAGCCACAACGGAAAAACCGGCAAGCATTACCGGCCGGTGACTGCCGAAGGTGATCGGCTAAGGCGCGTGTCGGAAGCGCTGGGCGAGGATTTCGTCAGCCAGTGCCTGCCAATCGACCATGCCGCCGCCGGCTTGCGGCTGCATGGTTGGGTCGGCCTGCCGACGGCCGCGCGTTCCAGCGCCGACCAGCAATATTTCTACGTGAACCGTCGTGTTGTCCGCGATCGGCTGGTGGCCCATGCCGTACGGCAGGCCTACGCCGACGTGTTGTTCCATGGCCGGCATCCGAGCTTCGTGCTGTTTCTGGAAATTGATCCGCGTCGTGTCGATGTCAACGTGCATCCCGCCAAGCACGAAGTGCGTTTCCGTGATGGCCGGCTGGTCCACGATTTCGTGTTTCGTACGTTGCACGATGCCTTGGCGACCACGCGCGCCGGCACCACGAGCGATCGCCCCGGCGTTGCCGAAGATGCGGCCAACTACCGGGCCTGGCCATCGCCATTCCAGTCGGCCATGGGTCTGCCCGTTCGCGAGCAACTGGCGGGATTGTCCGCGCTCTATGGCGCGTCGGCAGCGGCACAGGAACCGGCGCGCACTTTGCCGGCGGTGGACGAAACCCTGGCGCCGCCCTTGGGCTTCGCGCTGGCACAACTGCACGGCGTGTTCATCCTTGCCGAGAACGAGCAGGGCCTGGTGCTGGTGGACATGCACGCGGCGCACGAACGCATCACCTACGAGCGCCTGAAATCCGCGCAGGACGGCGCCGGCATTCGTTCGCAATCCATGCTGGTTCCGCAGGCGTTGGCGGTGTCCGAGCGCGAAGCCGAAATCGCCGAACAACACGGCGACGCGCTGGCATTGCTTGGCTTCGAATTGCGGCGCAGCGGGCCGCAGTCCTTGAGTGTCCGCGCGGTGCCGGCACTGCTCGCCGACCTCGACCCGAAGGCGCTGGTATTGGATGTGCTGGCTGATTTGCGCGAACACGGCGCCAGCCAGTTGATCGAGCATGCCGGCAACGAACTCCTGTCCACGCTCGCCTGCCATACTTCGGTACGGGCCAACCGGCGCTTGACCCTGCCGGAAATGAACGCACTGTTGCGTGACATGGAGTCGACCGAACGTTCCGGACAGTGCAATCATGGTCGCCCGACCTGGGTGCAGTTGAGCAAGATGGAGCTGGACCGGTTGTTCCTTCGCGGTCGATGAGAAAGGACGTTGAGAAAACCATGCGCAATCACCTGATCACGGCGGCAATATCCTTGGTAATTCTGGGCCTGTCCGCCTGCGGCAAGGGCGACGAAAAGACCGCCGTGAATCCGGCGTTGATAGCTGCCCGCAATGCCTACACCCAGGAAATAATGGACACGCGCGCTGCGCGCCTGGCCAAGCTGCAGCGCCCCGACGGTTGGCTGTCCTTGGTCGGCATGCATTGGGTCGAGGTCGGTACGACGCGCATCGGTTCCGCCCAGGACAACGGTACGCAATTGCGCGCCGGGCCGCCGCATGTCGGCCTGCTGACACTGGATAATTCCGGTGCGTTGACGTTCGTGCCGGAAAATGGCGCCGGCATCACCATCGATGGCCAACCGGCGAAAGGGCGGGTCAAGCTGGTCGCGGATGCCGATGCCGGAGAAACCGGCCCCACCGTGGTCGGTTTCAACAAGGGCGACGCAAGTTTCATCGTGATCAAGCGCGGCGATCGTTACGCGCTGCGCGTGCGCGATGCGATGGCGCCGACGCGCACCGGTTTCGTGCCTGTGCCTTACTTCGACATCGATCCGGCGTTTCGTTTCAAGGCCCGGTTCACAGCACATCCGCCGGGTTCGAAGATCGATATCCTCAATATCATCAGCATCGTCGAACCGATGGACAACCCTGGTACCGTTACCTTCGAGAAAGACGGCAAGAGCTTCACCATGGAAGCGATTGACGAAGGCGATCATCGCCTGTTTTTCACCTTCGCTGATCGTACCAGCGGCCACGAAAGTTATGCCGCTGCGCGTTTTGTTTATGCTGCTTACCCGGGCGCCGATGGCACGACTATTCTGGATTTCAACAAGACCTACGATCCGCCCTGTGCATTTACACCATATGCCACCTGCCCATTGCCGCCGGCGCAGAACCGGTTGGATATCGCAATCCGTGCTGGCGAGAAAAAACCGTTGAAAGAAATCGCCGAGCACGAGCCCGGGCAATGAAGATGCTTTTTCAGCGCGGGCTATGGCTTGCCTGCATGTTGGTACTGGCATCGGGTTGCGTTCAGGCCGAACCGCCGCGGCCGCTGCTCTGGAAAGTCAGTGATGCCGACAATCATCTGTACTTGCTGGGATCGTTCCATGCGCTGAAGCCATCGGATTATCCGCTGGCGCCGGCGGTGGACGCGGCATTCGCCGATGCCGAGATCGTTGCGTTCGAGATGCCACCCGCTGAACTCAACTCGCCCGAGCTGCCGCGCAAGATGCTAGCCGCCGCGCGCCTGCCGCCAGGGCAACAGCTGCAGCAACTGTTGGCTCCGGAGCTGTGGCTCCAACTTGAAGCCTACTGCAACCGCTGGAAGCTACCGGTACAGCAATTCCAGGTGCTGGAGCCTTGGTTCGTTGCATTGTTGATCGGCGTGGACAGCCTGGCGCGGAATGGCTATGACCCGCAGCTCGGGCTGGACCGCAACCTGATGGCGCGAGCGGCCAGCGCCGGCAAACCCACGCTCGGCTTGGAGACTGGCGATGACCAGATGCGATTGTTCGATGGTATGAGTACGCTCGAGCAGGTCGATACCTTGACCGACTCCCTGCAGGAAGCCTCGGACGGCAAGGAACTTGACCGACTGCATTCGCAGTGGCGAGCTGGCGACGATCGGGGCTTGTACGAAGGCATGGCTGGCGACTTCCGCAAGCTGTACCCGATGCTTTACCGCCGTATCGATACCGACCGCAACGACGCCTGGCTGCCCAAGCTGCGCGCCATGCTCGACGGCGAGCGCCAACGCGACGCACTGATTGTGGTCGGCAGCCTGCACCTGCTTGGCGACGAAGGCCTGGTCGCGAAATTGCGCGCCGCCGGTTACAAGGTCGAGCGGGTGGAATAGCGGGAATTCATTTCTTTGCGCGCGCTGCGGCCAGGACTTCCAGGATCGCGTCGATGACGGCGCCAGGCTGGCTCATTTGAATTGAGTGATCGGAATCCGGAACCTGACGGACCAGCCCACGTTTCGACTGCAACGCCATCTGGTCGAACAGGAACAAGTGCACGCGATTGACCGCGTCCATGTGCGCCTGGGATTCGTCGGACCGCAGCTTGGTGCGCGGCGACGAGGCCAATACGATCAACGGCATGTCGCCCAACCAACGCCATGCTGCTCGCACCTGGTCGGCGCTCGCCTCATGGACAGTCTCGTTCTCGGTCGCCGTGGCCTGCTGATAGCCGGGAGTCAGGTGGACCTTCAGGTAGGCAGCGTTGATCGCGTCGCTGAAGCGTGGATTGGCGTCGGGCACGCATTGCTTGTACAGCGCGCTTCCCGCCGTGAATCCTGCCTTGGCTGCCTCGACGCATTCGCGCTGTGACTTCCAGCCGGGTTCGAGCTGGGAGTGGTACAGCGGGTAGTCCCGTTGTTGCAGGTCGATTTTCCAGACGCTCTTCACCCAGTCCTCTTCGGAAGGGTCGATCAACACCATCCCAGCGACCTCTTCCGGATGCAGATCGGTGTACAAACGGACATTCATGCCGCCGTAGGAATGCCCGACCAGTACGTACGGCGGCTTGATCGCGGCGGCGGCCAACAGGCGATGCAGGTCGTCGACGTTGTTGGCACTGTCGCCGGCGCGATTGCCAGGATCGCTGTAGCCCGAGCCTGCGCGATCGTATGAGCAGGCCCGCGCGTGCGTGGCAATGACCGGTTGTACCAGCGCCCAGACATCGGTCTCGTCGGTGAGGCCGGAATCGAACACGACCGTTGGTTCGCCTGCGCCGATGCAGTACAGGTTCAGTCGTCTTCCCGGCTCGACCTCGACCAGTCGCTGCGCATGGGTATAGGCCTCGTCATCGATGACCATTGTTGCCGCATCGGCGCCATGGGCCCGGCACGCGGCGAGGCATGCGGACAGAACGAGCAGACGAATCGTGAAGTTTGGCAAGGGCGATCTCCGAGTCAGGTCGGCACGAGGTCGATGCAATCGACCGGGCAGGGCGGCAGGCACAGCTCGCAGCCGGTGCAGATGTCGGCCAGCACGACGTGCATGAGTTTGGATGCACCAACGATGGCGTCGATCGGGCAGGCTTGTATGCATTTGGTGCAGCCGATGCATTCGGCCTCGCGGATCAATGCCACGCGCGGTGGCGCTTCGATACCGAAGTCTGGATTCAGCGGTATTGGTTCGCGACCGAGAAATTTCGCGAGCGCGAGTATTCCGGTTGCGCCGCCGGGCGAGCACTGGTTGATGTCGGCGATGCCGACGGCAATCGCGCGGGCATAAGGCAAGCAGGCCGGATAGCCGCAGCGCGTGCACTGCGTCTGCGGCAGCAGGCGATCGATTTTTTCGGCGAGCGACTCGAGGTCGGCTGGGTTCATTTCACCGGCATGCCGGGCAAGGCCCCGGTATCGACATCGAGCAGGATGAGCCGATCGCTGTCGAAGCCAGCCGACAGGATCATGCCTTCGGAAATGCCGAAACGCATCTTGCGCGGTGCCAGGTTGGCGATGAACACGACGTTGCGGCCGACCAGCTTTTCCGGCTCGCCGTAACTGGCGCGGATGCCGGAAAAAATCTGCCGCTCGCCGAGGTCGCCGGCATCGAGCTTGAAGCGCAGCAGCTTGTCGGAGCCTTCGACGAAACTGCATTCGAGCACTATGCCGACGCGCAGGTCGAGCTTGCTGAAGTCCTCGATACCGATGGTTGCGATTGCTTTTGTAGGAGCGATTTCAATCGCGACCGGGCTGGCGGGCTGCATGGTGTCTTTCGAGGCTTCGATCATGGCTTCAATCTGTTTGGGGTCGATGCGGGTGAGCAGGGGTCTGTAAGGCCGAATTTCGTGGTCGAGTAGAGGATGTTGAAGTTCGTGCCAACGCGTAGTTGCGTAGCCAAGGAACGATTCAGCATGCGAGACAATATTGGGTAAAACTGGGTGTAGAAGCGTGTTGAGCACTCGGAACAGGTTGATTGCATGAGTGCATACGAGTTGTAAATTTTCGTCCGAATCATCCTGTTTTGCGATTACCCATGGTTTCTTTTCGTCAACGTACTTGTTGGCCTCGTCTGCCAAACCCATGATCAGCCGCATGGCCTGGGCGAAGTCGCCCGCTTGATAGTTCGCAATAACATCTTTCGAAACCTGCAGGAATCGGTCGTACATTGCCTGGTCGTCAAGACGAGCTGCGAGCTTTCCGTTGAAGCGTGTATTGATGAAGCCGGCGCAACGACTGGCGATGTTGACGAACTTGCCGACGAGATCCGAATTCACCCGCGCGGCGTAGTCGTCGAGGTTCAGGTCGAGGTCGTCGACGCCTGCGCCGGATTTCGCCGCGTAGTAATAGCGCAGCGTTTCCGGGTTCAGGCCGGCATCGAGGAAGGTGCGCGCCATGATGAAAGTGCCGCGCGACTTCGACATCTTCGCGCCGTTCACCGTCAGGTAGCCGTTGACGTGCAGTTTCGTCGGCGCCCGGAAGCCGGCGCCATGCAGCATTGCCGGCCAGAACAGGCCATGGAAATTGATGATGTCCTTGCCGAGGAAGTGGTGCATCTCGGTCGCGTTGGGTTCGGCATGCAGGAACTCGTCGAAGTCGATACCCGACTTCGCGCAGTAGGCCTTGAAACTCGCCAGATAGCCGATCGGCGCGTCCAGCCAAACATAGAAGAACTTGCCGGGCGCATCGGGAATCGGAAAACCGAAGTAGGGCGCATCGCGGGAGATGTCCCAGTCGCGTAGGCCGCCTTCCAGCCACTCGTTGAGCTTGGCCTTGACCGAACTGTGGGCAACGTCGCCGGCCATCCACTCGCGCAGGAAGGACTCGAACTTGCCGAGATCGAAGAAATAGTGCTCGGAGTCGCGCAGTTCCGGGGTCGCGCCCGAGACCACCGAGCGAGGATTCTTCAAATCCGTCGGCGCGTAGGCTTTGCCACAGACCTCGCAGTTGTCGCCGTACTGGTCGGCGCTGCCGCAGTTCGGGCATTCGCCCTTGATATAACGGTCGGGCAGGAACATCTGCTTGACCGGATCATAGAACTGCTGGATCGAACGACGCGCAATCACCTTCTCGAAATTGATGCCGTCGCGCAGCCGCGTATAGATCAGGTTGGCGAGTTCGCGGTTTTCTTCCGAGTGGGTCGAATGGTACTGGTCGAAAGCGACGCCGAAGTCGGCGAAGTCGCGCTCGTGCCCGACCTGGATGGCGCGGATGAAATCCTCCGGCGTCTGCCCGGCTTTCTCGGCGGCGAGCATGATCGGCGTGCCGTGGGCATCGTCCGCGCAGACGAAATGCACGGTCCCGCCGGCCATCCGGCGGGCGCGCACCCAGATATCGGCCTGGACGTAGCCGACCAGGTGGCCCAGGTGCAGCGGGCCGTTCGCGTAGGGAAGGGCGGTGGTGACGAGGGCGGGAGTGAGATTCATAGCAAGATTATCGCAGAGGTTGGCTGTCCTTGGCCGGCCACCTGCGGACCGTGTCCGGTGGCTCGGGTACAATTCGCGACCATGAGCCTGACTCCCGATACTGTCCGCGCCGCATTGGCGCAGATTCACGACCCCCACACCGAGACCAATCTCGTCGCCGCCCAGTCGGTGCGCGGCGTGGGCGTGGACGGCGGCAAGGTCGCGATCGAGATCCAGTTGGGTTACCCGGCGGCGGGCTGGCGAGAGCACCTGGCCGATGAAATCCGCGGCGTCATCGGGGCCTTGCCCAGCGTCGAGAGCGTGACGGTGGCGGTGACCTCACGGATCACCGCGCATCGCGTGCAAAAAGACCTCACGCCGTTGCCGGATGTGCGCAACATCATCGCGGTCGCGTCCGGCAAGGGTGGTGTCGGCAAGTCCACCACCGCCGTGAATCTGGCCCTGGCCTTGGTCGCCGAGGGCGCGAAAGTCGGTGTGCTCGATGCCGACATCCATGGCCCCAGCATTCCGATGATGCTCGGCCTGCACGGCAAGCCGGAAAGCCCGGACGGCAAGAGCATCGAGCCCAAGCTCGCGCATGGCCTGCAGGCGATTTCAATTGGCCTGTTCCTTGGCGAGGACACGCCGACGATCTGGCGCGGCCCGATGACCACGCAATACCTGCAACAACTTCTGACCACCACGCTGTGGAAAGATCTCGATTATCTGATTATCGATCTGCCGCCCGGCACCGGCGACATCCAGTTGACCCTGGCGCAGCGCGTGCCCGTCTCGGCGGCGATCATCGTCACCACGCCGCAGGACATCGCCCTGCTTGACGCCCGCAAGGCGCTCAAGATGTTCGAGAAGGTCGAAGTGCCGGTACTCGGCATCGTCGAGAACATGGCCGTGCACGTGTGTTCGAATTGCGGCCACTCCGAACACATTTTTGGCGTGGGGGGGGGTGAAAAAATGGCGGCGCAATACGGCGTGCCACTGCTTGGTTCGCTGCCGCTGGACATATCCATCCGTGAACGCGCCGATTCCGGCGCACCGACCGTGGTTTCCGAGCCAGGCTCGGTGATTTCCCAAGCCTATCGTACGATTGCACGCAAGGCCGCCGGACGTTTGGCCATGCAGGCCAGGAACAAGTCGATCGGCTTCCCAAGCATTCTGGTCCAGAACACATAAGCCAAAACACATGAAACAGAACACTTGACCATGAACGAACGGCATCCGCACCCGATCAAGGAAGTGAACGACGGCATCGAGCATGCGTTGCGGCTCAATGCCCGACGCAAGCTGCGCATCGTCGCCGTGATCGACATGTTCAAGGGTCTGGCCGTGTTGAGCATCGGTTTTGGCATTCTCAATGCCCATAGTCATGTACTGGAAAATGGCGGCGTCTCGCTGTTGCGTCTGCTCGATATCGATTCCAGCCTGAGCCTGCCGCGCAAATTCCTGACTTTCCTGCATGCCGCCGACACTGAACATGGCCTGCTGTCCTTGGCCGCCACCGCGTATGCAGCATTGCGATTCATCGAAGGCTACGGTCTGTGGTTTGTGCGGAATTGGGCGCGCTGGCTGGGCATTTTCTCGGCCGGCATCTATGTGCCGTTCGAGCTGTACTACTTTGCACGCAGTCCAAGCTGGATGTCTGTCAGCGTGCTGTCGATCAACCTGATCGTGCTGTGGCTGCTCTGGCCACGCCGACGCCCCGCTTCCTCCACAAGCCCTTCGAGCCCCGGTACCACATGAGCATCAAGTCCGACCATTGGATCCGTCGCATGGCCGCGAACAGCGGCATGATCGAGCCGTTCGAACCCGGCCAAGTCAAGCATGCTGCCGACGGCCACCGCATCGTCAGCTACGGCACGTCCAGCTACGGCTACGACGTGCGCTGCGCGCGCGAGTTCAAGATTTTCACCAATATCAATTCGACCATCGTCGACCCCAAGGCGTTCGATCCGTCCAGCTTCGTCGACATCGAGGCCGACGTCTGCATCATCCCGCCGAACAGTTTTGCGCTGGCGCGCACGGTCGAGTTCTTCCGCATCCCGCGCGACACGCTGGTGATCTGCCTGGGCAAGAGCACCTATGCGCGCTGCGGCATCATCGTCAACGTGACCCCGCTCGAGCCCGAGTGGGAAGGCCACGTGACCTTGGAATTCAGCAACACCACGCCGCTGCCGGCCAAGATCTACGCCGGCGAGGGCGTGGCGCAGATGCTGTTTTTCCAGTCCGACGAAGTCTGCGGAACGTCGTACAAAGATCGCGGCGGCAAGTACCAGGGCCAGACCGGCGTGACACTGCCGAAGACCTGAGTCGTCGTTTTCAAGCCATCAACCTGGTTTTCAACTCATGGATCCGGGCAGCGCGCGCGGTCGTCGAATAGGGTGTTGCCGTGCCATGCCCCCACACCGGTCCGGGCCAGGCGACATCGCCTTCAACTCGCGCCAGCACATGCACATGCAATTGCCGGACGATATTGCCGAGTGCGCCGATGTTGATCTTGTCGCAGCGGCCGAGCTTGCGCAGTGCCTGCGCGGCAAGATTGATCTCGGCCAGCAGCAATCGCTGCTGGCTACCGTCGAGGTCAATGAGTTCAGCGGCATCGTTGACCCGGGGCACAAGAATCAGCCAGGGAAATCGGCTGTCGTCGATCAGTCGTAGCTGTGAAAGCGGGCCGTCGGCGATGAACAGGGAGTCGCGTTCCAAGCGCGAATCCAGTGCAAAGCCAGTCATCGCAAATGTTCTCCGAAGAACGCGAGCGTGCGCGCTAGCGCCCGCTCTGCGACTTCGGCGTTGTAATCGCCGCGCTGGTCGCAGTTGAAACCGTGTCCGGCCGGCCAGTCATGGATTTCCGCCATTGGCAGGGCATCACGGTGCTTTTGCACATCATCGGGCGGAATGATCGGATCGTTGGCGCCGAAATGCAGAAGCAGCGGCGCCTGCGGTCGTTCGTGCAGGAACGGAACGGTACGGCCACCGTAGTAACTCACTGCCGGCAGCCCCAAGCGGGTGCAGGCAAGATAGGCCACGGTTCCGCCCCAGCAATACCCGACCACGCCGACATGCCCTTCGGCGGCGATGTGCCCAACCGCAGCACGCACATCGGCGAGCGCACTGTCGATGCCGATCGCCGCCACCAGTTGTCGCCCGCGTTCAACACCTTCGGCGTCGTAACCCAGTTCGACATCGTGCTCGATATGGTCGAAAACACAGGGTGCGATGGCGATATAGCCATGTGCTGCGAAGGTATCGACAACATGGCGGATATGCGAATTGACCCCGAATATCTCCTGCACGACCACCAGCGTGCCGTGCGCCGGGTTGGCCGGGTCGGCGCGCCAGGCCCGGATTTGCTTGGCGTGGGTATCGAGCGTGATCCAGTGGCCCATGGTGTTTCCTCCTCGCAACAGCATACCCGGCCCGAACCGCGCGGGCAGGAACGGTATAATAGTGGCTCTCGCTCGCATGGTCCTTGCATGTCCGCTCGCCAACCCAAAGTCGGTTTCGTCAGCCTTGGCTGCCCCAAGGCGCTGGTCGATTCCGAACGTATCCTGACCCAACTCAAGACCGAGGGCTACGGGATCGTTCCCAGTTACGACGATGCCGATGTGGTGATCGTCAATACCTGCGGTTTCATCGATTCGGCAGTGGCGGAATCGCTCGACGCAATCGGCGAGGCCATTGCTGAAAACGGCAGGGTGATCGTCACCGGTTGTCTGGGCAAGCGTGCCGAAATCATCCGCGACGCACATCCAGGCGTGCTGTCGATTTCCGGCCCGCAGGACTACGCCAGTGTGATGAACGCCGTCCACGCGGCATTGCCACCGTCGCACGATCCGTTTCTTGATCTCGTTCCAGATTTCGGGTTGAAATTGACCCCGAAGCACTACGCCTATCTGAAGATTTCCGAAGGCTGCAACCACCGTTGCAGCTTCTGCATCATCCCGAGCATGCGCGGCGACCTCGTTTCACGGCCTATCGACGATGTCCTGCGCGAGGCCGAGCGCCTCGTCCGTGGCGGCGTGCGCGAGCTATTGGTGATCTCGCAGGACACCAGCGCTTATGGCGTGGATACGAAATACGTCGAACGCGAATGGCGCGGAAAAAATTACCAGACGCGGATGAAAGCACTGTGCGAGAGCCTGTCCGAACTCGGTGCCTGGACGCGCCTGCACTACGTCTATCCGTATCCGCATGTGGACGACATCATCCCAATGATGGCGGAAGGGAAACTGCTTCCGTATCTGGACATTCCGTTCCAGCATGCTAGCCCGCGGATCTTGAAACTGATGAAACGCCCGGGTGCGGTCGACAAGACCCTGGAACGCATCCAGCGCTGGCGCGCGATCTGCCCGGAAATAACCATTCGCAGTACCTTCATCGTTGGGTTCCCGGGGGAAACCGAGGAAGAGTTCGAGACGCTGCTGGATTTTCTCGACGTCGCCGAACTCGACCGTGTCGGTGCATTTGCCTATTCGCCGGTCACCGGCGCTGCCGCCAATGCACTACCTGATGCGGTTCCAGAAACCGTCAAGCAGGAACGCCTAACCCGCTTCATGGAACGACAGGCCGAGATCAGCAGCGAAAAACTCGAGCGCAAGGTCGGCAGCGTGCAGCGCTGCCTGGTTGATGCCGTTGATGGTGAACTCGCCATCGCCCGTTCAATGGCGGACGCGCCGGAAATCGATGGTCTGGTGCAGATCCAGGACGGCTTCGTTGCCGGCCTCAAGCCCGGCGATTTCGTCGATGTGACGATCATGGGCAGCGACGATCACGATCTGTTCGGGCTGGTGGATCCCGAACGCTACGATTGAGCCCGCTTACTCCGAATACTGCACTTTGACGATAACGTAGCGGCAGTCGCCGGTCGGCAATGTTGCTTCTAATTCATCGTCCACGCGCTTGCCGAGCGCCGCACGGGCCAGTGGCGAATCGATGCTGATCCAGCCGAGGCGGGCATCGGTTTCATCCGGGCCGACGATGCGATAACGCGCGCTATCGCCGGTGTTGGCATCTTCGAGGTCCAGCCAGGCGCCAAAGAAAACTGCGCACGCATTGCCGGGCGAGTCCCCGGCGATTTTCAGCGCATCGAGCCGCTTGCTCAGATAACGCACGCGCCGGTCGATTTCGCCCAGCTGCTTCTTGCGATAGATGTATTCGGCGTTCTCGGAACGGTCGCCTTCGGCCGCGGCAGCGGCAAGCGCCTGCACCACTTCCGGGCGCTTGCGCCGCCAGAGTTCATCGAGCTCTTCGCGCAGTCGATCGAAGCCGGCGCGGGTAATCAGCGCAGTTGCGGCTTCGGAAGGTGGACGCCAGCGCGACATCGAATCGCTCAGCGTTTGCCGCCGAACAGGCTCCCGAGTACGCCCCGCAATATTTGCCGACCGACACCGCTGGCCATTGTGCGGGTCATGGATTTCGCGGCAGCCTCGACGGCACCCTGGCGACGCTTGCTGCCCCAGAGAAAATCGTCGAGCTTGGACGGCTGTTCGGGCGCTACTTTCGGCGCGGGAGCATTCGTGCCAGGGCTGGTATCCGGTGCGGTGTTCTGGGTCGCGCGCTGGTTGAGTTTTTCGTAAGCCGATTCGCGGTTGATCGGGGTGTCGTACTTGCCGCCGACCGGGCTGCGATTGCGCACGGCCATGCGTTCTTCCGGGGTGATCGCGCCCATCCGGCAGCGCGGCGGGCAGATGTAAGCGCGCTCGACCGGCATCGGAATGCCTTTGTCGAGCAACATTGATACCAATGCCTCGCCGACCGCGAGTTCCGAGATCACTTTGGCGACGTCGAGCTTGGGGTTCGGCACGAAGGTTTCGGCGGCGGTTTTGACCGCTTTCTGATCGCGCGGTGTATACGCGCGCAGGGCATGCTGGATGCGATTGCCGAGCTGGCCGAGGATCACATCTGGAACATCGTCGGGATTCTGCGAGCAAAAATACACGCCCACGCCCTTGGAGCGGATCAGCCGCACGACTTGCTCGATCCGTTGCTGCAAGGATGGTGGGCAATCGTCGAACAGCAAGTGCGCTTCGTCGAAGATGAAGACAAGCTTCGGTTGCTCCAGATCGCCGACTTCCGGTAGGCGTTCGAACAGCTCCGACAGCAGCCAGAGCAGGAAGCTCGAATACAGGCGCGGCTTCAGGATCAACAGGTCGGCGACCAGCAGGTTGATGATGCCGTGGCCGGACATGTCCTGGCGCATGAGGTCGTTCAGGTCCAGCGCTGGTTCGCCAAAAAATTCCTCGCCGCCGTCTTGCTCAAGCTGAAGCAGAGCGCGCTGGATCGCGGCCACCGAAGTTGGGCTGACCAGGCCGTATTTCTGTGAGATTTCGCTTTTGTGTTCGGTAACGTAGTTCAGCAGTGCGCGCAAATCTTCGAGATCGAGCAGGAGCAGGCCATCGTCGTCAGCCAGCTTGAAGGCGATGTCGAGCACACCACCCTGAGTGTCGTTCAGCTCCAGGATGCGGGCGAAAAGATGCGGCCCCATTTCCGATACCGTGGTACGGATCGGATGCCCGAGCTTGCCGTACAAGTCCCAGAATACGACCGGGCTGGCTTCGTTGCGGTAGTCGGACATGCCGATTTGCTGAACACGCGACGCAATTCGGTCGTTCATGCTGCCAGCCATGGCGAGACCGGCGATATCGCCCTTCACGTCGGCCATGAACACCGGCACGCCCATGCGCGAGAAGCCTTCCGCCATCACCATCAGCGAGACCGATTTGCCGGTACCGGTGGCGCCAGCGACCAGGCCGTGGCGGTTTCCGTACTTGCCGAGAAGCTGAACCGGGACGTCGCCCTTGCCAATCAGGATATCGCTCATGAGTCCTCCGTGGATGCCATGATTCTAGGCGTTGCCGCCACTATTCGGAACAGTTGCCCCTGCGGGCAGGGAACCGATACCCTCGCAGGTACTCCAAGGACACCTATGCGCCCAATTCCAACCAACCTTTGTCTTGTTGCCGTGCTGTTGTTTGCCTTGCCGGTCACCCTGTTTGCGAAGACCGACAAGCTGGCGCCGCTGTACACGCAGATGGACGCCGCCAGCCAGCGCTATCGCGAAGCGCAGGTCGCGCTGCGAAAAGGCGACGACACTGCGATGGCGACGATGTCAAAAGCCCTGGAAGACATCGAAGACTTGGCGCAGCAATGCCTCAAGCAACGCGGTTGCGACGCCACCCGCGTGATCACCACCTACGAGGTCCTGCTCAAGGAACACGATCTTGGGCCGCTGGAAACCGTGGAAGGCGAGGACGTACCGGCAACCGAAGCGGCCACCGGTTCTGTTTCCCCGTTGCTTGCGGTGTCTCCCGAAGCCCGGCAAAGCATGGACCTGCTCGACCAGGGCAGCGAGT
>JANXRY010000064.1 GCA_025356635.1 Gammaproteobacteria bacterium
CGTGGCGGTGGCCAACGTGCCGCACCCGGCGCGCTACGCCCTGCACAAGATGCTGATCGCCGGCGAGCGGCCGGCGTCGCGTATCGCCAAGTCGAACAAGGACATCCGCCAGGCCGCGGCCCTGTTGTCGTGGCTCAAGGAAAACGCCGAGGCGCAGGTGCAGGAGGCCTGGAACGACATGCGCTCGCGCGGGCCGGGCTGGGTGGCGAGGCTCAAGCAAGGCCACGCGGCGCTGGTGAAAGTCGCACCCGAGCTGGAAGTGGGGGCGTGGTTGCGGATGAAGGCCTAGCGCCGGAAGGTCCGCCTTGCGCGGTCCGGGGTTGCAGCGCCCCTGGGTGCTGGCCGGCGAGGGGCCGGGGGGGGGTATACCCTCCAAGGAAGGTTTGGAGTTTCTGCTGGTGGTGAGTAGGCTCCGCAGATCACAAGTCGGGAGGTCCGGATGGACACCGAGATCGAGTTGTTGAAGCAAGCACTTCGCAAGTTCGCATTGGATCGAGACTGGGGCCAATTCCATTCACCGAAGAACTTGGCTGCCGCGTTGTCAGTTGAGGCCGGCGAACTCCTCGAACATTTTCAGTGGATGTCCGATGTCGACAGTCGCTCTTTGCCAGAAGCAAAGCGAGCCGAAGTGTCCGAGGAACTGGCAGATGTTTTTCTCTACCTACTGCAGCTGGCCGATAAGCTGGAGGTCGATTTGGTAGCTGCGGCGAATTCGAAATTCGCAAAAAATTCAGAAAAATACCCGACCGCATTGGCGCGAGGCACTAGCCGCAAGTACACAGAGCTCTAGGGGCGAGTCGACGCAGATGATTGTCTACCAATCGACGAAGCAAGGATTTCTTGCTGATACGGACGACCGCGACATCGAAGAAGTCGTCGCGACCGCTTACGTCCAAAAAACCGGTCGGTATTCGTCACAAGGCGAATTCAGATCCTGGCGCGAATCGCTCCGCCATATGGCCAAAGTGCTTCGTGACGAGGCGATTCCAGGCGATACAGGTGTTGGGATCGAGTTCGGAATCCCGCAATCGCAGAAGCGGATCGATTTCATCCTCACAGGGTTCGCCAACGATGGCGAAGCGCGGATGATTATCGTGGAACTAAAACAGTGGTCGTCTTCTCGAATATCCGAACTTGATGGTCTGATTTATGCGCGACGAGGCGGAGCCGCCGACATCGAAGGTCCCCATCCTTGCTATCAGGCTTGGTCATACGCGGCTTTTCTGCACGGCTTCAACGAAACCGTGTACGACGGGCAAGTTGCACTGCGACCCTGCGCCTACCTGCACAACTACGTCGACGACGGCATCATCAGCGATAGTCGGTACTCGCCCTACATTGAGTTGGCTCCGCTCTTCTTGAAGGGCGAGCCAGAATTGAAGAGGCTGCGTGAGTTCGTCAAGAAACATGTATGTCGAGGCGACAACGGAGACCTGCTCTACAAAGTCGAGAACGGTCGCATAAGGCCGTCGAAAATGCTGGCCGACAGTCTTGTAGGCATGGTGCGCGGCAACCAAGAATTCGTTCTGCTTGATGAGCAAAAAGTCGCTTTTGAGGCAGCTATGACCGCTGCCAGGAAAGCCAGCGCCACGCGAAAGCACGTCGTCCTTATCAAGGGCGGCCCCGGCACCGGCAAATCCGTTATTGCGATTAACCTGCTCGCCTCACTCACGAGGGTCGGTCTCCTCACCAAGTACGTGTCCAAGAACGCTGCCCCGCGCGCGGTTTACCGGGACAAGCTCACCGGACACATGAAGCGAGGCGTGATCGACAGCCTCTTCGGTAGCGCAGGCGCCTTCTACGACGTCGAGAACAATCTCTTCGATGTCCTTGTGGTCGATGAAGCGCACAGACTCAATCGCTTTTCTGGCTTGTACGGAAACTTGGGCGAAAACCAGATCAAGGAGGTCATTCAAAGCACGAAGTGCGCGGTCTTTTTTGTCGACGACAACCAAGTCGTTACCTTGAGTGATATCGGAAGTGCGGCTGAGATCAGGCATTGGGCCAACGCCATGGGGGCCGAGATATCCGAGCTGGAATTGGAGTCGCAATTTCGTTGCAATGGCTCGGCAGGCTATCTGCCGTGGCTAGATGATGTGCTCGAGATTGAGCGCATTGATGGCGATAAATTTGACAGAACGTCTTTTGATTTCCGGATGGTTGATTCTCCAAGCGTGCTCCATGAAATGATCGAGGAGCGCAATGTCGCCAATCGAGCGCGTGTTGTTGCCGGGTATTGCTGGGATTGGTCGAGCAAGAAGAACCCACGTGCGTATGACATCGTTCTTGGCGAATATCGGAAGCGTTGGAACCTTGGTAGGGATGGAAGCCTCTGGATAGTCGCTCCCGACTCCATAAATGAGGTCGGTTGCATTCACACATGTCAGGGCTTGGAGGTCGACTACGTCGGAGTCATCGTCGGAACAGATTTGCTTTTCCGTGATGGGAATCTAACCACCGAGGTAGTCAATCGATCCAAGATGGATCGCACCGTGCGAGGCTACAAACGACTTCTCAAGGATGGGCCTGCGGACACCACCGAGCGCATCGATCGGATCATCAAGAACACATATCGCACGTTGATGACGCGTGGATTGAAGGGTTGCTTCGTGCATTGCGTTGACAAAGAGACGCAGGAGTATTTCAAGCGTCGCTTGGCTGGCGAGCAATAGATTGACTCAGTAGCGATATGCCCCAATCGCGTCCAAACGTTCCCTGTGCATTTTTAGATACACGCGCTGACCCGTTTGAAACGGCGAGGCCGAATGACTCGGCGGGATCGCCCATTTTTCCAAGACGTCTTTGTTCAAGTCGCTTCTGAAAATCGCCCGACCATTGTCTTCGAATGACATCAATCCTTGATCAAACAATGCGTCAACATGAGGCGATAGCATTATCCCGTTGTTGCCATCTAGCCGCTCAAAATTGTCGCTGTCTTTCCACGGCTTAATATGACTGGCTCTCAACAGTCGCTTGTCGGAGACTCCGGTGACGCGACAAACCGGGTGCTTGAGCAATACCAGCGACCGAAACAAACCTTGACCAACTCGCGCCTTTACTAATTGGGCGCGCTGCGTTTCCGGAATCTCGACTGAGATCCTGAGCTGATCGATGTCTGTCAGTTGCTGCAGCACGGTCGATGCGGTTTCCGTATCTGAGTCGGCTACCGCGAGCACAGTCTTGGTCAAGGCCAGCAATAGCTCGCCTAGGTCGTCAGAAATCGCTGTCAAATACATCCCTTGATTTCCATTGCCGTTGGACTGAATGGGCGAGTAAATCGCGGGCAATTTTGGAGCGATTTTGGCGAGATGATCCTTCGGCCGGACGGATTGCGCTGATTTTTGAAATGCGACAGGCAGGTGCCACCCCTCATCGGACCAATAGATGCCCGTCTTGCCAAATTCCATCGGTTTGGGCGATGTGCTTGCATCCGCGAGCACTACGCCTACCCACGAAATCTGGCCATCGGCATAGGAGAAGACCACATCTCCCGGCCGAGCGATCACCATGTTGTCGTAGGACTGGTTGCGCGCCCCGTTCTGATTGAACTTGGGCGACCACAAATACTCGCCTTGGACTTCGTAGTCCCGAGTCTGTTTGTGGTTTACCCACCAGAAGGCCATGCCAAAAGCTTACCAGGCCTCGACGCCCACGCCGCCGGAAAAAACAGGCCGCTCTCGCGGCCCGTCCGAACCCTCACCCCAACCCTCTCCCGGGGGGAAAGGGGGTAAAAATCTCACTTCCCCGTCGCCGTCCCGCTCTTGGTCGACGCCAGCGCCTCTTCCCATTGCTTCGCCGACTGGTCGTGGCCCTTGGCGCCGCGCCCCCAACCTTCTCCGCGCGGACGAAGCGACGGGGACACATTCCTGAAGTCCGCCATCTGGACCGGAAGGCAACTACTAATTTGGTAGAAATTAGTAGTTGATTGGTAGTTCATCAGGCATTGCCGCTTGGCTCCCGTGCACTGCGAATTGGCCCCTCCAGGAATCGCGCGATCTCCGCGACGACATCGGCCAGCCTCGAGGCTTCCAGGCGGTTTTTCCGGAGGAAGGCGTTCCATTGCGTCAGCTTGGCCGAATCGCTGGCGAATTCGTCGGTCAAGCCCAAGGGCAACCCATCCGGTATCGCGGTCCCGCGCCGGGCGAGCGTCGCCGCGATGGCATCGCCCAGCAAGCCGGCTCCGATGGCTCCTTCGCGTGCCAATACCCACAAGTCGTAGTAGTCCTTCATCCGGCTGTTGGCCATGCCCAGGCTTACGATCGCTTCGAGCTTCTCAGCCACGACCGTGGCCCGCGGATAGACGCGAAGTCGCGGTGCCGGCAGGCCGTCCAGCAGGGTCGGGTAAGTCGCCTCTTCGGCGCCCGGCGTGACCGCATCGCCATAGCCGACATCGAGTTGTACGGTGCAACGCGCGTTGCCCAACAGCCCGACCAGGCGTACGCGCAGCCCCCCGTAGCGCGCTTCCTCGCGGATTTCCTCGACACGCACGGAGTTAGCGTCGAACATCATTCCGTCATCGGCTGGCACGCCACAGATTTCCCGCATCGTCTCCGCCAAGCGATCGGCGTCCATCGGACCAAAGCCGAGGAAGTCGGCATCGCGTGTCGGCCGAGATGGCTGGTCGAACCAAAGGTCGAATAGCATCGCGCCCTTCAGCAAGAACCCTTCGCGCGCGGCCGGAAGCGTGGACAGGCGATACAGGAAGCGCTCGAGCGCGTAGCGAACCAGCACCAGATTGAAGTCTTCGCCGCGCTCTTTCGCGCGATTAAGCAGGCGCGCGTGGATCGATGTGGCTCGACCGCCGTTCATGCCACGGCATCCAGGTAGGGCCGCATCACGTTGGCAACGCGATCGACCTTGGCATACCGCCATAGCGCGTCGAGACTGAAGCCGCGTGCGCGTCGTGCTTCCCGCAGCGCCTCCAGCGCGACATCCAGGCCGATCTTGCGGCGGTACTTGAAGCAGTCCGCCACCGTCTTCTCGACGCCGTAGATCGCCACCTGGCGCCCTTCGAGTTGGTGGCGTTGCACGCCCTCGGATAGCGCCTTGCCGCTGAAGCGCATCACGCGCAGCGGCGGGTATTGCGGTCGGGGAGCGCGCGCGCGGCGGTCGACGGCAATCCAGACTTCGTATGGCAGTTGCGTGCCAAGGCCGTGGAATTGCAGTGCGCTGAGCAGGCAGATCACGCCCTGCGGCGCGGCGATGCCGGCCAGAACCAGGCCATGGTGTTCGCTCGCCGCTCGCGTCGGCAGCTGGTACACGCCCCTGGCGACCCGCACGATATCGCCGCTGGCAGCCATCCGGCTCAGTACCTGGCGATGGATCCCGGCAACCGCCAGCTCGCGTGTGGTGACGCCCTTTCGCCGTCGGGCGAGTTTCAGCACGTAATCGCGATCGGCGCTTGCCATGTGGCAAAGTGTAGACAGATATCAACAACTGTCAACAGTTAGCCACATCAAGCGCCATCAAGAAAACCGGCCGCTCTCGCGGCCGGTTTCGTTTCCAGCGGTAGCGAGACGAATCAGCGCTCGAACCGCGCCTCTTCGGCTTCCTCGGCCGCCGCTTCGTCCGGATGGCCATTGAACTGCCAGGCGGTTGGCGCGTGCACGGGCAGATCGATTTCCGGCAGGCCCTTGGCCTTGAGCGCGGCATTGACCGGGGCCAGGTCTTTCTGGCGCAGGTCCTCGAACTCCTTGGTCACGCTTTCCAGTTCGCGCTGCAGGACGCCGGTGTAGTTGATCAGCGTCGCGGTCGGACGGCCTTCGTAGCCGGTGATCCCGCCATAGAGCTGGTCCATGTGCTCGCGCAGGCGCTCTTCGCCGGTGATGGCGCCGCCTTCCTTGGTCGCGACGATCTTCTTGCGAATCGTATCGGCCTTGTCGGCCAATGCGGTCAACTGCGTGCGCAGTGCATCGCCCGCTGGCAAGCCATCGCCCACGGCCTTGGCACCTTCGCGAACGGCCTGGATGCGCGCGACCAGGTCGCTCATCTGGCCGAACATGCCGTGCACCTTCATCGCTGCATCGAACTGCACCTGGCGGTCGGCCAGTGTGAACGGTGCGCGCGGGTCGAGGCCAACGGTGATCTGGGTCTCGTAGGTCTTGTCGCCCTTGGTCATGCGCACGGTGTAAGTGCCGGGCACCACGCGCGGACCCTGGGTGGCGCTACCGGCAATCTGCGCCGCCGGCGGCACGGTCGGCGGCTTGACGCCCATCGACCATTCGACGCGGTTGATGCCGCGGCGCTTGCTGGCCGGGAGCGTCTCGATCACGTTGCCCTTGCTGTCGAGCACTTCCAGCTTGAGCTTGCCGAACAGATGGCGGGCGCGCTGGTAGTAACTGATGATTACGTTGCTGCTGGCGTTCTCACCGGCGTAGCTGGCGTCGCCCTCAGGCCAGCCGCCATTGCCCTGGATACGTTGCTGCTGGAGGCGCGAAGGCAGGAAGGTCACGTCCTGTTGCAGCATCGCCGGTGTCAGCGAACGCAGCGGGGTCAAGTCGTCGACGATCCAGATGCCGCGACCGTGGGTGGCCAGCACGAGGTCGTTGTCGCGCGGCTGGATCGCCAGGTCGCGCACCGCAACGGCCGGGAAGTCGCCACCCTTGAACTGCGCCCAGTTGGCGCCGTCGTCATTGGAGATCCACAGGCCGAATTCGGTGCCGACGTAGAGCAGGCCGGGCTTGACCGGATCATTGCGCACGACATGCGCATAGCCGCGCAGGCCCTTGCTTTGAACGGCAGTGGCCAGTGCTTGCCAATGACCACCGAAGTCGCTGGTCTTGTAGACCATAGGAGTCATGTCGCCGAAGGTGTGGCGATCGAAGGTGACGTAGGCAGTGCCGGCATCGAAGTGGCTGGCATCGATGTAGCTGACCCAGGAATTGGCCGGAACACCGGCGCCGGCGGTGACGTTCTTCCAGGACTTGCCGCCATCGCGGGTGACCTGGACATTGCCGTCGTCGGTGCCGACCCAGATCACGTTCGCGTCTTTCGGCGACTCGCTGATCGAGTAGATCGTCGTGTGCATTTCCGCAGCCGAGTTGTCGACGGTGATGCCGCCCGACTCCTCCTGCTTCTGCTTGTTGGGGTCGTTGCTGGTCAGGTCGGGCGAGATGCGGTCCCAGGTCTGGCCGTGGTCGTGCGAGCGGAACAGGAATTGCGCGCCGATGTAGAGCGTGCTCTTGTCGGTCGGTGACAAGGCGATTGGCGTGTTCCAGTTCCAGCGCAATTTCTCGTTGTCATTGGCGCGCGGCTGGATGTCGCGGGCCAGGTGCGTATGTCGGTTGACCCGGCCGATGTTGCCACCCTGGGCCTCGGCGTACAGGTAATCCGGATCAGTCGGATCGGCGAACATCCAGAAGCCGTCGCCGCCGTACATGTTTTCCCAGCGACCATTGCTGATTCCGCCCGGATAGGACGAATCGCCGACCCAGGAGCTGTTGTCCTGCAGACCACCGTAAACGTGGTACGGGTCGTCGTTGTCGATACTCACATGGTAGAACTGCGAGACCGGCAGGTTGTTGGCCCGCCACCAGCGATTGCCGGCGTCCTTGGAGAACCATAGCCCGCCGTCGTCGCCGGCGATCACTTGGCTCGGGTTGGCCGGATCGATCCAGACGTCATGGAAGTCGCCGTGCGCGCCACCGCCAACCTGGGCGAAGGTCTTGCCGCCGTCCAGGCTCTGGATCAGCACCAGGTCAGGCTTGAACACGCGATCAGGGTTGGTCGGATCAACGATCAGGTTGGCAAAGTAGAACGGACGCCAGACCATGCGCTGGCTGTCGTCGCGGCGATCCCAGGTCTTGCCGCCGTCATCGGAACGGTACAGCGCGCTCTTGGTCGATTCGACGAAGGCGTAGACGATCTTGCTGTCCGAAGGCGCGACGGTGACCGCGATGCGGCCGAAGGGTTTTTCCGGGAAGCCCTTGTTCGCCGCCGGGGTGATTTCGGTCCAGTGGCTGCCGCCGTCGTCGGAGCGGAACAGGCCGCTGCCCGAAGGCGCGTCGGCGTTCTCGCCACCGGAGCGGAAAGTCCAGCCCTTGCGGCGGAAATCCCACAGGGACGCGAACAAGGTGTTCGGATTCTTGGCGTCCATGCTCATCGAGCCGCAACCGGTCGAGCCGTTGCCGCCCTTGAGCACTTGCGTCCAGGTCTTGCCGGCATCGGCGCTGCGATAGACGCCGCGGTCGGCGGAGTCGCTCCACAGTTTGCCGGTGACGCAGGCGTAGACGAGGTTGCTGTTGCCCGGGTTCACGGCGATCTTCACGATCCGCTCGGAATTGGGCAGCCCCATATTGTTCCAGGTCTCGCCGCCATCGGTGGATTTGTAGATGCCATCGCCAATCGATACCGAGTTGCGAGTCCAGGCTTCGCCCGATCCAACCCAGATCGTATTGGTGTCATTGGGATCGATGGCGATGGAACCAATCGACTGCACCGGTTGTTTGTCGAACTTCGATCGGAAAGTGGTACCGCCGTCAGTGGATTTCCAGACACCGCCGCTGGCGGCACCGACGTAGAGCACCATGCCGCCGTTCTTCTCGTGCGCGGCGGCGACTGCGGAAATGCGCCCGCTCATGGTGGCCGAGCCGATGTTGCGGATGCCAAGGCCCGATATCACACCCTGGTCGAGCGTCGCCTGGTTTTGCGCGGCGCTCTGCGCGGACGCGGGCAGCGCGACCAGCAGGGACAACAGGGCGACGGGAAGCGTCTTGAGAGTATTCATGCGCATTCTCCGGGCTCAGTGCTGGGCGGGGGCGGGGAAGGGGAACTTCGCGGCATCAATCGGCTTGTTCAGCTCGATCGAATCGACCTGGTTGCGGCCGAGTTCGAAGGGAAAGTAGATGCCATCCACCTGCTCGTATTCGCCGACATCGGTGCTTTGCACCCGCTCCTGGCCACGAACCATGTGATGAGTAACGATGCGTATCTCGAGGAACTGGTCCGGATCGAGATAGAGCACCTGGCTGTCGCCGTTCTTGAAGGTGACACGCAGCTTGTGTGCGTCGGTGCCGTCGATATCCTCGGTGCCCAGGTATTCGACCGTGCTGCCCTGCGCCTTGTAGTCCAGGAGCGGGCCGGCGATCACCGCCGATTCGATCATATCCTTGGCGTCGTCGGCGCTGATCTTCTGCGGATCGCGCCGGCCTTCGAAGGGATTGATCGCCCAGGCCTGGCTGCCGTCCCAGGCTTCGATCGCGGTCAGGCCCTGCAGGCCGAACTCATCGCGCCAGCGGCCGGGCGCCAGCGCCCAGGATTCGGTCTTGGCCTCGAGGCCGCCGCCGAGCTTCAGGGTGCCGCTCACATGCATGGAGGTGAGTGCGCGCAGTTTGTCGGCACCACCGCGGGCGGCGAGATTTTTCGCCACCAGCTGGTCGGCGGTGTAAGTGACGGTGCTGGCACTGGCGGCACTGGTGAATACGGCGATCAGTGCCGTAATCAGGATGGGGTATCGCAGATTCATGGACGGCTCCGGGGACACAACGAGAGCGCCCACGGTACTCCAAGACTTCTGCCACGTGATAGGGCAGAAGTCATGGCCGCACGAAAATACCCGTCAGCGCTGGCAGCTCAGGCCGAGTTCGATGGTGCGGGCCCGCAACCGGTAGTACTGGCCTTCGCCCAATTCGCTCTCGGCGACCGGATCCCGGCGATCGCCCAGGTTGCGGCCGGAAAGGCGCAGTTCGCAGCGTTCGAAGCGAT
>JANXRY010000083.1 GCA_025356635.1 Gammaproteobacteria bacterium
CCGGAGCTTTCCACTTCCCAGGTATTCAGAATTTTCCCGCGTAAAGGCAGGATCGCCTGGAAATCCTTGTCGCGCGCTTGTCGTGCGCTGCCGCCGGCGGAATCGCCTTCGACCAGGAATAATTCGGTGCGGGAAAGATCCTGCGAGATGCAGTCGGCCAGCTTGCCGGGCAGGGCCGGCCCTTGGGTGATCTTCTTGCGGACGATCTGCTTCTCAGTCTTGAGCCGTGCGGCGGCGCGCTCGATCGCCAATTGCGCGATCTGCGTGCCCATCTCGACGTGCTGGTTGAGCCACAGTGAGAAGGCGTCGTGGGTCGCGCCTTCGATGAAGGCGGCAGCCTGGCGCGAACTCAGGCGTTCCTTGGTCTGGCCACTGAACTGCGGGTCGGTCAGTTTGAGCGAGAGCACGTAGCTGACCCGATCCCAGACGTCTTCCGGCGCCAGCTTGACGCCACGCGGCAACAAGTTGCGGAAGTCGCAGAATTCGCGCAGCGCATCGGTCAGTCCGGAACGTAGGCCGTTGACGTGGGTGCCGCCCTGCACGGTCGGAATCAAATTGACGTAGCTCTCCTGCACTAGGTCGCCTTCTGGAACCCAGGCCACCGCCCAGTCGACGACTTCGCTTTCCTTGGTCAGGTTGCCGGTGAACAGGTCCGGCGGCAGAAGTTCGCGGCCGATGAGTTCGCCGCGTAGGTAATCACGCAACCCATTTTCGTAGAACCACTGGTTGCGCTCGCCGGTCGCCTCCTCGAACAGCCGCACGGTCAGGCCCGGGCACAAGACAGCTTTCGCACGAAGGAGGTGGCGCAGCGCCTTGACCGCGAACTTCGGCGTGTCGAAATAATTCCCGTCCGGCCAGAAGCGCAGGCGCGTGCCGGTGTTGCGCTTGCCGACCGTGCCAATCGTTTCAAGCGGCGACGAGCGAAAACCGTCGCGGAATTCCATCCGGTATTCGTTGCCGTCGCGTTTGATGAAGACGTCGACCTGCTTCGACAAGGCATTGACCACGCTGACGCCGACGCCATGCAATCCGCCGGAAAACGTGTAGTTCTTGTTGTTGAACTTACCGCCGGCGTGCAGGCGGGTCATGATCAGTTCGATGCCCGGGATTTTTTCCTCCGGGTGGATATCAACCGGCATACCGCGGCCATCGTCGGAGACTTCGCAGCTGCCGTCGGCGAACAGAACGACCTCGATCGTCCGCGCATGCCCGGCCAGGGCCTCGTCGACGGCGTTGTCCACCACTTCCTGGGCCAGATGATTGGGCCGGGTGGTGTCGGTGTACATGCCGGGGCGACGCTTGACCGGGTCCAGCCCGGAAAGAACTTCGATATCGGCGGCGATGTAGCGACTGCTCATGGGGTCTCGGGGGGCTGGGAAGGCGGCAGGATGCGGGCCGGGGTCGGTTCGGGTCAAGCCGGCAAGGCACAGATGCGGGATCGCTCCCGAGCCGGTAGAATAGGGCTTTCCAGCGCCGGGTTTTGCCATGACGCGTCTGATCTTCGTTACCGGTGGCGTGGTGTCCTCGCTGGGCAAGGGCATCGCCGCCGCATCGCTCGCGGCCATCCTCGAGGCCCGCGGCCTGAAAATCACCATGATGAAGCTCGATCCCTACCTGAACGTGGATCCGGGCACTATGTCGCCGTTCCAGCACGGCGAGGTCTACGTCACCGACGATGGCGCCGAAACCGACCTCGACCTGGGCCATTACGAGCGTTTCGTCCGCACCCGCCTGACCCGCAAGAATTCGGTCACCACCGGTCGGATCTACGAGGAAGTGATCCGCAAGGAGCGCCGCGGCGACTACCTCGGCGGCACCGTGCAGGTGATTCCGCACGTCACCGACGAGATCAAGCGCTGCATCGATGCCGCCACCGAGGGCTTCGATGTCGGCCTGGTCGAGATTGGCGGTACCGTCGGCGACATCGAGTCGTTGCCGTTCCTGGAAGCCATCCGCCAGATCCGCACCGAGCGCGGCCCGGACCAGGCGATTTTCATGCACCTGACTCTGGTGCCCTATATCGCCGCCGCCGGCGAGCTCAAGACCAAGCCGACCCAGCACTCGGTGAAGGAACTGCGTTCGATCGGTATCCAGCCCGACATCCTGCTCTGCCGCAGTGAGAAACCGCTTCCCGACGGCGAGCGCCGCAAGATCGCGCTGTTCACCAACGTGCACGAGAAAGCCGTGATCAGCTGCGTCGACGTCGACAATATCTACAAGCTGCCGCTGTGGCTGCACGAGCAGGGCCTGGACCAGATCGTGGTCGAGCGCCTGCGGCTGGAGGCGGAAGTCGGTCCGCCCGATCTTTCCGAATGGGAAGCGGTGGTCGATGCGGTCGAGCATCCGGTCGATGAGGTCACCATCGCCGTGGTCGGCAAGTACGTCGACCATCAGGACGCCTACAAGTCGTTGGGCGAGGCGCTGCGCCACGGCGGCATGCGCCAGCGGACCAAGGTGCGGCTGAAGTGGCTGGAATCCGAACAGGTCGAATCCGACGGCGTCGGCATACTCGCCGGGGTCGACGCGATCCTGGTGCCGGGTGGCTTTGGCGATCGCGGTTTCGAAGGCAAGGTGATGACCGCGCAATACGCGCGCGAGCAGAACATTCCTTATTTTGGCATCTGCTTTGGCATGCAGGCGGCGGTCGTCGATGTCGCGCGCCACCTGGCCGGTCTCGCTGGCGCCAATACTACCGAAAACGAACGGCACTGCCAGCATCCGGTGATCGGCCTGATCACCGAATGGCGCACGGCATCGGGTGAAGTCGAGCGCCGCGATGAGGCGTCCGACCTCGGCGGCACCATGCGCCTAGGTCTGCAGGAATGCCGGCTCAAGCACGGTACCAAGGCCCGCGAGATGTACGGCAAGGATGTCGTCGCCGAGCGCCACCGCCACCGCTACGAATTCAACAATCGCTATCGCACCCAGATTGAGGATGCCGGCTTGGTGATCTCGGCCAAGTCGATGGACGATACCCTGGTCGAGATGGTCGAGCTGCCGGGCCATCCGTGGTTCGTCGCCTGCCAGGCGCATCCGGAATTCCTCTCGACGCCGCGCGACGGCCACCCGCTGTTCATCGGCTTCGTCCGCGCCGCGCGCGAATACAAGGCCAACGAAGGCCGGGCTGGCGGTCGTTTGCTCAAAGAGGTCAGCGCGTGAAGCTCTGCGGTTTCGAGGTCGGCCTCGACCGACCGTTCTTCCTGATCGCCGGGCCCTGCGTCATCGAGTCGATGCAGTTGCAGCTCGATACCGCCGGCACGCTCAAGGAAATCACCGGCAAGCTCGGCATTCCTTTCATCTTCAAATCCAGCTTCGACAAGGCCAACCGCACTTCTGGCACCAGCTTCCGCGGCCCGGGCCTCGAGGAGGGATTGAAGGTGCTCGCGGAAGTAAAGCGCCAACTCGGCGTGCCGGTGCTTACCGACGTGCACGAATACACGCCGATGGACGAAGTCGCCTCGGTCGTCGACGTGCTGCAGACGCCCGCCTTCCTGTGCCGGCAGACCGATTTCATCCAGAAGGTCGCCGCTGCCGGCAAGCCGGTGAACATCAAGAAGGGCCAGTTCCTGTCGCCTTGGGAAATGAAGCACGTCGCCACGAAAGCGCTCGCGACCGGCAACAGCCAAATCATGGTCTGCGAGCGCGGCGCCAGCTTCGGCTACAACAATCTCGTGTCCGACATGCGCTCGCTGAGCGTCATGCGCGACACCGGCTGTCCGGTGGTGTTCGACGCTACCCATTCCGTGCAGCTGCCCGGCGGCGCTGATGGCAAATCCGGCGGCCAGCGCGAGTTCGTGCCGGTGCTCTCGCGTGCCGCGATGGCGGTCGGCATCGCCGGCATTTTCATGGAAACGCACCCGGATCCCGACAAGGCCCTGTCCGACGGCCCCAACGCCTGGCCGCTGCCGAAGATGGCGGCGCTGCTGGGAACGTTGATGGCGCTGGACCAGATCACCAAGAAAAACGGCTTCCTCGAAAATTCTCTTTGACTAGAACGACATCATGACCACGATCCGCAAGATCCACGCCCGCGAAATCCTCGACAGCCGCGGTAATCCCACCCTCGAAGCGGAAGTCACGCTGAGCGACGGCAGCTTTGGTCGCGCCATGGTGCCGTCCGGCGCATCGACCGGCTCCAAGGAAGCGGTCGAGCTGCGCGACGGCGACAAGACCCGCTACATGGGCAAGGGAGTGAAGAAGGCGGTCGCCAACGTCAACGACACCATCGCCGCGGCGCTGACCGGCTTCAATGCCGAAGACCAGGCTAGTCTCGATCGAAAACTCATTAATCTCGACGGCACCGAGAACAAAGGCCGGCTCGGCGCCAACGCGCTGCTCGGCGTGTCGATGGCCAATGCCCACGCAGTGGCCGCCTCGAAGAAGCTGCCGTTGTGGGCGCATCTCGCCAACGGCCGAGAGGTTTCGCTGCCGGTGCCGATGATGAACATCATCAATGGCGGCGCCCACGCCGACAACAACGTCGACCTGCAGGAATTCATGGTGCTGCCGGTCGGATTTTCGTCGTTCGCGGAATCGCTGCGTGCGGGTACGGAGATTTTCCACTCGCTGAAGTCCGTGCTCAAAGGACGTGGCTTGAGCACGTCGGTGGGCGACGAGGGCGGTTTCGCGCCGGACTTGCGCTCGAACGAGGAAGCGCTGGAAACCATCCTCGAGGCGATCGGCAAGGCCGGTTACAGCGCCGGCGAGGACGTGCTGCTTGGCCTCGACGTCGCCAGCACGGAATTCTATGAGAACGGCAAGTACAACCTGGTCGGCGAGGGCAAGCGCCTGAGTTCGGAACAGTTCGTCGACTTCCTGGCCAATTGGGCCGCGCAGTACCCGATCATCACCATCGAAGACGGCATGGCCGAAGACGATTGGGCCGGCTGGAAGCTGCTCACCGACAAACTCAGCAGCAAGGTGCAACTGGTCGGCGACGATCTGTTCGTGACCAATCCGAAAATCTTCAAGGAAGGCATCGACAAGGGCGTGGCCAACGCCATCCTGATCAAGGTCAACCAGATCGGCACGCTCACCGAGACACTCGACGCTATCGCCATGGCCGACGGCAATCGCTATGCAGCGATTGTTTCGCACCGCTCTGGCGAGACCGAGGACACCACCATTGCCGACATCGCGGTGGCGACCACGGCTACCCAGATCAAGACTGGCTCGCTCTGCCGTTCCGACCGCGTCGCCAAGTACAACCAGTTGCTGCGTATTGAAGAGGCGCTCGGCGGCAAGGCCCGCTACGCCGGTCGCGATGCCTTCGTGAGTTTGAAGCGCTGAGTGGACGGCATGCTGCGCCGCTGGTGGCCGGTTCCTTTCCTGCTGCTGATACTGCTGCTGTTGCAGGGCAAGTTGTGGACTGGCGCCGGAGGCTGGCGCGACGCCCGTAACCTGCGCGCCACGGTCGAAGCCCAGCGCCTCGAGAACGCGCGCCTGCAGAAGCGTAACGACGCGCTGTCGGCGGAGGTCGAGGACCTCAAGTCCGGTGAAACAGCGGTCGAGGAACGCGCGCGCAGCGAATTGGGCATGATCAAGCCGGGCGAAACTTTCTATCGCGTGGTTGAACCGCGCTCACGCAAGGAAGCAGCGCCCGCTGAGTCGGCAGCGCCGCCATGACATGGGCGATCGTTCCCGCTGCCGGACTTGGCAAGCGCTTCGGCGGCGACGCACCCAAACAATATTGCAACGTCGTCGGTCGACCGCTGGTCGAGCACAGCCTGAACGCACTGCTGGCGCATCCGGAAGTCGACGGCGTAGTCGTCGCACTCTCGCCTGACGATCCTTTCTGGGCAGGCTGGCGAACGATGCACGGCAAACCGATCTATACCTGCTTGGGCGGCGCCGAGCGCGCCGACTCGGTATTGGCCGCGCTGCAGGCGCTGCCGGAAACGGTGAGCGAGGACCAGTGGGTACTGGTGCACGATGCCGCGCGGCCCTGTCTGCGCGCTGTCGACCTGACCCGTTTGATCGCGCTCGGCCAGGCCGACCCGGTCGGCGCGATCCTGGCTACGCCGGTGCGCGACACGCTCAAGCGCGCCGACGACCAGGGCCGCAGTCGTGGCACCGAGCCGCGCGACCGACTTTGGCGCGCGCTTACTCCGCAGATGTTCCGCCGTGGCGGCCTGACCCGCGCGCTGCTGGCGGCGATGCGTGCCGGCATCGTGGTCACCGACGAGGCGATGGCGATGGAGCGACTGGGCCTCAAGCCCTTGCTGGTCGAAGGTTCCGAGGACAACATCAAGGTCACCACTCAGGCCGACTTGGCCCTGGCCGAATTCATCCTGAAGAAGAGTCCATGAACGTGATGTCCATGAAAGTCAGGATCGGCAGCGGCTTCGACGTGCACGCCTTTGGCGAAGGCGACCACCTGATGCTCGGCGGCGTGCGCGTCGCCCACGAACGCGGCGTCGTCGCGCATTCGGACGGTGATGTCGTCATCCACGCGCTTTGCGATGCCTTGCTCGGCGCGCTGGCGTTGGGCGACATCGGCAAGCATTTCCCACCTTCGGAGCCACGCTGGAAAGGCGCCGATAGCCGGCAGTTCCTGCGCCATTGCGTTTCGTTGATGCAGCAGCACGGCTGGACTCTCGGCAACGCCGACATCACCGTAATCTGCGAGCAACCGAAGATCGGTGCGCACGCCGATGCAATGCGCGCTTGCCTGGCGGAAGACCTGGGTGCGGTGATCAGCCAAGTCAGCGTCAAGGCAACGACTACTGAGACGCTGGGTTTCACCGGTCGTGGCGAAGGCATCGCCGCGCAGGCGGTAGTCTTACTGGTGGCCACGTGACTTTGCCGCGGGCGCATGGCGAGGCCGTGCTGACAGCCAAGTTCCGCAGCGCCATCGAGGATTTCTTCGTTGCGGAACTGCCTGCCTTCGAACCATCGGGGCAGGGCGAGCACTTGTTGCTGACCATCGAAAAGCGCGGCATGAACACGGCGTTCGTGGCCAAGCGAATTGCACAGTGGGCGGGTATCCCGGAAATGGGTATCGGCTATGCCGGGATGAAAGATCGCCATGCGGTCACTCGCCAGCGGTTTTCCGTGCACTTGCCGAAGAAGGTCGCGCCTGATCTGGCGAGTCTGGTCAGCGACGATCTGCGCGTTCTCGAATCACAGTGGCACAGTCGCAAATTGCCGCGTGGCGCGTTGGCTGGAAATCGCTTCGGCATCGTCTTGCGCGAGGTCATCGGCGATCATGGCGCTGTTGAATCGCGCCTGGCGAAAATCGCCAGCGACGGCATTGCCAATTATTTTGGCGAACAGCGCTTTGGTCGCGACGGCGGCAACATGGATGCGGCGCGATGGATGTTTGCCGGTGCGCGGGTTGGCCGCGAACAGCGCGGCATCTTGCTGTCGGCGGCGCGTTCGGAGATTTTCAATACGGTGTTGGCAGCGCGAATCGTGCAGGGGCACTGGCACGACGGCCTCGACGGTGAGGTCTGGATGCTGGATGGCACGCACAGTGTGTTCGGGCCGGAAGCGATGACTGCGGAATTGCAGGCGCGCGCGCAATCGCTCGATGTCCATGGCACGGGCCCGCTTTGGGGTCGCGGTGAATTGCGCAGCATGGGCGCGGTGCGCGAGATCGAATCGGCCATCGCCGCGAACAATTCCGAGCTGTGTCATGGCCTGGAAATGGCCGGTCTTTCCCAGGAGCGGCGGGCGCTGCGCGTGCGCGTGGGTGACCTCTGCTGGCAGTGGCAGGCGGATGCCATCCTGCGCGTGGAATTCTCGCTGCCGTCGGGTGCTTACGCGACTTCGGTGCTGGCGGAATTGGGCGAGGTCACGCCGCCGCCAACAACACCAGCACCGCCCCCGTTCCGCCCTGGTTGATTGGCGCGGAGGCAAAGGCGAGCACGTCGCCGCGATGCCGCAGGACCTTGTCCACCAGCGACTTGAGTACCGGTGTCGATTCCGAGCGCAAGCCCTTGCCATGCACGATGCGAACGCACAGGCGCGAGCCGCGCCGGGCCTGGTTGAGGAAAGTCTTGAGCAGGCGTTCGGCATCGGCCGCGCGCAGATGGTGCAGATCGAGTTCATCCTGGATGCTGAATTGCCCGCGCCGGAGTTGCCGCAGGGTTTTCTCCGGAACTTCGTTGCGGCGGAAATCCAGGACGTCGGCGGCGTCGATCGGTGCGAGCGCGGCGACGTCGCGCGATTCGCGCAAGGCCTCGGCCTCGTCCATGCGCAGGCGGCGCGGTTCTGGTGCCGGCCCGGGGCGTTCGTTGGCAGACTCGCGGGCTTCGATCCGGCGCACGGTACCAACCGCCTCGCGGAATAGCGCGGCATCTTCGGGTTCAACGGGGTGGGCTCGGCGGCTCTTCATCGACGGCTCTTCATAGGCGTTCCATCGGGTCGGCCTACGTTATCATTCATTTTTGGCCCGGGGTTTCGATGCGCGTACTGGTCAGCAACGACGACGGCGTGGACGCCCCCGGTATCCGCCACCTGGCCGATGCGTTGCGGCGCGCCAAGCACGAGGTCACGGTGGTCGCACCGGACCGCGACCGTTCCGGTGCCAGCAATTCGCTGACCCTGGACCAGCCGATCCGTGCCAAGCATCGGGGCGAGGGCGTCTGGAGCGTCGCCGGAACCCCCACCGATTGCGTGCACCTGGCGCTGTCGGGAATGCTCGATGCCGATCCGGACATCGTCCTGTCCGGGATCAACAACACCGCCAACCTCGGCGACGACGTGATCTATTCCGGCACCGTCGCTGCGGCGATGGAGGGCCGCTGCCTCGGCTTGCCGGCGATCGCGTTATCGCTCGCCTGCCACGATCACAAGGCGATCAATTTCGATACCGCTGCGCGCGCCGCCGTCGAGATCATGGCGCGATTGGTCACCGACCCACTGCCGGCCGACACCATCCTCAACGTCAACGTGCCTGACCTGCCCTGGGGTGAAGTCCGGGGCTTTGAGGTGACCCGCCTTGGGCACCGTCATCGCGCCGAGCCCTGCATCGAACAGCAGGATCCGCGCGGCCGGACGATCTGGTGGATCGGTCCGCCGGGCGCGGCGCAAGACGCCGGCGCCGGTACCGATTTCCACGCCGTCGCTGCCGGGTATATTTCGATCACGCCCATCCACGTCGATCTCACCCGCTACCAGGCGCTGGAAACCGTCGCCAGTTGGGTCGGTGGTCTCACCGCTGCGCTGAAATCTTCCGCATGACGCCGATCTTCCACCGCAAGCCGGAAGCACAAGGCCAGGGTATGACCTCGCAGCGCGCACGCGACCGCTTGGTCGAACGCCTGCGCGCCGAGGGCGGTATTCGCGACGAGCGCGTGCTTGCAGCGATGCGCGGTTTGCCGCGGCACTTGTTCATTGACGAGGCTTTGGCATCGCGCGCTTACGAAGATTCCGCGTTGCCGATCGGCAATGGCCAGACAATTTCGCAACCCTGGGTGGTGGCGCGCATGACTGAGGCCCTGATCGAACACGGCGTGCCGAAAAAGGTTTTGGAAATCGGCACCGGCTCGGGCTATCAGGCGGCCTTGCTCGCGACCCTTGGTCTGGAGGTTTACAGCGTCGAGCGCATCGAGGAATTGTTGCGCAACGCTCGCCGCCGTTTCCGCAACCTCGGGCTGAATTTGCGCACCAAGCACGATGACGGCCGGCTCGGCTGGCCGGAGCATGCGTCCTTCGACGCGATCATTGTTACCGCCGCTGGCGCCGTGCTCGATTCCGCCTTGCTCGACCAACTCGCTGAAGGCGGCACGCTGGTCGCGCCGGTCGGTGATGCCAGTTCGCAGAACCTGATCCGTCTACGCAAGAGCAGCGACGGTGTGCTGCGCGAAGATCTAGGCAAGGTCGTGTTCGTGCCACTGGTGCCAGGAATCATTTGATGAAAATATTTCAGCCACTGTACGAACGCGCCATCACCTGGTCCCGGCATCGGCATGCGCCGCTGATCCTGACCGTGCTCAGTTTCGTCGAGGCTTTCGTGTTCCCGATCGCGCCGGAAGTGATGCTGGCGCCGATGTGCCTGGCGCAGCCAAAACAAGCGTTCCGATTCGCCGGTTTGAGTTTGCTTGGTTCGGTGTTCGGGATGTTCGTCGGCTACGTTATCGGTCACTTTGCGATCGATCTAGTGATGCCTTGGCTGATCGATCTCGGTTACGGGCCACAGTTCGAGAGCATCAAGCAGGAAGCCGCGGCGCACGGCTTCTGGATGCTGTTCCTGGCCGGATTCACGCCGATTCCGTTCAAGATCGCCACCATCGCCGCTGGTGCTGTTGGCATGCCGCTGATGCTGTTCTTCTTCGGTGGCGTGATCGGGCGCGGCAAGCGCGTGTTCCTGGTGGCTGGCGCGATTCGCTGGGGCGGTGAAAAAGCCGAAGCGGCGCTGCGCCGCAATGTCGAGCCAGTTGGCTGGTTGGCGCTGCTGGTGCTCGTAGGCCTGGTCGCCTGGTTGTATTTCCGGCACCACGGAACATGAGTCTGATCGCGCGACCGCTGCTGGTCTTGCTGCTTGCGATGATGCTCGCCGCCTGCGGCCATGCTCGTGTCGTGCGCATCGATGGCCAGCCGCAACGGACCGTGTCGACACGGGCGGCGGTTCGATCCGCGCCATTGCCAAGAGCTGCGCCGGAAGCGGTGCCGCGCGATGGTGTCCACGTCGTGCAAGCCGGCGAGACTTTGTACGGAATTTCTTTCCGCTATGGCTTGCGTTACCAGGATGTCGCCGAGTGGAACCAGCTTGACGATGCCACTGTTATCCATGTCGGACAGCGCTTGAGATTGCGGCCAGCCAGTGCCGTCACTGTGGCGCCGCCGTCGCCCGCAGCGCCGGTAGTGGCGCCAATCACCGCGCCAGTGACCTCGACGCCAGCGCCGCGTCCGGCAATGCCCATCGTGGTCGCGTCGGCGCCGCCCTGGCGCTGGCCGACTTCAGGGCAAATCATTGGCCGCTTCGTCGCCGGCGATCAAACACAACAAGGCATCGA
>JANXRY010000092.1 GCA_025356635.1 Gammaproteobacteria bacterium
GGATCGAGGCTGCCGGTGTGCCCGGCCTTTTCGGCGCGAAACAAATGGCGCACGCGTTGCAGCGCCTGGTTCGAACTCAGGCCTGCGGGCTTGTCGAGCAGCAGGATGCCGTCGAGCGGGCGGAAGATCGTGCGCGGAAGCTTATTCATGGCGCGATTGCGGGAGGGGTTCAGCCACGACGTCTTTGGCGGCGCTAAGTCGGGGCTGAAACCCGACCAGCAAGCGCGCTCAGGACTCGTCCGCGGGCGGATTGTCGCGCAGCAGCGCGTCGATGCGCTCGCCCTTGTCGACCGAATCATCGTAGTGGAAATGCAGTTCCGGCGTATGCCGCATGCGCACCGCCTGCGAGAGTTGGTGGCGGATTTCCGGCGCCAGTTCCTTCAGCGCCTTCACCGCTTCGCGGGATTTCTCCGGCATCAGCGCGGTGACAAACACCTTGGCATGGGCCATGTCGCGGGTGACTTCCACGTCCGAGACGCTGACAGAGGGCAGGCCATGCTCTCGCACGGCCTGGTGCACCAGCATCCCGAGGTCGCGGCGCAGCTGCGCGGCAACCCGGTCAGTGCGATGGAAGCTCTTGCCCGGCATCAGAGGCTACGCTGGAACTCGATGCGCTCGAAGCATTCGATCATGTCGCCCGGGCGGACGTCGTTGTAGGCCTTCACCGCGATGCCGCAATCGGTACCGCTGCGGACTTCCTCGACCATGTCCTTGAAGCGACGCAGCGATTCCAGTTCGCCTTCGAAGACTACAACGCTGTTTCGAAGCACGCGGATCGGCTTGGACTTGCGCACCGTGCCCTCGACCACCAAGCAACCGGCGACCGCGCCGAACTTCGAGCTGCGGAACACATCGCGCACTTCGGCGATGCCGAGGATCTCTTCGCGCACTTCCTTGCCGAGCAGACCGGACGCGACCTGCTTCACCTGATCGATCACGTCGTAGATGATCGAGAAGTAGCGCAGGTCAAGACCATTGTTTTCGATAACCCGGCGGGCACTGGCGTCGGCACGCACGTTGAAGCCGATGACCACGGCCTTGGCGGCGGCGGCCAGCGTGGCGTCGGACTCGGTGATACCGCCAACGCCGGAGATGATCACGTTGATCCGAATCATGTCGTTGGACAGTGCGGTCAACGATTCGCGCAGCGCTTCGGCCGAACCTTGCACATCGGCCTTGACCACCAGATTGAGTGACTGCTGGCCATTGGCCTGCCCCATCTGCGCGATGACGTCTTCCATCTTCGAACCAGGTTGCTTGACCAGGCGCGACTCGCGTTTCTTCGTCTCGCGCTGCTCGGCAACTTCGCGAGCCAGGCGCTCGTCGGCGACCACCACGAAATCATCGCCGGCATCAGGCACGCCGGACAGGCCGAGCACCTGCACGGGAATTGACGGGCCGGCAGCATCGGTCTGCTTGCCGTTCTCGTCGAACAACGCGCGCACGCGGCCGTATTGCACGCCGCACACCAGGTAGTCGCCTTTCTTCAGCATGCCTTGTTGCACGAGCACGGTAGCGACCGGGCCGCGGCCCTTGTCGAGCGCGGATTCGATCACCACGCCGGTGGCGAGACTATCGACGACCGCCTTGAGCTCCATGATTTCAGACTGCACCAGGATCGCGTCGAGCAATGCATCCACGCCCATGCCGGTTTTGGCCGACACCGGCACGAACTGAACGTCGCCGCCCCATTCTTCCGGCACGACTTCAAGCTTGACCAGGCCCTGCTTGACGTTGTCGGGATTGGCTTCGGGCTTGTCCATCTTGTTGACCGCGATCAGCAACGGCACCTTGGCGGCGCGCGCGTGTTTCACGGCTTCTTCCGTTTGTGGCATCACACCGTCGTCGGCGGCAACCACCAGCACGACGATGTCGGTGAGCTTGGCGCCGCGCGCACGCATCGAAGTGAAGGCGGCATGGCCGGGCGTATCGAGGAAAGTGATGACGCCCTTGCCGGTTTCAACGTGGTAGGCACCGATGTGCTGGGTGATGCCGCCGGCTTCGCCGGACGCAACCTTGGAACGACGAATGAAGTCGAGCAGCGAAGTCTTGCCGTGGTCGACGTGACCCATGATGGTGACGATTGGTGGACGCGGAGTCCTATTGCCTTGATCGATGACAGCCAACGCTTCCAGCGCCTGCTCGGCGTTGTCATCAGAAGCCTTGGTCGCCTTGTGCCCGAGCTCTTCAACCACCAGCACCGCCGTGTCGTGATCGACCACTTCATTGATGGTGACCATCATGCCCATCTTGAACAGCGCACGAACGATCTCGCTGCCCTTCATCGCCAGTTTGTTGGCGAGTTCGGAAACCAGAATGTTGTCACCGATGAAGACTTCACGCAGGATCGGCGCCGTCGGCTTGGAGAAGCCGTGCTGGCCGGAACCGGTGCGCGAGGGTTCGGCGATTTTCGTACGCGGTTTCTTGCGCGAACCGGCAGCGCCACGGCGGGCGCGTTCGTCGGCAGTGAGGTGCAGTTGTCCGGCGACAAACAGCGGAGTCGCGCCGTCCTCGCCTTCGTTGTCGACCATTGCATGCGAACCACGCGCCTTGTGCCGCGGCGCAGTCTTGCCGGCAGCAGCCAGCTTGAGGTCCGGTCGCGGCAGGTCAACCTTGTGCGGACGCGGCGCGTGCTTGTCCTTGCGGACTTCGCCCGGCGCCTCTGCGGCAGCAGCTGCGGTAGCGGCAACAGCAACAGGCGGCGGAACGACCGCAGCGACCACCACTTCCTTGGCCTTGCGAGCGCTTTCCTCGGCTTCGTGGCGGGCGATCTCCTCAAGCTTGCGCTTGCGGTCGGTCTCGCTCAGCGCATCAAGCTCCGCCTGCTGGCGGGTATGCGCCTCGGAAAGCTTGCGCAAGGTATCTTCGCGCTCGCTGTCGATCGGGGTTTCCACCTGGTCGCGCTTCATGTAAGTGCGCTTCTGGCGGACTTCCACCGCGACCGTGGTCCTGGCCTTGCCGGCACTGACCGTCAGTTCCTCGACTTTGCGACGCTTGAGCGTGATCTGCCGGGGCGCGGCGGTTTCGGCCGGCTTGTCGTCCTTGCCATGAGTGCGGCGCAGGAATCCCAGCAGCTTCATCTTCTCGGTACTGCTGACCACCTGCTCCGGCCCGCTGAAGACCATGCCAGCGCCGGACAACTGCTCGAGCAGCTTTTCGACGGGCATTCCCAGCACATTGGCCAGCGAACCTACGGTGACTTCAGACATGTGGCTGCTATCCCTTGCTTGCGGCGCAAATGCGCCTGTTCACGAATCGGTACGACTAAAGCGACGAACTTCGACTACCGGCTCAACCTGCACGTTCCAGGCGGGCGATTTCCTCGGCCCGCGCAGCCATGATCAGTCGGCCGGCATGTTCCGCGTCCATGCCCTCGATGTCGAGGATGTCGTCCACGGCCAATTCAGCCAGGTCATCTGGAGTAACGATTCCACGCGAGGCGAGGATATAAGCGGTGTGCTCGTCCATGCCAGCCAGCGCCAGCAAGGCCGCAGACGGCTTGTGCTCTTCAAGATTTTCCTCGACTGCCAACGCTTCGTTGAGCAAGGCGTCGCGGGCACGGGCGCGCAGTTCTTCGACGATGTCGTCGTCGAAGCCTTCGATCGCCAGCAATTCGGCGGCCGGCACGTAGGCGATTTCCTCGACCGTACTAAAACCTTCGGTGACCAGGATGCCGGCGATTTCTTCGTCCACTTCCAGCTTGTCCATGAACAGCTGGCGGGACGACAACTGTTCCGCGTCGGACTTCGCAGTGACCTGGTCCTGGGTCATGACGTTGAGCTGCCAACCGGTGAGGCGGCTAGCCAGGCGCACGTTCTGGCCGCCCTTGCCGATCGCCTGGGCGAGCTTGTCTTCGGCCACGGCCAGGTCCATCGAATGTTTTTCTTCATCGACGATGATCGACTGCACTTCCGCCGGCGCCATCGCGTTGATCACGAACTGGGCCGGGTTGTCCGACCACAGGATGATATCGACGCGCTCGCCGTTGAGTTCGTTGGTCACTGCCTGCACGCGCGAACCGCGCATGCCGATGCAGGCGCCGATCGGATCGGTGCGGTGGTCGTGCGCGAGCACGGCGATCTTGGCGCGATCGCCCGGATCGCGGGCGGCGGCCTTGATTTCGACCAGGCCCTGGCCGACTTCCGGCACTTCGAGCTTGAATAGCTCCATCATGAATTCGGGAGCAGTGCGCGAAATGAACAACTGCGGGCCACGCGCCTCGGCGCGGACATCGAGCAGGAATCCGCGCACGCGATCACCCGGGCGTAAAACATCACGCGGGATCGCCTTGTCTTTCGGGATGAAGGCTTCGGCGTTACCGCCGAGGTCAACGTAAACATTGCCGCGCTCGACGCGCTTGACCACGCCGTTGACCAATTCACCGACCCGATCCTTCCAGGCATCGAGCACCTGGGCGCGCTCGGCTTCGCGCACGCGCTGCACGATCACCTGCTTGGCGGCCTGGGCGGAAATGCGGCCGAACTCCGGGTTCTCGACCACTTGCTCGACGAAATCGCCGATCTGCGACCCGGGCTGCTCGTCTTCGGCATCCATCAGGCGGATCTGGTGATCGGGCGACTCCATGACCACGTCATCGGCCACGACTTCCCAGCGGCGGAAAGTTTCGTACTCGCCGCTCTTCGGGTCGATGGCAACGCGGATGTCCACTTCCTGGTCGGAGTAGCGCTTCTTGGCGGCGGAAGCAAGGGCGGCCTCCATCGCTTCGATGATGACTTCGCGCGGCACGCCTTTTTCGTTGGCAACCGCATCCATGACCAGCAACAATTCCTTACTCATTTCGATTGCTCCGTGCGGGTGCCTTCGCGCCCTCAGCCTTTGTTGAATTTCTCGACTTGGTTCCCAGCTTATTTCCCGGCTTGACCGGCACCAGGCCGAGTGCGGCCAGGTCCGGCACCAAGCGTGCCTTTTCGATGTTGTCGTGCGCCACCACGAACGGCTCCGCCTTGCCTTCCTCGGCAATGGCGATTTTTCTGCCTTCGATGCCAACGATTCGACCTTGCAGGCGACGGCGGCCGTCCTGCGGCAGGCGCAGCGCGACCTTGACCTGCTCACCTGCGAAGCGCCCGAAATGGGCCAGCGTGAACAACGGCCGATCGATGCCGGGCGACGACACTTCCAGCGTGTACTGCGAACTGATCGGATCGTTGACGTCGAGCACGGCCGAAATTTCGCGACTCACTGCCTCGCAATCTTCGATCGCGACATGCCGCTCCGGCGCTTCGATATACAGACGCAGCAACGCGTTGCCGCCGGACGCCGAAAACTCGACGCCGAGCAATTCCAGCCCGAGCGCTTGAACGGTCGGGGCGAGCAAACCAGCGATTTCAACTGCTTTGTCGGACATCAAACTTCCTGAAACTCGAATTCAAAATCTCGAAAACAAAAAGGGCCGTGAGGCCCTTTTGTCCGGATCATCAATGTTCCGGTGCCGGAAGCGATGAATCGCCTGACGGCCAGACCGCGCCGGTCGATGAATTGAACCGGATGAAACGTGGTAGCGGGGGTAGGATTTGAACCTACGACCTTCGGGTTATGAGCCCGACGAGCTGCCAGACTGCTCCACCCCGCAACAGTGAACGCCGATTATAGCGGGGGGTGCGAGGTCGGCGCAAGCCAACCTGCCCGGAGGGGCTAGCTGGCGAAGGCCAATCGGCACCAATTCAACAGCGGCTCGGAAAACACCCCGACCAGCAGCAAGGCGCTGGCATTGAGCGCGAATGCAACGCGCAGGTGGCTGTCGGACTGCAGCTGCGGCCCCTGCCCTTCGGCGTCCTCGAAGAACATTGCGCGAATCAGGCGCAGGTAATAGAACGCGCCGATCACTGCGCAAACGACCGAGAGGATCGCCAGCCAGACCATACCGGCATCGAGCGCGGCCTTGATCACGACGAGCTTCGCCCAGAAGCCGAGGAACGGCGGCACGCCAGCCAGTGAGGCCATCACGAACAACACCAGCAGCGCGTGACGCGGGTGGGTCTGCCACAGGCCACGGAAGTCGGCGATGTTGTCGGCATCGAAGCCGCGGCGCGACAGCAGCAGGATCGCGGCGAAGGCGGCGGCGGCCGTCAACGCGTAACTCAAGGCATAGAACATCGCAGCCGAATAGCCGGCCGGGCCGCCGTTGGCCAAGCCCATGAACAGGAAGCCGACATGCGAGATGGTCGAATACGCCAGCAGCCGTTTGAAGTTGGTCTGCGCCAACGCAACAATATTGCCGATCAGCAAAGACAGCGCCGCCATTCCGGCCAGCATCGGTTGCCAGTCCATACCGACACTGCCCAGCCCGGATTCCAGCATCCGATAGGCCATGCCGAACGCCGCAAGCTTCGGCACTGAGCCGATGAACAGTGTGACGGCAGTGGGTGCGCCCTGATAGACGTCGGGCAGCCACATGTGGAAAGGCGCGGCGCCGAACTTGAAAGCGATCCCGGCCAGCACGAACACCATGCCGAGCAGCAGCAGGCCCATGTTCGCACCGCCAGCCGCGTGGATCGCATCGAACTGCAGGCTGCCGGTGGCGCCGTAGACCATGGACATGCCGTAGAGCAGCAAGCCCGAGGCAAGCGACCCGAGAATGAAATACTTCATCGCCGCTTCCGAGGCGATTGCATTGTCGCGATCCATCGCCACGAGGCCGTAGGAACTGAGCGCCAGCAACTCCAGGCCGAGGTACAGCGTCACCATGCCGCCAGCCGACACCATCAGCATCATGCCGAGCATCGCGAACAGCACCAAGGCGTAGAACTCGCCTTTGAACAGGTCGCGGTCGATCAGGAAGGGCTTGGCGTAGAAGAACACCAGCGCCGTCACCACATACATTCCGAGCTTGAGCACGTCGCTGGCGACATCGCGTACGAAGAAACCCGAGAACGCATGCATCGGCACCGACGGCATGTCGCGCGCGGTGAGCACCGCAGCACCGAGCAGGATCAACAGCCCAAGAAAATGCACCAGCCCGCGGCGCGTCTGACTCAATGAGAGATCCACCATCAGCAGCGCGAAAGTGCTGACGCAGACAAACAGCTCAGGCAGGAGCGTATGCAAATCGGCGGTGATCGTCGTCGGCAGCATGTTCGGATCCCTTAGAGCTTGGTCGCGCCGAGCTGGCTGATGAGGTGGGTGACGGAGGCGTCCATCAGGTCGATGAGTGGCTTCGGATACAGGCCCAAAGCGAGCACGCCCAGCGCGAACAGCCCGAGCACCCAGGCTTCACGGGCATTGATGTCCTTGAGCTCGGCCACATGGTGGTTGGCGACCGGACCAAACACCACGCGTTTGACCATCCACAAGGTGTAGGCAGCACCAGTGATCAGGGTCGTAGCGGCAATAATCGCGACAATCGGTTGCTCCTGGAAGCTTGCCAGGATCACCATGAATTCGCCGACGAAACCCGAGGTGCCCGGCAAACCGGCGTTGGCCATCGCGAACAGCACGAACAGCGTCGCGAACCAGGGCATGGTGTTCACCACGCCGCCGTAGTCCTTGATCATGCGGCTGTGCATGCGGTCGTAGAGCACGCCGACACAACTGAACATCGCGCCGGAAACGAAGCCGTGCGAGATCATCTGCACCATCGCGCCCTGCAGGCCGAGACGGGCAGCGTCGTTGTACCCGTAGTCGCGCACGAGCGTGAAGGCGATGAAGGTGCCGAGCGTGACGAAACCCATGTGCGCGATCGACGAATACGCGATCAGCTTTTTCATGTCCTGCTGGGCCAACGCCACCAGGCCGATGTAGACCACCGCCACCAACGACAATGCGATCACCACCCAGGCGTACTCGTGGCTGGCATCCGGGACGATCGGCAGCGAGAAACGCAGGAAACCGTATCCACCGATCTTCAGCATGACCGCCGCCAGCACCACCGAGCCACCGGTCGGCGCCTCGACGTGGGCATCCGGCAACCAGGTGTGCACCGGGAACATCGGCACCTTGACCGCAAACGCGATCAGGAAAGCGAAGAACAGCCATGCCTGCTCGGTGTGGCCGAGCGGCAGGTTGGCCAGGTCGGCCAACTGGAAGCTGCTACCTTTCAGATACAAATAGATCAGGCCGATCAGCATGAACACCGACCCGAGGAAGGTGAACAGGAAGAATTTGACGCTCGCGTAGACGCGGCGCGGGCCGCCCCAGACGCCGATGATGATGAACATCGGGATCAGCATGCCCTCGAAGAAGGCATAGAACAGGATGGCGTCCATCGCGCAGAACACGCCGACCATCAGGCCTTCGAGGATCAGGAAGCTGGCGAAGTACTGGTGCACGCGCCGGTCTACCGAGGTCCAGGCGCCAAGCAGCACCAGCACGCTGACGATCGTGGTAAGCACGATCAAAGCCACGGAGATGCCATCAACGCCGAGGTTGTAACCGATGGCGAACGTTGGAATCCATGCGTGGCTTTCCTGTAGCTGCATGGCGCCATTGCTGGCATCGAAGCCGTGGAACAGACCGAGACTGAGCGCGAAGGTGGCAATTGCGACAAACAAGGCAAACAACCGCGCCTGCGCTGCGCGCTGGTCGCCGAACAGCAAGGTGAGTGCGCCACCGAAGATCGGCAGCCAGATCAGCAAGCTAAGCAATGGCAAGGACTGGAAGGACATCGTGGTTCCTGTTCAGGCGTGGCCGTGCCAGCGCCCAAGCAGCGCGAGCAGCACGATCAGGCCGAGAATCATGGCGAAGGCGTAATGGAACAGGTAGCCGGTTTGCAGCCTGCGCAGCAACAGTGCGCTGCGGTCGACCAGCCAGGCGGAGCCGTTGACGAACAGACCGTCGATCAACCCGGCATCGCCGAGGCGCGAAGCAAGTTTGCCGAGGCCGAGGCCGCCGCCGGCGAAGCCCTTGATCCACAGGTCGTCGAAACCGTACTTGTTCTCGAGGATGCGGATCGGCAACGCGAACCACTGCCGACAACGATCAGCCATGGCGGGGTTGAGCAAGTAGAGGTAGGTTGCCAGCGCGAAGCCGGCGAACGCCAACCAGAATGGCAAGGCCAGGAAGCCATGCAACGCCATGCTCCATGCGCCCTGGAATTCCTCGCCCAGAGCCTGCATCGCGCCATGCGCTGGCAACATGTCGATAGCGCCGACAAAAAAGTCGCCAAACAGCATCGGCTTGACCGTCAGGAAGCCGATGATCACCGACGGAATCGCCAGCAGGATCAGCGGCACGGTAACCACGAGCGACGATTCCTTCGGCTCGACCGGGCCATGGTGGCCATGGTCGTCGTCCTCTGCATGCTCATCGTGGTGAGCTTCTGCTCGGTGGAAACGCTCCTCGCCGTGGAAGGTCAGGTAGAGCAAGCGGAAGCTGTAGAAGCTGGTCACGAACACACCGAGCAAAACAGCGGCGTAGCCGTACCAGGCGATGTTGAAATAGCCGACGCTCTCATGCGCGTGGTGCGCTGCGGCCTCGATGATCGTGTCCTTCGAGTAGAACCCGGCGAAGAACGGCATGCCGGTCAGCGCCAGCGTCCCTATCCACATCGTGATGAAGGTGATCGGCATGTACTTGCGCAGGCCGCCCATCTTGCGCATGTCTTGCTCGTGGTGCAGGGCTATGATCACCGAACCGGCGCCGAGGAACAGCAACGCCTTGAAGAAGGCGTGGGTCATCAGGTGGTAGACCGCGGCCGAATAAGCTGACACGCCCAACGCGACGGTCATGTAGCCGAGCTGCGAGAGCGTCGAATAAGCGACCACGCGCTTGATGTCGTTCTGAACGATGCCGATCAGGCCGGTGAAGAAGGCGGTGGTCGCACCGATGAACAGGACGAAGTCGAGCGCGGTCGGGCTGAGTTCGAACAGCGGCGACATACGCGCCACCATGAAGATGCCAGCGGTGACCATGGTTGCGGCATGGATCAGCGCCGAGATCGGCGTCGGGCCTTCCATCGAATCCGGCAACCACACGTGCAAGGGAACCTGCGCCGACTTACCCATGGCGCCGATGAACAGGCAGATGCAGATGAAGCTGACGATCTGAACGTCCCAGCCATGGAAACCAAGCATCGCGACGGCGGGCAAAATCTGCGTGGCAACGCCGGCCTGCGAAGTAGCGTTCGCGAACACCGTGCCGTAATCGAGCGAGCCATACCAGAGCAACACACCGGCGATGCCGAGCAGGAAGCCGAAGTCACCGACCCGGTTAACCAGGAACGCCTTGAGGTTGGCGAAGATCGCCGTCGGCCGGGTGTACCAGAAGCCGATCAGCAGGTACGAGACCAATCCCACTGCTTCCCAGCCGAAGAACAGCTGCAGGAAGTTGTTGCTCATCACCAGCATGAGCATCGAGAAGGTGAACAACGAGATATAGCTGAAGAAACGCTGGTAGCCCGGATCTTCTTCCATGTAGCCGATGGTGTAGATGTGCACCAGCAACGAGACGAAAGTCACCACCACCATCATCATCGCGCTGAGTTTGTCGATCATGAAGCCGACATGCGCGCTGTAGTTGCCGACTTCGAAGAAGGTGTAGATGTTCTGGTTGAACGGGTCGACCTGGCTGCTGGCCAATTGGTACAGCACTTGCGCGGACAACAGGAAGCTGATGGCAACGCCGGCAATCGTCACCGAGTGCGCGCCGGAACGGCCAACCTGCCGGCCGAACAATCCGGCGACGATAGCGCCGAGCAGCGGCGCCAGCGCGATGATCAGGAGCGTGGTCATCGAAAGCATGCGCGCTCAGCCCTTCAGGAAATCGAGTTCGGCGACATTGATCGTGCGCCGGTTGCGGAACAAGGTGACCAGGATCGCCAGACCGATCGCCGCCTCGGCGGCCGCAACAGTCAGGATGAAAAAGACGAAGACCTGGCCGGAAACATCGCCGAGGAAGCGCGAGAAGGCCACGAAGTTGACATTGACCGCGAGCAGCATCAGTTCGATGCACATCAGCAGGACGATGAGATTTTTACGATTGATGATGATCCCGGCCACGCTCAGACAGAGCAGGATGGCGCCGAATACCAGGTAATGGTTGAGGGTGATCACGGACGATTCTCCCCGGAGCGCGGCTCGGCTTTCATCTTCACCAGGCGAACCCGGTCTTCACGGCGCACCAGCACCTGCCGCGACGGATCCTGCGTCTTGGTGCCGGTACGGCGGCGCAGCGTCAACATTACCGCGACGACAATCGCGACAGTCAGGATCACCGCGGCGATCTCGAACGGCAGCATGAATTGGGTGAACAGGGATTGGCCGATCCACTGGATGTTGCTGATGTGCGCTGCGGCAGCAGGATCGATCGAATTCAGCACGGTCGGTGCGGCGGCGCTGCGCACGCCTAACAGGCCGATGACTTCGACGAACAACACCGCCGCCACCGCCAGCGCCACCGGGAAATGCTTTGAGAATCCTTCCCGCAGCGGTGCGGTGTTGACATCCAGCATCATCACCACGAACAGGAACAGGATCATCACCGCACCGACGTAGACCAGGATCAGGACAACGCCGAGGAACTCGGCCTGCAGCAGCAACCACAGGCAAGCGGTAGAAAAGAAGGTGACGATCAGCGAAAGCACCGCGTGCACCGGATTGCGCAAGCCGATCACCCCGAGCGCAGACAACACCGCGAAGAAGGCGAAGAAATAAAAGGCGATCAATTCGAAGGACATTTTGTTCCCCTGCCCTCAGCGAAAGGCCGCGTCGGCGGCGCGACGGGCGGCAATTTCGGACTCGAAGCGATCACCGATGGCCAGGAGTTTGTCCTTGGTCACGATGTTCTCGCCGCGGTTCTCGAAATGGTATTCGTGGATGTGCGTCTCGACGATCGAGTCGACCGGACAGCTTTCCTCGCAGAAGCCGCAATAAATGCACTTGAACAGGTCGATGTCGTAACGGGTGGTGCGACGGGAGCCATCCTCGCGCACGTCCGAATCGATGGTGATCGCCAGCGCCGGGCAGACCGCCTCGCACAGTTTGCAGGCGATGCAGCGCTCTTCGCCGTTCGGATAGCGGCGCAGCGCGTGCAGGCCGCGGAAGCGCGGCGACTGCGGCAGCTTCTCGAACGGATAGTTCAGCGTGTACTTGGGCTTGAACATGTACTTCAAGGTCAGCCACAAGCCCTGGATGAATTCCAGCAGCATCAGGCTCTTGAGGTAGTTGGCGATGCGGTTCATGGCGTGCTCATGCCCCAAGGACGAACCAGTTGTTGTACGCGGCAACGGCGGTCACGAAGATCCAGACGATGGTGATGGGGATGAATACCTTCCAGCCCAGGCGCATGATCTGGTCGTAGCGGTAGCGCGGGAAGCTGGCGCGGAACCAGATGAACGAGAACGCGAAGAACAGTGCCTTGGCGAACAACCACCACCAACCACCGACGCCGAGCAGGCCCCAGGTTACTGGGAACGGCGACAGCCAGCCGCCAAGGAACAACAGCGAGGCCAGGAAGCTGACCAAGATCATGTTCGCGTATTCGGCCAGGAAGAAAATCGCGAAGGCCGAGCCGGAGTATTCGACGTGGAAACCGGCGACGATTTCCGACTCGCCCTCGGCGACGTCGAAAGGCGCGCGGTTGGTCTCGGCGACGCCGGAAATGAAGTAGACCAGGAACAACGGAAACAAAGGCCAGACGAACCATTCGCCGATGCCGAGGTCGCCGGCCTGTGCCTGCACGATCTCGGCCAGGTTCATGCTGCCGGCGGCGACCAGTACGCCGACCAGGGCGAAGCCCATGGCGATTTCGTAGCTGATCACCTGCGCGGCGGAGCGCAACGCGCCGAGGATCGCGTACTTCGAGTTCGAGGCCCAACCGCCAAGAATGATTCCATACACGCCCATCGACGTGAGCGCGAGCAGGGCCAGGATGCCGGCGTTGACATTGGCGAGCACAGTCGGGCCGTGATCGCCGGGGCCGAATGGAATCAAGGCCCAAGCCGCGAGCGCCGGTGCCAGCGCGATCAATGGCGCCAGCCGGTACAGCAAGGGGCTGGCGTTGGCCGGGATGATCAGTTCCTTGAACAGCATCTTGAATACGTCGGCGAAAGCCTGGATCACACCCAGCCCAGGAATCAGCTGGCCGATGTAGACCGGGCCGCGGCGCACATGCATCCAGCCGATCACCTTGCGCTCGAACAGGGTGTAGAAGGCCACCGCGACGATCACCGGCACGGCGATCACCAGCACCTTGAGCAGCATCCACAGCAGCGCGCCGATCAGGCCGTACTGCAGCAGGAAGTCGCGGAGTATGTCGAACACGTCAGGCCCTCGCCACGGTGAGGCGGGCGGTCGGGGACAGCGGTGCCGTCGCTCCGTAACCCGATTCGATCCAGACGGCGCCACGCGGCACGCGTGACGAAATCGCCACTGGCAAAGTCGCATTACCCATGCCATCGCCGATCTTCGCCATCGCACCTTCGGACAACCCGATCGCCATCGCGTCTTCCGGATGCAACGTGGCGCGTGGCCCGATCGTCAACGGATGCGTCTGCAATGCCGCAGCGCGACGCACCACCGCATCGCTGCGGTAGATCGGCACGGTGGTGATGCGCGCGAAGCCTTCGCCAGCGGTCGGCCGTACAGCAAGTGCGGCGTGGCCGGGGCTTGCAGACGGCGTTTCGGCCAGGGGCCGCACGCGCTCAGCGAGTTGAGAAAATTCGGTGAAGTCAAAGCCCGGCAATCCCAATGCCGCCCCGAGCGCACGCAGTACCCGCCAGCCCGGTCGCGCATCGCCTGGAAGCTTGGCTCCGGCAGAGAAATACTGGAGCTGGCCATCTACGTTCACCAAACTGCCTTCGATTTCCGGCGGCAAACCAATCGGCAGCACCACATGCGCGGTACGCCTTACTCCCGTGCAGGCATAAGCACCCACGTAGACATGGAAATCCGAACTGCTGCGGGCGCGGTCGTAGGCGGCAGCGGTGGCTGTGTCCTGAGAACCGGCGTGATAGACCAGCAACGCCCCGCGTGGCTGGGTCATGATCTGCGCCGCGTTCTGGCTGGCCAACAATTGCGGCGCCACGCCCATGCGCGACAAGCCAACGCCATTCGCGCCTGACGGCAATTCATTGAAAGCTGCGCCCACGGTTTTCGCGATGAGCTTTGCCAATGCGCGCAACAGCGAGGCGGCGGGATGCTGAACGGCGATATCGCCGAACACCACAAGCTTGCTGCCGCCATCGGCAAACGACGCCGCGAGTTCGCGCTGGGCATCGTTCGGCTTGGCACTTGCCACCAACGCGTCGAGCGCCAAGGGCACATCACCTGCGGCTACCAGCAACTTCGCCAGCGCAGCCAGTTCGTCGACCATCACCATTGGCTTGACGATGCGACGCGCGGCAAGTTCGAAATGGAAATCGAAGTCGACGGGATTGATCGCGAAAATTTTGGCGCCATGCCGGCCAGCCTTGCGCAGGCGATGCCCGAGCAAGGGTTGATCGAGGCGCGGGTTGCCGCCGACGATCAACACGCGATTGGCGGTTTCGATGGCGGCCAACGACATTTCGAAAGTCGGTGACAGCGGCGCATCAGCAAAATCAAGCGTGCGCAAACGATGGTCGATATGGTCGCTGCCCAGGCCACGCACGATTTTCGCCAGCAGGTAACCTTCCTCATTACTGGTCATCGGAGCGACCAGCGCCGCCAGCTGTTGGCCAGAATGCTGCTTCAGGCCCTCTGCCAGGAAAGCAATCGCTTCTTCCCATTCAACCTCAACCAGTTCACTGCCTTTGCGGATCATAGGCCGGGTTGCGCGGTCGTCGGCGGTCAAGCCCTGATGCGAATAGCGGTCGCGATCGGACAGCCAGCATTCGTTGATCGCTTCGTTGTCGCGCGGCACGCTACGCACGACTTCGTTGCGATGAATATGCAGGAATAGATTTGAGCCTAGCGCGTCGTGGTAGCCGATGCTCTCGCGCGCAGTCAATTCCCAGGCGCGGGCCTTGAAGCGGAACACCTTGTTGGTCAGCGCACCAACCGGGCAGACGTCGATGACGTTGCCGGACAATTCCGTGATCAAGGGCTTGCCGTCGTAGGTGCCGATCTGCAGGTCTTCGCCGCGACCCATGCCGCCCAGCTCGTAGGTGCCGGCGATGTCGGCCGTGAAGCGGACGCAACGCGTGCATTGGATGCAGCGTGTCATATCGGTGGCGACCAGCGGGCCCATGTCTTCGTCGACAATCACCCGCTTGCGGTCGACATAGCGCGAAACACTGCGCCCGTAACCCATGGAAACATCCTGCAACTCGCACTCGCCACCCTGATCGCAGATCGGGCAGTCGAGCGGATGGTTGACCAGAAGGAACTCCATGACGTTGCGCTGCGCGTCGAGCGCGCGCTTGGTCTGGGTGGTGACCTTCATGCCTTCCATCACCGGCGTGGCGCAGGCCGGCGCGGGCTTGGGCATTTTCTCGACGTCAACCAGGCACATGCGGCAGTTGGCGGCGATCGGCAGCTTCTCGTGGTAGCAGAAGCGCGGGATCGGGATGCCAGCCTTGTCCGAGGCCTGGATGATCATCGAGCCTTTCGGCGCCTGCATCGGCACGCCGTCGATCTCGATGTTCACCATATCGGTGGCGGTCGTGGTCGACTGGGCGCTCATGCCGCCTGCTCCAGCTTGATCGTACCGTTGGCGAGATCGTCGACGTAGAAGCGTTTGTTGACGATCGCGTATTCGAACTCGCTCCAGTAGTGCCGGAGCATGCCCTGCACTGGCCAGGCCGCAGCTTCGCCGAAAGCGCAAATGGTATGACCCTCGATCTGGCCAGCAGCGGCCTTGAGCATGGAAAGATCATCCATGCTCGCGTGACCTTCAACAATTCGCGTCAGCATGCGGTACATCCAGCCGGTGCCTTCGCGGCAGGGCGTGCACTGGCCGCAACTTTCGGCGTAGTAGAAACGGGCGATGCGCTGGCAGGCGCGGACCATGCAGGTGGTTTCGTCCATCACCACAACCGCGCCCGAACCGAGACCGGAACCGGCTTTCTGCAGCGAGTCGTAATCCATGGTGCAGGTGAGCATCATTTCGCCCGGCAGCACCGGCATCGAAGAACCGCCCGGGATCACCGCCTTCAATTTTCGCCCGCCCTTGACGCCACCGGCCATTGCCAGCAGTTCGGAAAACGGCGTGCCTAAACGAACCTCGAAGTTGCCCGGATTGTTGACGTGGCCGGACACCGAGAAGATTTTCGGGCCGCCGTTGTTGGGCTTGCCGAGATTGAGGAACCACTCGGCGCCGTTGCGTATGATCGCCGGCACCGAGGCATAGGTTTCGGTGTTGTTGATCGTGGTCGGCCGGCCGAACAGACCGAAATTCGCCGGGAACGGCGGCTTGTAACGTGGCTGGCCCTTTTTGCCTTCGAGCGATTCCATCATCGCGGTCTCTTCGCCGCAGATATAGGCGCCGGCGCCGAGCGCGGAGTGGATTTCCACATCAATGCCCGAGCCCTGGATGTTCTTGCCGAGCCAACCGTTCGCGTAGGCGTCTTTCAGCGCCTCTTCGAAATGCTCGTAGGGTTCGTGATGGAACTCGCCGCGCAGGTAGTTGTAAGCGACCGTACTGCCAGTGGCGTAGCAGGCGATGGCCATGCCTTCGATCACGGCATGCGGGTTGTAGCGCAGGATGTCGCGGTCCTTGCAAGTGCCCGGCTCGGATTCGTCGGAATTGCACAGGATATATTTCTGCCCGGGTGCGCTTCGCGGCATGAAACTCCACTTCAGGCCGGTCGGAAACCCAGCGCCGCCGCGGCCGCGCAGGCCGGACTGCTTGACCATGTCGACGATCTGCGCCGGGTCGATCTTCTCGGTTAGGATCTTGCGCCAGGCCGCGTAACCGCCGGTCTTCAGGTAATTCTCGTAGGACCAGGGCTTGTCGAAGTGCAGCGTCGTATAGACGACGTTGTGTTCCTGCGGGGCAGGACCGACCGGGCCGATGTGTTCTTGATGCGCCATGGTTCGTCCTTACTCCAGGCCGTCGAAGAGTTCGTCGATCTTCGCGGGCGTCAGGCGCTCGTGGTAATGACCATCGACCACCATCATCGGTGCGCCAGCGCAAGCAGCCAGGCACTCTTCTTCCACTTTTAGGGTGATGCGGCCGTCGGCACTGGTGCCGCCGTGCTTGCAGCCGAGCTTCTTTTCGGCGTGTCGCACGAGGTCCTCGGCGCCGTTGAGCCAGCAGCTGATATTGGTACAGATCGCGACCTTGTGCCGGCCGACCGGGGCCAGATCGAACATCGAATAGAACGTCGCCACCTCGTAGGCCCAGACCGGCGGAATGCCAAGGTACTTGGCGACCGCGGCGATGATCTCGTCGGACAGCCAGCCACCGTGCTGTTCCTGCGCGGCCATCAATCCCTGGATCACCGCTGAACGCTTGCGATCGGGCGGAAATTTGGCGACCCAGTGGTCGATCTGCTCGCGCGTATGCGCGGTCAGCGCGACCATTGGGTCCACGTGTTGGCAGGCGGCGAAATTTCCGGTGGCTTTCATCGATCGATGCTCATCTATCTATTTCGCCAAACACGACATCGTAGGTGCCAATCATCGCGACCACATCGGGCAGCATGTGGCCGCGCACGAATTCGTCCATTGATGACAGGTGCGCGAAACCCGGGGCGCGCAGCTTCAGCCGGAACGGTTTGTTGGCGCCGTCGGAAACGATGTAAGCGCCGAATTCGCCCTTGGGCGCTTCGACCGCGGCGTACACTTCGCCGGCCGGCACCGAATAGCCTTCGGTGAACAACTTGAAGTGGTGGATCAGCGCTTCCATGTCGTCCTTCATTTCTACGCGGGACGGCGGCGCGACCTTGTAGTTCTTGGCGATCACCGGGCCCGGATGGCGCTTGAGCCACTCGACGCACTGCTTGATGATCCGGTTTGACTGGCGCATTTCTTCAACGCGAACCAGGTAACGGTCGTAGCAGTCGCCCTGGACGCCGACTGGGATGTCGAAATCGATCTTGTCGTAGGCGGCGTAAGGCTGCTTCTTGCGTAGATCCCAGGCGACGCCGGAGCCGCGCAGCATCGGGCCAGTCATGCCCCAGGCCTTGGCCTTTTCCGGCGAGACCACGCCGATGCCGACGGTACGTTGCTTCCAGATCCGGTTGTCGGTGAGCAGGGACTCGTACTCGTCGACGCGGCGCGGAAAATCGTCGGTGAACGCCTCGAGGAAATCGAGCAGCGAGCCTTCGCGCCATTCGTTGATGCGCTTGAGCTCGGGCCCCTTGCGCCAGGGCGATTCCCGGTACTTGGGCATCGCATCCGGCAAGTCGCGATAGACGCCGCCGGGGCGGTAGTAAGTCGCGTGCAGGCGCGCACCCGAGACCGCCTCGTAGCAGTCCATCAATTCTTCGCGTTCGCGGAAGGCGTACAGGAACACCGCCATCGCGCCGAGATCGAGGCCATTGGAGCCGATCCACATCAGATGATTGAGGATGCGGGTGATCTCGTCGAACATCGTGCGGATGTAATGCGCGCGTTCCGGCACTTCGATGCCCATCAACTGCTCGATGGCGCGCACGTACGCGTGCTCATTGCACATCATCGACACGTAGTCGAGCCGGTCCATGTAACCGATCGACTGGTTGAACGGTTTGGATTCGGCCAGCTTCTCGGTGCCGCGGTGCAGCAGGCCGATATGCGGGTCGGCGCGCTGCACCACTTCGCCGTCCATCTCCAGCACCAGGCGCAGCACGCCGTGCGCGGCCGGATGCTGCGGACCGAAGTTCAGCGTGTAATTGCGAATCTCTTGCGCGCTCACTTCTTCACCTGCGTGCCTTCGGCCTGGGCTTGCTGCCAGCGCGAGTCTTCGCGCAGCACGCGCGGCACGCCGACGCGCGGCTCGATGCTGACTGGCTCGTAGACGACGCGCTTCTTGTCGGCGTCGTAGCGGACCTCGACATTGCCGATCAGCGGAAAATCCTTGCGGAAAGGATGGCCGACAAAACCGTAGTCGGTGAGGATGCGGCGCAGGTCGGGATGGCCCTCGAACAGGATGCCGAACAGGTCGAACGCCTCGCGCTCGAACCAATTCGCCACCGGGTACACCTCGACCAGCGAGGGCACGACGGGCAAGTCGTTGTCGGGCGCGAAGCAACGTACGCGCAGGCGCCGATTGTGCTGCAGCGACAGCAGGTGCGCGACCGCTGCAAAACGCCTGTCCGGGCCGCCCCCACGCGGGCGGTGCTGCCAATCGAAGCGGCCAGCGCCCTGGCCTTCGACGCCGCGGGAAAATCCCTCGGAACTGACCTTGGTGGTATCCCACTCGGCCTCGCCGTAGCTCAGGTAGTCGACGCCGCAGACGTCGATCAGCAATTCGAAGACGAACTCGCTCTCGTCGCGCAAGGCACGGACGACATCGCGCCAATCGGCCGCCGGAACTTCCAGCGTGGTTTCGCCGAAGGCATCGACGAGTGCGAGCGCCTTGTCGCCGAAACGGATCTTGAGGCGTTCGGAAAGCGTGAAAGTCTGCTCGGGCATGGCTCAGCGGGCAATCGTGTTGGTGCGACGGATTTTTTTCATCAACTGCAGGATGCCGTAGACCAGCGCTTCGGCAGTCGGCGGGCAACCCGGCACGTAGACATCGACTGGCACGATGCGGTCGCAGCCGCGCACCACCGAATAGGAATAGTGGTAGTAGCCGCCGCCGTTGGCGCAGCTGCCCATCGAGATCACCCATTTCGGCTCGGGCATCTGGTCGTAGACCTTGCGCAGGGCCGGCGCCATCTTGTTGACGAGGGTGCCGGCAACGATCATCACGTCGGACTGGCGCGGCGACGGCCGGAAGATCACGCCGTAACGGTCAAGGTCCAGGCGGGCGGCGCCGGCGTGCATCATCTCGACCGCGCAGCAGGCCAGGCCGAACGTCATCGGCCACATCGAGCCGGTGCGCGCCCAATTCACGAGATCGTCCAGGCGGGCCGTGGCGAAGCCGCGTTCGATCAGTGGATTGTCGGTGCCGGGGCGCAGGATGTCGTCCACCGACGCGATCGGCTCGGGGTTGTGCATCGCTTGCGAAACACTCTGCATCACTCCCATTCGAGCGCGCCCTTCTTCCAGACGTAGATGTAGCCCAGCACCAGCAGGCCGAGGAAGATGCCCATCTCGACCAGGCCGGTCATGCCGAGGCCGCGGAAAATAACCGCCCAAGGAAACACGAAGGCGATTT
>JANXRY010000125.1 GCA_025356635.1 Gammaproteobacteria bacterium
GGGCGGCATGTTCGTCACCAACGACGATGCCCTCCATGAGCGCGTACTGACCTTGTCCAACCATGGCCGTGCACGCGGCGAGACACGACAGTTCTGGCCAGAACGCATCGGCTACAAGTACAAGATGTCGAACCTGCAGGCCGCGATCGGTTGCGCGCAGATCGAACGCATCGACGAACTCGTGTCCGGCAAACGACGTGTCTTCGAACACTACCGCGATGCCTTGCGCGATCTGCCATTGACGATGAACCCCGAGCCGGATGGCACGCGCAACGGTTTCTGGATGCCGACCATCCTTGTTGACGAGGATGTGCCGTTCGAACGCGAGGCCTTGCTGGCCGCGTTCAAGGCCGACAATATCGACGGCCGGGTGTTTTTCTGGCCGCTGTCGTCGCTGCCGATGTTCGAGGACCGACCGCAGCATTGCGTGAGTCGTTCGCTGTCGCGGCGCTCGATGAACCTACCGAGCTACCACGACATGACGACGCAAGACCTGGACCGGGTCGTCGCCTGCGTGGAACAAATCGTGCAGAGGCGGTCATGATTCCATTGATCTGCTGGGGGGCGACCGGCCAGGCCAAGGTGTTGCGCGAAGCGATTGCCGACAGCGCCCATGAGATCGTCGCGCTTTTCGATAACCGGTCGATCGCTTCGCCGTTCGCCGGCGTGCCCATCTATCAAGGCGTTACCGGACTGGAGCATTGGCAGCGGGAATACCGTCGCGAGACCCCGGTGTGCGCCTGCGTGGCAATTGGTGGCAACCAGGGACGCGAGCGGCTGGACTTGCAGCATATGTTGCAAGATCGCGGCTTCGTTACGCTGACGATCGCGCATCCGCGCGCCTTTGTCGCCCGCGATGCCATCGTCGGAGCCGGAGCTCAAATCATGGCGCTGGCCGCGGTCTGTGCCAGCGCAAGGCTGGGCGAAGCCGTTCTGGTCAACACTTCAGCCTCGGTCGACCACGATTGCGTGCTCGGCAACGGCGTGCACATCGGGCCCGGCGCCACCCTCGCAGGTGAAGTGACTGTCGAGGAATTCGCCTTCGTCGGCGCCGGCGCGGTCGTGCTGCCGCGGTTGCGCATCGGCGCTGGCGCCATCGTAGGCGCAGGCGCTATCGTGACCCGGGACGTCGCCCCTGGAGAAACCGTGACCGGCACTCCCGCACGGACGCACCGGCCGACACGATGACGACTACCTTACCGAGCCCTGGCATGGACCCGATCTCCGAATTCGAAAATGACGTTGCCCGCAATATCGATGGCCTGTGTCGTGACTCCGGCCTGAAGCAGCAGTCACTCGACTGGTTGCTGGCGACATTGCCGCATCTTTATTCCTACAACTTCCGTTGGCTGTCGCGACCGATCATCCAGTATCCGCAGGACATGGTCGCGTTGCAGGAATTGATCTGGCAGATCCGACCAGACCTGGTGATCGAAGCCGGCATCGCTCATGGCGGCTCGCTGATCCTGAGCGCGTCCATGCTCGCGCTGCTCGACTATTGCGACGCGGTCGAAGCCGGTAGCACCTTGGATCCGAGAGCCACGCGCCGGCGCGTGCTCGGCATCGACATCGACATCCGCCCGCACAACCGGGCGGCGATCGAAGCGCATCCGATGTCGCATCGGATCGACATGATCCAGGGCTCATCGATCGCGCCTGAAATCGTTGCCAAAGTCCATGCGATGGCCAGCCAATTCCAGAAGGTGCTGGTGATCCTCGACTCCAACCACACCCATGAACACGTGCTTGCAGAGCTGGAAGCCTACGCACCGCTGACCAGCAAGGGCAGCTATTGCGTCGTGTTCGACACCGTGGTCGAGGACCTTCCGGACTCGATGTTTCTCGATCGTCCGTGGGGCAAGGGCGATAATCCGAAAACCGCCGTCTGGGAATTCCTGCGACGCCTCCGCGAAGAGGGCCGCACGGCGTCGGATGGCGCACCGCTTGATCTGTCCATCGACAAGGATCTCGAAAGCAAGCTGCTGATCACGGTGGCGCCGGACGGGTATTTGAAGCGCGTGCCTTGAGTCGCTGGCAATTCCCTCGATGATCATCAGGAACAACGTCATCGCCAACTACTTCGGCCAGGCCTGGCGAATGGCGATGGGCTTCGCCTTCATCCCCCTGTATATCAAGTACCTGGGGATCGAGTCCTACGGCCTGATCGGGATCTTCTTCCTGTTACAGGCGTGGCTTGGCTTGTTGGACTTGGGCGTGCGGCCCGCGTTGAGCCGGGAAATGAGCCGCTTTACCGCCGGCGCGCACGACGCGGAATCGGTGCGCAACTTGTTGCGCAGCATCGAGTCGTTCGTCGTGCTCGTGGCCGTGCTGATTGCGATCGTCATTGCCGCCGGATCGACATGGATCCCGGGGCACTGGATCATCCACTGGACGCTTCCACCGGCAGCGGTAGCCAATGCGTTTTCGTTGATGGGCGTCGTGATCGCTTTTTCCCTGGTCGAGAGCATGTACATCAGCTGCCTGGCCGGGCTGCAGCGACAAGTCCTCCTGAACGCCCTGAGCAGCATCGTCTCGACCGCGCGCGGGCTCGGCGCGGTGTTGGTGCTGGCGCTGGTGTCTCCGAGCATCTCCGCATTCTTCCTCTGGCAGATCGGCGTTTCCGTGGTCAGCGTCGTGCTGTTCGCGCACGCGGTCTATTCGCTGCTGCCCGCCAGTGCGGCCCCAACCAGGATCTCGATCGCCCCACTCAAGGACGTGTGGCGATTCGCCGGTGGCGTGACCGCGATAACCTTCCTCGGCCTGCTGCTGACGCAATCCGACAAGCTGTTGCTTTCGCGCATGCTCAGCCTGGAAGCGTTCGCCCACTACGTCCTCGCTGGCACTGTCGCCGGCGGGCTGTACGCTTTGACGGCGCCGATTACGCTGGCGTTCAATCCGAAATTCACCGAACTGATCACCGCCAAGGACCCGGTCGCGCTACGCGGCGCCTACCACCTGGGCGCGCAACTGGTCACGACTATCGTTGGCTCAGCCGCCGTCGTCCTGATCGTCTTTTCCAGGCAAGTCCTGCTGGCATGGACCGCAGACCCGATATTGACCGCGCAGGTGTTGCCGCTGGTGCAGGTGCTTACTTTCGGAACTTTCCTCAACGCGCTAATGTGGATTCCGTACCAGATGCAACTCGCCCATGGCTGGACCTCGCTGGCGGTGAAGATCAATATTGTGGCGGTGAGCACTCTATTGCCGACGATCTACCTGGCGGCATCGAGGTTCGGCGGAATTGGCGCCGCCTGGGCCTGGGTCGCGCTGAACGTCGGTTACGTCGTCATCGCGATCCACTTCGTGCACAGGCGGATACTACCAACCGAGAAGTGGCGGTGGTACCTGCACGACATCGCGCTGCCGATGCTCGCCGCATTGGCCACCGCAATCCTGATTCGGGCTGCGGCCCCGGCCGAGTTGGGGCGTTTGCAAACCATCATTTTCATCCTGTTCTGCGGCGCATGCGTACTGGCTACCGCCGCGGCGGCGGCGGCCGATGTCCGCGTACACGCCGCAATTCGCATCCGTCGCCTGCTTGGCCGTTGACAAGGATCTATTCCCCCATGGAGAACGCCGGTAACGCGCCCCCAGAATCACGCCCCAAGGCGACGATAGGTATCCCCGTCTACAACGGCGAGCGATATTTGCGCGAGGCGATCGAGTCGGCGCTGGCGCAGGATTTCAGCGATTTCGAGATCCTGATATCCGACAACGGCTCCACCGACAGCACTGCCGAAATATGCACCGAGTTTGCGGGCCGAGACGCACGCATTCGATACATCCATCAACCGACTAACCGCGGGGCGCACTGGAACTTCAGATTCGTCGCAAGCGAAGCGCACGGCGAGCTGTTCACGTGGCTGGCCCACGATGATGCCTTGGAACCGGGATTCTTGCGTCAGTGCCTGGAGCACTTCCAGACCAACGATGCCTTGGTACTGGTTTCCGGTGACTTCACCGTTGTCGACGCATCCGGGTCATTTCTGGAAGATGCACAATTGGTTGCTATCCGGGATGACATCTCCTGGCCGCGCCGGCGCGACGAGTTTTTCAAATACCCGATTTCCAACGTCTTCTATTGCATCTACGGACTGATGAAAATCGCCGCATGCCGGGAAATGCTGGCGACCTTGCCGGTGCCAAAATTGCTCACGGGCTCAGAGCTGCCGGTGCTGGCTAGACTGGCGTCGTTCGGCGAGATCGCGTCCATTCCGTATCCACTGAGGCGATACCGCAGTCATTCCCAATCGGCATACTTCCAGGAAATTTCTGGCGCGAGCCGAGGGTCGGCTAGCCTTACATACGCTCGACGCGTGGCCAACCAGAATCGACTGCGCGTCGACCAGGTATCGGTTTTGGTCGGCGCGGCAATCCCATTCCCGGAAAAGTTGGCTGCGATGGCGAGACTTTCCGGCTTTTACCTGGTTTTCTTGGCCGGCAAGGCGATACGGGCGCCTCGCGTCATCTTCAAGAAAATGATGGCTTGAGACATGGCATCCTTCCCTCGCTACCCCGAATAGAAGACCTTCGCCGCAATGGAACTGATCAAGAAATTCATGCGCAGGACGACGAGGGCGCTTGGCTACGATTTTCGTCGCGCCAATCCCGCCAACGTGCCGTCGCTGCAGTTGGCCAAGGCCTTGGCGGCATTCGGGATCGACCTGGTCCTGGATGTCGGCGCGAATTGTGGCCAGTTCGGCGCCGAGCTCCGCACCGAGGGTTATGCCGGCACGATCGTCAGTTTCGAACCGCTCAGCTCTGCGCATGAGCGACTGACGCTGGCCGCGCACAATGACCGGGATTGGCGCGTGCACCCGCGCTGCGCGCTGGGCGATGCCGAAGGGCAGGCCACGATCAATATCTCCGCGAACTCGGTTTCATCGTCCTTGCTACCGATGCTCGGCGCGCATTCGGCGGCGGCCCCTGAATCGAACTTCGAGCATTCAGAAACTACGCCAGTATTCCGCCTCGACGATGTCGCGGAGTCCTACCTGTCGTCGGCGAAACAACCATTCCTGAAGCTCGATGTGCAAGGCTACGAGTGGCGCGTCCTGGATGGCAGCCCACGCATATTGTCGCGGTCGCGCGGAGTCCTGTGCGAACTGTCGATGGTCCATCTGTACGAGGGGCAACAGCTTTGGCTGGAGATCATTTCCCGGCTGGAACAGTCTGGGTTCAAACTGTGGGCGCTGCAGCAAGGGTTTGTTGACGCCCGCGACGGCCGGACCCTGCAACTGGATGGCCTCTTCTTTCGCGATCCGCCATGAGCGCAGCCAACCCGCGACCTCGCCTCTCGATCATCATCGCGACGTTCAATGCTGCCGCCACGCTCGGCGCCTGTCTCGCATCGATTTTCGAACAGCAATTCTCCGATTGGGAACTCCTGGTAGTGGACGGCGGTTCGACCGATGGCACGGTGGCGATCCTGGCAAGACACGCCGGGCGATTCGCCTATTGGCATAGCCATCCCGACAATGGCATTTACGATGCTTGGAATCAGGCGTTGCCGCGGGCACGCGGCGAATACGTCTGCTTTCTTGGCGCGGACGATCGTTGGTTCGACACAGGCGCGCTCGCCACCCTGTTCAAGACGATCGGCACGGCGAGCTACGATCTGGTCAGTTCCCGCGCCAGCGTGACCTTTCCTTCTGGCCGGCAGCAGGTGTTCGGCACCGGCTGGGACTTCGGCAAGATCGGGCGGAAAATGGGCATTTGCCATCCGGGTCTCCTCCAGCGACGGGCGCTCTTCGAGATGTACGGGCTGTTCGACGATCGTTTCCGCATCGTCGGCGACCTGGATTTCCTGCTGCGCCTGCCGGCCAGCACGCGGGCGTTGCACTCGGACTGCGTGGCGGTCGCCATTGGCGGCGGCGGCATCAGCCGCGATCAGGTTCTGCTTCGACTTCACGAGCAGCGCCAAGCGCTCAGTTGTTGTCCGAGGTTTGGCCCGATTCGGGCGTACACGATCTGGTTGAACAAGCTTTGGCGCTATCCAATCGCACGCCTGTTGGACTTGCCCTATTAAGTGATGAAATTCGCTATGGCCGTGACAATCCGTTGCGCGGCATAGCCATCGCCATACGGTGACCCCCCGCGCGCCATCAATGCGTAGTTCTCGTTATCGGTCAGCAGCTTGCTAACTTCGTCGAAAATAACTATGCGATCCGTTCCGACCAGCCGTGCAACACCAACCTCAACCGCCTCAGGTCGTTCCGTATCCGTTCGCATGACCAGCACAGGCTTCCCCAACGCCGGAGCCTCCTCCTGCACGCCGCCCGAATCAGTCAGTACCAGATAGCATCGCTTCAGGGCGGCCACGAACTGCGCGTAGTCCAGCGGCTCGCACAGGCTAATGCGTGGCAGGCCGCCCAATATACTGTTGATCGTCCCGGCCACGTTGGGATTCGGATGCACAGGAATCAGGAAATGCAAATCCTCGTAGCGTTCAGCAAGCTCGGCAATGGCCGCGCATATCGAAGCGAGCGGTGCTCCAAAATTCTCGCGTCGGTGGGCTGTCACTAAGATCAAGCGTTTCGCTGGATCGACATATGCATCGAGTTCATCGACTCGTTTTGCCTGGTAATGAAGTGCATCGATCACGGTATTGCCAGTGACGAAAATCCGCTCGGGCGCTACACCTTCATTCAACAGGTTAGCCTTCGCTCGCTCGGTCGGTGCGAAATGCAGATCGGCCAAGTAGCTGGCCACTACTCGGTTCATCTCTTCTGGAAATGGAGAATGGCGATCGAAGGTTCGTAGTCCCGCCTCGACGTGGGCAAACGGGATATTGCGGTAGTAGCAGCACAGTGCCATGGTGAATACGGTAGTGGTGTCGCCCTGGGCAACGACAATGTCTGGTTTTTCTTCTGCAAGCACCTCATCGACACGAGCAAGCAGTCTCGAAGTCAGCCCAGCCAGGCTCTGACCGTCCTCCATGATGTCGAGATCACGGTCCGGCGTGATACCAAACAAACCAAGGACTTGATCGAGCAGTTGGCGGTGTTGAGCTGTCGCCAGTATCCGCACTTCAGCCCAAGGCGCGGCGACCAGGGCGCGAATCACCGGCGCCATCTTGATGCCCTCGGGGCGTGTTCCCACGACGCACAAGATCTTGCGCTTGGCCGGCGCATGGGCAGGGATGCTGGTCATGCGTAGTAGCATAACCTCCAGACACGCGGCGCAGCACCAACCCACCCATCCAAACGCCCGAAAGGCGACCCATGCGCATACTTTTCCTCGGCAAACGCCACTACACCAACAAGGACGCGTTCGCTGAAAAGTTTGGTCGGATTTACCAGCTTCCGCGGTTCTGGGCAGCAGCCGGCCACGAGGTCCGCCTGCGGCTGTTTGATTACCGATCGCTTGGCAAAGAATCAGCGACGGCCGACGGCTTGTCGGTGCTTTCCCTGCCGATCGCCAACCCCGCGTGCCTTCTCGAGCTTAGGAACGAAGTAGCCCGTTTCCGACCAGACATTCTGGTTGCCAGCGGCGACTGCTTCGTCGGCCTGATTAGCTTGCGGCTGGCTCGGGCAACAGGCGCGCGCTTTGTATTCGATGTATATGACGATTACGCAAAATTCGGTGGCTACCGGGCCTTCCTGGGCTGGAATGCACTGGGATTCTTGTTGCAGCGCGCCGACCTTGTGCTTTATGCCAGCCGCGCCTTGGCCGAACAGCATCGTGCACGCTCCCCTTGGCATCTGGCGCCCAATGGGGTTGATCCTGAGCAATTCCACCCGATGGCGATCGGCCCATGCCGGAATCTTCTCGGAATCGACGGGACGACCCGGATCGTTGGTTATTTTGGTGGTATGGAACCGGATCGCGGCGTACAGGATCTCAGCGCCGCCGTGGCCTCGTTGGCGCAGAAATGGCCGAGTATCCGCTTGCTAATCTGCGGTAAGCGCAACGATGTCGTCGACTTGGACAAGCCCTGGATCGACTACCGCGGCATGGTCGCGCATGCGCAAATGCCGTCCTACATCAACGCCTGCGACGTGGTGGCCGTGCCCTATCGGCGTAGCCAATTCATGGACATGGGCGCGTCCTGCAAGATCGCCGAATTCCTCCTGTGCCGTCGGCCGTTGGCGTCCACCGATTCGCCAAACTTCGCTTCGAATTTTCCGATCCAGGCGGCGCAACTAGGTGCCGCGCTTTGTCGTTCCGAAGACGCTACCGATCTGGCTCGTGCAATCGACTTCCAGCTGTCACATCCGATGTTGGTCGATGCCCCGACCGAATACGCTTGGTCGGAAATCGCCGGGCGCACGCTTGAGACCTTGCTCACCCTGCAGGGCACTGCTGGCTCTAAGGGGAATGGCAAAATCGCCTGATGAGCGTGGGAATCACCCAGCCGAATGTACCTATGAGCGCATCCGGGATAGCATTGACGACGCGTGTCGTCATTCGGCCCGGACGCTCGATCAGGAAGGTCTGTTTGAGCGCCGCTGGGCCCAGATCCTCGCTCGCGAAACCACAATCGCACAACAACCGATCCAGTTCTCCGGACTGCAGCGGCTCGCAGTCGTAGATATTTCCCTTGCCGGACATCCGCAAGTAAGCGCTCCGCCAGCGCCGTGGCAGCCAGCTGAGGAAAATGAGCCGGTAGTGCGGCTCAACCAGCATCCAGCGATTCGGCACGGCCAGATAGCCGACACCGTCGGGGCGCAGGACGCGCTTGAGTTCGAACAGGTGGGCACGTTGCTGCGCGGCGTCTCCGACGTGCTCGATAACGTGATTGCTCAGGACGACATCGAAACTGTCGTCCAGGAAAGGTAGCCGGACATCGGTGACGGCGGTATAGCGGTAACCTTCGGTGACCAGTCGGTTGTCGACGACATCGACGGCTTCAACGTCGAAGCGTCCGCTGGGATGAGTGCCAAAATAGTGGGCAATGCCACCAGAGCCGGTGCCGACTTCAAGCAAGCGCAACGGCCCGGGGCGCCGATCGAGTTCGAGCAAGCGTTCGATCTTCAGCGCTTTCCAGCGCCTGGAATCGAGGTCGAGCACTGCGTGCGGCTGGCGCGGATTGGCCATGTCAGTCACCGGTGCACTCCCGCGCCAGGGCGCGCAGGCGGGCGCCGAATGCCGGCCAAGCCTTGCCGGCGGCAAATGCCCGGCAAGCAGCCGTGCGCCCGAAATCCCGGTCTGCCGCCAACTCGTTGATCACTGCGGCGGCGAAGCGATCGTAGTCGCCGCTCGCGACCAGCATGCCGGTCGTGGGCGGCGCCACCGCATCGGGGACGCCACCAACGGCGAAGGCTACCGTCGGCAGTCCGTGCGCGGCCGATTCCAGGGCGACCATGCCAAAACCTTCGACGTCGCCGGGCAGGTCGAGCACCGGAAAGACATGTACGCGGGCCGCCTGGTAGGCCGCCGACAGCGTCGCTTCGTCGCAGCTGCCAAGGAACACCAGGGACATTTCGACGCCGTTTTCTCGCGCGGCCGCGAGGATGCGCTCGCGCTCACCGCCGCCGTGCCCGTGAAGGGCATCGCCGGCCTCGGCGCCGATCACCACCAGCCTGGCGTCGGGTCGTTGCGCGATGATCGCGGGCAGCGCACGCGCGACAAATTCCGCGAGCCCTTTGCGGCGGGTCAGGCGACCGACTGAAAGCAGCACCGGTGCTGCGCCCAAGTCGTGCTTGCGACGGAATACCGCACCGGCGCCGGCATCGAGATCCGGGAGATTCGTGCCCGGATGCAGGACGCGGACGCGTTCGGCACGCACGCCGCGTCCCTGCGCCAGCCCGGCGGTGTTGCCGCTGTTGACCAGCACCAGGTCGGCGGCGCGGATGAACGGCAGCCACAGATGCTGATAGATGATGCTTGGGGCGATCACGTCGAGGCCGTGCAGGTAGACGGCGAACTTGGCGCCGCTGGCGCGCGCGGCCAACCAGGCCATCGGTGCCGCCAGACCACTGCCGGCGATCACCAGTCGCGGTCGATGCCGCCTGGCCGACCGGAGTGCGCGCCAAGCCGTGCCGAGCAGGAAGACCGGCAACGGCTTCAAATTGGTTTCAGCAATCGCCTCCGCGCCAGGCGCATGCGCCGCGCAACCGGCGGGGCCAGCCAGGGCCACCCGCCACTCGCCGGCCAGTTCGGCTAGGACATGTTCGTTGAGCTTCTCCATGCCGCCAAGCAGCGGCGGGAAATTGCGGGTCACCAGTAGCGCCCACGGCCGGCGATCGGTGACCTCATCCATCCCGGCGGTAGGTCAATGCCGTGATCTGTTCCGAGATCAGGCCAATCAGGAAAATGATCACCGAAGCGCTGAGCAGGAGAGCACTCATATTGGTGAATCTGCCGTTCTGCAGCCAGTTGTAGGCGTAAAGCGCGAAGCCCATGCTGGCGAAGAAAACTGCGGCTGGCGCGAACAGCTTGACTGGCGAATACAGGGTGGCGATTTTGAAAATGATCAACAGGAAGCGCAGGCCATCGCGCATCGGCCGGATGTGGCTCTTGCCCAGGCGCTGGGCCACCGGGATCGGCTCGTAGGCCACGGCGTAGCCGCTGCGGAAGAACGCCATCGTGATCGTGGTCGGGTAGGAAAATCCATTCGGCAGCAGATGCAGGAATTCGCGGAACTTGTTGGCGCGTACTACCCGGAAGCCCGAGGTCAGGTCGCGCACGGGGTGGCCGGTCATCCAACTGGCGATGCGGTTGTACAGGCCATTGGCCAGGCCCCGGCCGACGCTGGCCTGGCCGTCCCAGCCACGCGCGCCAACAACCATGTCGTAGCCCTCATCCAGGCGGGCCAGCAGGCGTGGGATCAGGGCAGCATCGTGCTGGCCATCGGCATCCAGGAAAACCAGCACGTCCCCGGTGGCGGCGCGGGCACCGCGCTTGATGGCGGCACCGTTCCCCATGGAATAGGGCGAGCCCAGTACCGTGGCGCCATGTTCACGAGCAATGGCGGCGGTCGCATCGGTCGAGCCGTCGTCCACGACCAGGATCTCCGCGCCGGGCAGGAGCTCGCGGATACCGGGCAACGTCCGGCGCAGGCCTTCGGCCTCGTTCTTGGCGGGGAGGATCAGGGACAGGCGCATGGGCAGTCCGGACGGGGGCTGCGTTCATCATAACCGGGTAGATCGGGCCGTGGTTTTGCCTGAGGCCGATCTTCAGGGGTAGATTCGGGCCTGGAGGGCCCTCCTACAACACCTTAGGAATTTGGGGTAAAGTCCTAGCGCTACTAGGGAAAGTCCTGCATGAGCGTGGCCACATCCAATAGTCTGGTGGGAATTACCGGCATCACCCGCCGCATGGTGCAAGACGGCGTGTTGAGCGAGGGCGATGCGCGCCGGGCGCTCGACGAGGCCGGGAACGCCAAGAAGCAGATCCACGTCTACCTCCTGGAACAACGACTGGCGACTCAGGCGCATATCGCCGCGGCGCAGAGCATCGAGTTCGGCATGCCCCTGTTCGATGCCGGCGCAATGGATCAACGCTATTTCGCGGTGAAGCTGGTCAACGAGGAACTGATTCAGAAACATCACGCGCTGCCACTGTTCAAGCGCGGCAACCGGCTGTTCGTGGCGATCTCCGACCCGACCAACATCCGTGCTCTGGACGACATCAAGTTTGCCGCCAATCTGACCGTCGAGCCGATCCTGGTCGACGACGAAAGGCTGCGCCGGGCCATTGACCAAGCGCTGATGGTCGGCGACGACCTCGGCCAGAACATGGACGACGACGAAGGTCTCGACAACCTGGAGGCGGCGTCCGGCGATGAGGACTACACGGTCGATGCCTCGCTGGACGTCAAGGCCGATGACACGCCGGTAGTGAAATTCGTCAACAAGGTGTTGCTGGATGCGATCAAGCGCGGCGCCTCGGACATTCATTTCGAACCCTACGAAAACGACTTCCGCGTGCGCATGCGCATGGACGGCATCCTGCGTTCGATGGCCAAGGCACCGGTGAAGCTGCACCCGCGCATCTCCGCGCGCCTGAAGGTCATGGCGCAGCTGGATATCGCCGAACGCCGAGTGCCGCAGGATGGCCGTATCAAACTGAATGTGTCGAAGACCAAGCAGATGGACTTTCGTGTCAGTTCCTGCCCGACTCTGTTCGGCGAAAAGATCGTGCTGCGTCTGCTTGACGGCTCGGCGGCCAAGCTCGGCATCGACCGACTCGGCTACGAAGATGAGCAGAAGCAGCTGTACCTGCAGGCGCTCGCAAAACCCTACGGCATGATCCTCGTGACTGGCCCGACCGGATCGGGAAAAACAGTCTCCCTTTACACTGGCCTGAACATCCTCAATACCGATGAACGCAATATCTCCACCGCCGAGGATCCGGTCGAAATCCGGGTGCCGGGCATCAACCAGGTGCAGGTGAGCATCAAGAAAGGCATGACCTTCGCGGTCGCCCTTCGCAGCTTCCTGCGCCAGGATCCGGATGTGATCATGGTGGGTGAGATTCGTGACCTGGAGACCGCTGAAATAGCCATCAAGGCGGCGCAGACCGGCCACTTGGTGCTGTCCACCGTGCACACCAACGACGCGCCCCAAACGATTTCGCGCTTGATGAACATGGGCGTCGCGCCCTACAACATCACCAGCTCGGTAACCCTGGTGATCGCCCAGCGCCTGGCGCGCCGCCTGCACGATTGCAAGAAAGAGCTCCACCTGCCCGACAATGCCTTGCTTGCCGAGGGCTTCACCGCCGAAGAAATCAAGGCTGGCGTGAAAATTTTCGAGCCGGTCGGCTGCCCGGATTGCAACGAAGGCTACAAAGGCCGCGTTGGCATCTACCAGGTAATGCCGCTGAGCGAGGAAATCCAGCGGATCGTGCTCGAGGGCGGCAATGCCTTGCAGATCGCCGAGGCTGCCCAGCGTTCGGGCATTCGTGATTTGCGCCAATCTGCGTTGAAGAAGGTTCGGGACGGTGTCCTGAGCCTTGCCGAAATGAACCGCGTGACCAAGGACTAAGCCATGGCAACCACCCGAGCCGTAGCCACCGCGAAGCGAGAAAGCCCATTCCAGATGTTCGTCTGGGAAGGCACCGACAAACGCGGCGTGAAGATGAAGGGCGAGACTTCGTCCAAGAACGCCAACCTGGTGCGTGCCGAATTGCGCAAACAGGGCATCAATCCCACCGTCGTCAAGACCAAACCCAAGCCATTGTTCGGTGCCTCAGGCAGCCGCATCAGTTCGCTGGAAGTCACCATCTTCGCCCGCATGATCGCCACCATGCTGCAGTCGGGTGTGCCAATGGTGCAAAGCTTTGAGATCCTTGCCGGCGGCCAGAAAAACCCGCGCATGAAGACCATGATCGAAGACATCGGTGCCACGGTCGCTGGTGGTACCACCCTGACCGAGGCACTGGGCCGGCATCCACTGCAGTTTGACGACCTGTTCCGCAACCTGGTCCGGGCAGGTGAAGGCGCGGGCGTGCTCGATACCGTGCTCGACACCCTTGCCACCTACAAGGAGCGCATCGAGGCGCTGAAAGGCAAGATCCGCAAGGCCCTGTTCTACCCGGCCGGCGTGGTCGCCATCGCGATCCTGGTCTCATCGATCCTGCTGATTTTCGTGATTCCGCAGTTCGAGGCGGTGTTCGCCAACTTCGGTGCCGAATTACCCGCCTTCACCATGATGTATGTCTACGCCTCGCGCTTCATGGTGGCCTGGTGGTGGGCAATATTCGGTTCGATGATCGGCTTGGTGTTCGCCTATCTCGCCCTGTTCAAGCGTTCGGCCAAAGTGCGGGAGTTCATGGACCGATTCATGCTCCGGCTGCCGGTGATCGGACAGATCCTGCATCAATCGGCGATCGCTCGTTTCGTGCGTACCCTGGGCCTGACCTTCAAGGCCGGCGTACCGCTGGTGGAAGCGCTGGACATCTGCTCCGGCGCCACCGGCAGCATCATTTACGGCGAGGCGATCAAGCGCATCCGCGACGACGTGTCGGTGGGCTATTCGCTGAACATGGCGATGAAGCAGGTCGGAATCTTCCCGCACATGGTCGTGCAGATGACGGCAATCGGCGAAGAGGCCGGTGCGCTCGACACGATGCTGTTCAAGCTGGCCGAGTTCTACGAGCAGGAAGTCAACAATGCCGTAGACGCCCTGGCCAGCTTGCTCGAGCCGTTCATCATGGTGATCTTGGGTACGCTGATCGGCGGCATGGTGGTTGCCATGTACCTGCCGATCTTCAAGCTCGCCGCGACCATCTGACGCGGGATGCTCGAACCCCTGTTCGATGATCCGAGGGCGGCCATACTGGCCGCCTTCGCTTTTGGACTGCTACTCGGCAGCTTCCTCAATGTCGTGATCCTGCGCCTGCCGCGCCGGCTGGAATGGCGCTGGAAACGCGACAGCCGCGAGCTGCTCAATCTCTCCGAGCCCTACGAACCAGCTCCGCCGGGCATCGTCATCGAGGCCTCGCACTGCCCGCAGTGCGGTCACAAGCTAGCGGCCTGGGAGAATATTCCCTTGCTCAGCTTCGTTGCCTTGCGCGGCCGATGCCGCAGTTGCAAGGCAGCAATAAGTTGGCAATACCCGGCAGTGGAGTTACTCACCGGCCTGTTGTTCGCGACCTGCGTCTGGCGATTCGGCGCCGGCTGGGAGGGCGGGCTAGCTTTGGTATTCACCGCCATTCTGATTGCGTTGTCGGGTATCGATCTGCGCACCCAACTGCTTCCTGACGAACTGACCTATCCCCTGCTCTGGCTGGGCCTGCTCGCCAGTATCGTGACGATGTTCGTCGACCCGGTCTCCGCCATTGTCGGGGCTGCAGTCGGGTATCTGAGCCTGTGGAGCGTGTATTGGCTGTTCAAGCTGGCCACCGGCAAGGAAGGCATGGGTTACGGTGACTTCAAACTGCTGGCGGCACTCGGTGCCTGGTGTGGCATAAAAGCCATCTTGCCAATACTTTTACTGTCGTCGCTGGTGGGGGCTGTCATCGGCACGATCTGGCTGTTCGCCAAGGGCCGCGACCGGGCCACGCCTATTCCATTTGGACCCTTTCTCGCCATTGCCGGCTGGCTGCAATTCATTTCCGGCGCTGACTGGCTGGCCGAATACATGAACTGGGCGTTGCACGGCTGAAATGGCCGGCTTCGTGGTCGCCATCACCGGCGGCGTGGCGTCGGGCAAGACGGCGGCGACGGCGGCCTTCGAGCGCTTGGGAGTTTTCGTTGCGGATGCAGATATTGCCGCCCGCGCGATCGTTGCACCCGGGCAACCGGCATTGGCCAAGATCGTCGATCGGTTCGGCAGCGGCATACTGCTGGCAAACGGCCAACTCGATCGTGTGCGCTTGCGGAAGTGCGTATTCGCCGATGCCGGCACCCGTCGGGCACTTGAAGAAATCACTCATCCGGGCATCCGCGAACGATTGAAGCAACAGTGCGCCAAGGCGCCCGGTCTTTATGCGCTGGCGGCCATTCCTTTGCTGGCCGAAGGCGGTGGCCGCGCGAACTATCCTTGGCTGCAACGCGTGCTGGTGATCGACGTACCTCTATCGCTGCAAGAGTCGCGACTACTGACGCGCGACAACATCGATGCGACGCTGGCGGAGCGGATGATCTCCGCGCAGGCGAGCCGCGAGCAACGCCTGGCTTTGGCCGACGATGTGATCGTCAACGATGGCGTGCCGGCCGATCTGGAACAGGCGGTGGCGCACTTGGATCGTCGCTACCGGGAACTCGCGATCTAAGCCGGCCACAGCCCGCGAATGGCCGCGATGCCTTGCGCACCATGACGATGCGCGTCGCGCAGGTCGGAGGTCGTCATGCCGCCAAGCGCGTAGATCGGCAGCGATACCGTTTCGCGCAAGGCCGCGAATTGCTTCCAACCGAGCGGCGCGCGCTCGGGATGACTGGGCGTCGCCGCCACCGGCCCAAGCACCACGAAATCCACGCCAAGGGCTTCGGCGTTGCGTAATTCGACATCGTCATGGCACGAAGCTGCGACAAATTGGCCAGGTGGCAACGGTCGGTCGTGCAGCTCAGCGAGCTGTGAGGCAAGCAGGTGGACGCCGCATCTCAGTTTCCTGGCGAGCCCGATGTCGGCGTTGATGAGTAGCTGCGCATCGTGAGTGCGGCAGCGCGCCTGCACTTCGGCAGCGAGCGCCGGAAAATCGTCGCGCGGGCTGGTGCGCAACTGGATGCGCCGGATGCCGGCGGCGAGCGCACGCTCCACATCTTGCAGGAATTTTTTTCGGTCCATGCCCACATCCGGCGTGATCAGATAGCGATCAGGCTGCGTGAGCAGAGCCACGACAGGACGGTCCGCCGGCGGCATCGGATAGGTCGCCAGCTTGTCCAGCGGCGACCAGGCCAACGCCTGCTTTTCGCGGCCCTGTGGTTTGCCCCGATAGGCGTCCACCCGATAGACATCGAGGATCAGCCGCTTCGTCGGATAGGCCTGCGGCACGGCGATCAAGGGCGTGATCGCATCGATGCGGATGCCCAGTTCCTCGTGTAGTTCGCGCTCGAGGGCCTGATACGCAGTCTCCCCCGGATCGACTTTGCCGCCCGGGAATTCCCAAGCGCCGGCCAGGTCGCGACCAGCGGTACGCCGCGCAAGCAGGACGCGGCCACGGACGTCGGTAATGACGGCCGCGACGACGTGAATGGCATTTCGCCGGGCGTCGGCATTCATTTTGACCAAGCCGGTATCGGGCGACGACTCAAAACGAATGCCGTCGCCCGTCGTCGCACGTTACTAACTCAGTTGACCGTGGCACTGCTTGTATTTCTTGCCCGAACCGCAGGGGCAGGGATCATTGCGACCGATCTTGGCATCAACGCGTTGCGCCCGCGCCTGGGCGGCAGCTGCCGCCTGTGCCTGCACCTGCGCCGCTTCCTCGTCGGCACCCAGGCCGCCGGTTTCGGGATGCTGGAACTGCATGCGCCGGCCCTGCGCCTCGAGTCGCTGGCGCTCGGCCGATTCCATCGCCGCCACTTCTTCCTCGCTACGAATGCGCACGCGTGCCAGCAGCGTGGTGACTTCGCGCTTGACCCGCTCGAGCATTTCCGAGAACAGTTCGAAGCTCTCGCGCTTGTATTCCTGCTTGGGCTGCTTTTGCGCATAGCCGCGCAGGTGGATGCCCTGGCGCAGGTAATCCATGCGCGCCAGATGCTCCTTCCAGCTCTGGTCGAGCACGTTGAGCATCAGGTGTTTTTCCAGATGCCGCGCGACTTCCGGTCCGATCTGCTCTTCGCGGCGGGCGAAATGCTCGTGCGCAGCCTGGACCACATGCTTGGCGATGCCGGCATCGTCAAGCTCATGGCTGGCCGCCAGCAAGGCCTTGATGTCCACCTGCACGCCGAAATCGTCGAACAGAGAACGCTCCAGGCCGGGGATATCCCATTGCTCATCAATCGAATGCTCGGGCACATAACGGCGCACGTGGTCGATGAATACGTCCTCGCGAATGGCGTCGATCGCTTCCTGCACCGACTCCGATTCAAGCAGTTCATTGCGCTGCTGATAGATCACCTTGCGCTGGTCGTTGGCGACGTCATCGAAGTCGAGCAAGTTCTTGCGGATGTCGAAGTTGTGCGCCTCGACCTTGCGCTGGGCATTGGCGATCTGCTTGGTGACCAGGCCGGACTCTATTACTTCGTGCTCCTTCATGCCCATCCGGCGCATGGCGGTCTTCACCCATTCCGCGGCGAAGATGCGCATCAGGTTGTCTTCCAGCGACAGGTAGAAGCGCGAAGAGCCCGGGTCGCCCTGGCGGCCGGAGCGGCCGCGCAACTGGTTGTCGATGCGCCTCGATTCGTGCCGCTCGGTGCCGACGATGTGCAAACCCCCAAGCGAAATCACTTCGTCATGGCGCTCCTGCCACTCGGCCTTGGTCCGCGCTTTCTCAAGTTCGGAAAGATTTTCGCCCAAAGCCTGCAATTCGGATTCAAGCGAGCCGCCGAGCACGATGTCGGTGCCGCGACCGGCCATGTTGGTGGCGATCGTGACCGCTTTCGGGCGCCCGGCTTGGGCGACGATCTGCGCTTCGCGCTCGTGTTGCTTGGCGTTGAGCACTTCGTGCGGGACGCCAGCCTTGGCGAGCTTTTCGGCGAGCATTTCCGATGTTTCGATCGAAGTCGTGCCGACCAGCACCGGCTGGCCGCGCGTATAGCAATCCTTGATATCTTCGAGCACCGCGTCGTATTTGGCGTCGCGGCTGAGATAAACCAAGTCGGAATGGTCCTTGCGCACCATCGGCCGATGGGTCGGGATCACCACCACTTCCAGGCCGTAGATCGTCTGGAATTCGTAGGCCTCGGTGTCGGCGGTGCCGGTCATGCCCGACAACTTCGCGTACATGCGGAAATAATTTTGGAAGGTGATCGAAGCCAGCGTCTGGTTCTCACGCTGGATCGGCACGGCTTCCTTGGCTTCGACTGCCTGGTGCAGGCCATCCGACCAGCGCCGGCCCTGCAAGGTGCGACCGGTGAATTCGTCGACGATGATGATTTCATCATCGCGAATGATGTAGTCAACATCACGCTGGAACAGCGCATGCGCGCGCAACGCGGCATTGAGATGGTGGACGACAGCCAAATTGTTGGCGCTGTACAAACCATCCCCCTCGGCAAGGATGCCATCGCGGCGCAGCAGATCTTCGGCGTGCTCCATGCCGGTTTCGGACAGATGCACTTGTTTCTGTTTTTCGTCGACCCAGAAGTCGCCCTCGCCTTCCTCGCTGTCCTGCTTCACCAAGCGCGGCACAATCTTGTTGACGCGCACGTACAGCTCGGGCGATTCGTCGCCCTGGCCGGAGATGATCAGCGGCGTGCGCGCTTCGTCGATCAGGATCGAGTCGACTTCGTCAACGATGGCGAAATTCAGGCCGCGCTGGAAACGGTCGTCCTTGGCCAGCGCCATGTTGTCGCGCAAGTAATCGAAACCGTATTCGTTGTTGGTGCCGTAGGTGATGTCGGCGGCGTAAGCGCCGCGCTTGTCCGCGTGCGGCATGTTCGGCACGACCACGCCAACGCTCATGCCCAGGAAGTTGTAGAGCTTGCCCATCCAGGCAGCGTCGCGCTTGGCCAGATAATCGTTGACGGTAACCACGTGCACGCCCTTGCCGGCCAGCGCGTTCAAATACACGGGCAGCGTCGCGACCAGGGTCTTGCCTTCGCCGGTGCGCATTTCCGAGATGCGCCCCGAATGCAGCACCATGCCGCCAATCATCTGCACATCGTAATGACGCAAGCCGAGCACGCGGCGCGAGCCTTCGCGGCAAACCGCGAAGGCTTCGGGCAGGATCTGGTCAAGAGTCGCGCCTTCGGCAAGACGGCGCTTGAAGTCCTCGGTCTTGGCGGTCAACGCGGCATCGTCGAGCTTTTCCAGCTCGGGCTCGAAGGCGTTGATGCGGGCGACGTTTTTCTGGAACTGGCGCAGCAGGCGTTCGTTGCGGCTGCCAAAGATGCGGGTAAGCAGACTGTTGAGCATGGTAGGGCCGAAAAAGGAAAAGGAAGCCGCGCTGGCGCGGCGCGAGACGGCCGGGCTGAAACGACAGCGGCCATCCTCGCGGATGGCCGGCTAGTTTAACGTGTGGGCTGGTCGGGCGAAATCAACTGCGGGTTTTGTCTCAACCAGGCGGTTCAGCCGTGGACTTGTTCCAGGAACTTGCGTGGGTTGACCGGCTGGCCGTTGACGTGGACTTCGAAGTGGACATGCGGGCCGGTCGAGCGGCCGGTGGAGCCAGCCTTGGCCAGGACCTGACCAGGCCGAACGATGTCGCCAACGCGAACAACCAGCGAGGAATTGTGGCCATAGAGGGTGCTGTAGCCATTGCCATGGTCGATCTCGACCACGTTGCCAAAGCCGGTCTTGACGCCGGAGAACACCACAACGCCGCCGGCCGCGGCACGGACCGGATCGCCGTAGTTGGCGTCGAAATCGATACCCATGTGGTGGGCCTGGCCGCCACTGAACGGGTCGGCACGGGTTCCAAAGCCAGAGGTAATGAAGCCGGGCACCGGCCGCGAAGTGGGCAGCGCGCTGAGTTGCAATTGCTGGTTGTACATCATCGACTCAAGTACCGAGAGCTGGCTGCCGGACTGATTGAACTGGAGTTGCAGGGCATCCAGGCTCTTGAGCAGATCGCCGGCCGGCACATCGCTGACTTCTTCGTCGCCGCCCATGCCGGGGACGCGGTCGAACTTGAACTCACCATCGCTGAGCTTACCGTCGTGCGTCAGGCGCTCGCCGAGGGCATTGAGGCGATTGGCCTGGGCCTGCAACTCGCCCACCCGCGCGGCAATGGCGTTGATCTCGCGCTGCGCATCTTCGCGCGCGCCAACCAGCGCCGCTTGCTGACGCGAAAGATCCTGCTTGACACGGGACAGTTCCGAGACCGCGCCGCCATCGGCGCTGCGGATCACGAAGCCGGCGCCGAACGCTACTCCCAGCAGCCCAAGTACGATCGCCGAGGCGCTCAAGACAACCTTCGGCTGTCCGAATGACAACTTCACCGGCGAGCGGAGGAATTTGGATACGATGATGATATTGACCATGTCTAAACGCACTCGCTCGTTGTCCCGCGCCGCCTCCGGTCCGGGCCCCCTACCCTCGCCACTGCAAGCGGCGGCGGAAGGAGGTCTGGGCCCGTTGATCCAGCGCGCCAGGATGCTCGACGGGCTGGACGGGGTGCTGCGTGAGAGTCTGCCCGCCGCACTGGCCGGGCAATGCCGGTTGGCCAACGCGGATAAGGACAGACTGGTTTTCCTAGTCAGCACGCCGGTCTGGAAGAGCAAGCTGCGGCTGATGGCCGATGTCCTGTTGGACGCGGCCGCCGCGGCTGGCCATCCGGCCCGCACGCTGGTCGTTAAAATCGTACCTCCCACTCCGGCAAGCCCGGATGCAGTCGGCAAACCCCTCACCCAAGCCGTCCGCGAATCACTGCGAATGGCCGCCCGATCTGTAGAGGACCCAGATCTACGGGCTCAGTTATTGAAGCTGGCGTCCGTGCCTTGAACCACTTATGGCCGCATTCTGCCCCATGCCGACGGCAAGCCCGTTAAATGGTCGTTAAGTAAAGGACAAATGTCCTTGGTCGGGACGCCCGTCACGCGGTCAAGGCGATTACAGGGCCTGTGCCGGATGGGCGTAGGAAATGGGCGCTGAACTGACGGCGTCCTCATCCTCGAAGGTCACGTATTCCCAGGCTGGTTGCTGAGCCAGCAGGGCCCGGAGCAGCTTGTTGTTGAGCGCGTGGCCGGATTTATAACCGTAGAACGCACCGATCAGGCTGTGCCCGAGCAGGTACAGGTCGCCGATCGCATCCAATATTTTATGCTTCACGAACTCGTCTTCGTAACGCAGTCCGTCGTCGTTGAGCACCCGGTAATCGTCGAGCACGATGGCGTTGTCCATCGAACCGCCCAGCACCAGATTGCGTTCGCGCAGGTATTCGATGTCCTTCATGAAACCGAAAGTGCGGGCGCGGCTGATTTCCTTGACGAAGGAAGTAGTCGAGAAATCGATCTCGGCGCTGGACACCGACTTTTCGAAAGCCGGATGCTTGAAATCAATGGTGAAGCCGACCTTGAAGCCGTCGAACGGCTCGAAGCGGGCCCATTTGTCGCCGTCCTCAACCTGGATCGGCTGCTTGATACGGATGAAGCGCTTGGCCTTGTTCTGCTCTTCGATACCGGCCGACTGCAGCAGGAACACGAAGGGGCCGGCCGAGCCATCCATGATCGGCACTTCGGCGGTCGACAAGTCGACGTAGGCGTTGTCGATGCCCAGCCCGGCAAACGCAGACAACAAATGTTCGATCGTCTTGATCTGCACTCCACCCTGGACCAAGGCCGTGCAGAGGCTGGTGTCCCCGACCAATTCCGCCTGCGCCTTGACTTCAACCGGATGGGTGAAATCGGTACGGCGGAACACGATGCCGGTATCCGGCGCCGCCGGGCGCAGGGTCATGTAGACCTTCTGGCCGCTGTGCAGGCCCACGCCAGTGGCGCGGATCACGTTCTTGAGGGTGCGTTGCCTGAGCATCTAGATGCGTTTTCCAAACAGGGAGAGAACATAAACGTTTCTGAGCATAGCACAGGCTACCCGAAGCCAGCCCTGTATCAAGCCCCCAAGCCTCTATTTAACAAGGATTTTCCGGATTTGTGACCCAGCGCTACCGATGATGGTTCCACGCCGGAAAAAAGAAAGCCCGCCGGATCCTTCCGGCGGGCAAAGTCGGAACCACAACCCCGGCCTAGGGAACCGGGGGCAGAACGATCAGTCGGCCTGGCGACGCAGGAAGGCCGGAATATCAAGATAACCGTTGTCCGGGGTCGAGTCGGCCAAGGCGGTTCCGGCGGCGGAATCAGCGCCCGTTCGGGCACGCAGACCCGGGTTGTAGGCAGGCGCCGGAACGCGGTCGGGAATGCTGTCGTAGTCCGGCATGCCGGTGCTGCCGTTCCGGACCAGCTTGACCGGTTGCCGGATCACTTCCCGCATGGGCTCGCCGGTGGTGCGGACGGGCTGGCGCAGGGCGCTGCGGTTCAGGCCGGTAGCGACCACGGTCACCCGGACCTCGTCGGCCATGTTGGTATCGAGCACGGTGCCGATGACCACGGTCGCGTCCTCGGAGGCGAATTCCTCAATGATGCGGCCGACTTCATCGAACTCGCGCATGGTGAAGTCCGGGCCGGCGGTGATGTTGACCAGCACGCCATTGGCGCCGGCGAGGTTGACCTCGTCCAGCAGCGGATTGCTGATCGCTGCTTCGGCCGCCGCCTGCGCGCGATCGTCGCCGCGGGCGGTGCCGCTGCCCATCATCGCCA